>CAZBTA010000012.1:0-44964 GCA_964494515.1 uncultured Bryobacter sp.
GAATGTGGGGCTGGAGGAGACGGCGAATACGGCGGTGCCGCATTCGCGCGGGTGGAGGCTGGAAGGCGAGTTGAAGCCGATCCGGTGGACACAGGATGAAGTGTGGGCCGCGGCGGCGGGCATCAAGGCGAATGTGACGGATCTTACGCAGTGGGTGAAGGTGCATCTGGCGAGTGGGGTGATTGAAGGGGAGAAGCGGCTGTTCAGCGAGAGGACGGGGCGGCAGCTGTGGGCGGCGCAGACGGTGATCAACGTGGGGCAGCAGCCGAAGGCGCTGGTGGACCAGCAGGCGCAGTTTGCGGCGTATGGGTTGGGGTTCTCACTGAAGGATTATCGTGGGCGGAAGGTGGTGCAGCATAGCGGCGGGCTGACGGGGATGGTGACGCAGATCACGTTTGTGCCGGGGCTGAACCTGGGAGTGATTGTGTTGACGAATCAGGAGGAGGGTGGGGCGTTTGGCGCGCTGACGAATCTGATTGTGGATCACTATCTGGGGGCGAACTCGCCGGACTGGATCGGGGTGATCCGGGCGCAGGGGCTGGAGGGGCGGGAGAAGGCGCGGGCCAAGGAGTTGAAGGTGTTTGAGGAGCGGGCGAAGGATTCGCAGCCGTCGCTGGCGTTGAGTGGTTATGCGCAGGGGTATCGGGATGCGTGGTACGGGAGAGCGGTGGTGCGCGTGGAGGATGGCGGGCTAAGGATGAAGATGGAGCCGACGCCGGCGATGGACGGAAGCCTGAAACATTTTCAGCACAATACGTTTGTTGTGAAGTGGAAGGACAACACGATTCCGGATGCGTTTGTGACGTTCCATTTGAACCGTGAGGGCAAGGTGGAACGGATGGTGATGGAGGCGACGAGCGATCTGGCGGACTTCAGTTTTGATTACCATCACCTCGAGTTTTTGCCGGAGGGGCGGAGGAACTGAGGGAAGAAACGCTGCCAGAGGGCGTCGATTTGGGGGTGGACGGGGGTGTGGCCCGTGTTGAGGAGGTGGAACTCGAGATTGGGATAGCGGGGCTTGACCTTCTCGATGAGGGGGAGCGTGGAGGGGCCGTCGGAGTGTTTCTTGTCGTTGCCGCCGATGATGAGGAGGGGCTTGGGGGCGGCGAGGGTGAGGAGTTCGTCGTGCTCGTGGCCGATGAGGAGGCTGCGCACGGTTTGTTCGGGAGTGCGGATGTCGGGGAACTTGCGATCGGCGTCGAGATACCAGGGGTCGAGGTAATTGGTGCCGCCGTCCCAGAGGGGGACGTGGGGATCGATGGAGACGAGGGCGCTGAGCTCGGGGGCGAAGGCGGCGGAGTAGAGCGCGGTTTTGGCGCTGAGCGAGCTGCCGATGAAGCCGATGTGGTGGCGATCGACGTTGGGGCGGGAGGCGAGCCAGCGGGCTTGCTGGCGGACGTCCCAAACCATGCGTGACATCGAGGCCCAGCGGCCGAAGCGGGAGTAGACTTTTTCGCTGACGCCGTTAGAGAAGCTGGTGCCGTCGCGATAGTTGCGGATGTGGGCCCAGGAGGTGAGGACGATGAAGCCCTGATTGGCGAGCCAGCGGCCCCACCAGTCTTCGGGCTTGCGCCAGTCGGGCGAGGTGGAGGCCCAGGCGATGACGGTGGGGCGACGCTCGCCGGGGCGGATGTCTTTGGGCTCGAGCAGGAGGGCGGGCTGGTAGAAGTCGATCTCGAGGGGGAGCTCGATGTGGCGGCGGGTATAGGAGCCGGCGTCTTCGACGGAGATCTCGCGGGCGGTCATGCGGCGGTGGAACCAGCGCATGTCGCGAGAATCGGGCTCGAGCTTGCCCAGGATCTCGCGCCACTCGGCGCGGAGATTGCGGGGGGCGAAGGCGGCGAAGAGCGTGCGGCGGGTGATCATGCCTTGTTGAGCCGCCAGCCGATGATGGCGCCGGCAAGCGTGCAGCCGATTGCGGCATCAAGCAGGCCGATCATCATGAGGGGGGTGGTGAAGCCGTACCAGATGGCGTAGGAGACGTCGGTGGAGATGAAGAGCAGCAGACCGAGGGCGGCGCCGATGGTGGCGTAGCGAGTGATGGTGGTGCGCGGGAGGGCCGAGAGGATGAAGAACATGAGGAAGGCCTGGATGAGGTTGGTGATGAGCTCTTTGACGAGGAAGGGGCCGAGCTTGTCGGTCATGATGGAGCGATCGGGGAGGAAACTGGTGATGACCATGAAGCCGCGCTGGTCAGCGTAGGCGCCGTTGGTGGGGGTGTGTTTTGCGGCGAAGGCGTCGACCGCGGCGAGGTCGGAAATGATGGTGACAGGCTCGGGAACGAGCATGTGGGCGGCGGCTCCCCAGAAGAAGATGGCGAGCCCGGCAAGGAGGGTTGAGACTGCGGCGGCCTTGAGATTCATGGTGAGCACTATATCGCTTCGGTGTTAAACTGTGAAGTGCCAAGCCGTGGCGAAATGGCGGAATTGGCAGACGCAGCAGACTCAAAATCTGCCGTAGTTCACTCTACGTGTCGGTTCGACCCCGACTTTCGCCACCATCCCTCCTCAAGCCATCCCCATGCCCAAGAAATACAATTTCTACGTCAAAGTTCTTGTTGTCGAAGAAGAAGAGGGCGATATCAATCCGGACCGCTACTCGCGCGAAATCGCACGGCAACTCGAGAAGATGTATGGGGTGCGGAGCGCTGAGGTTACGAACGTAACGTCGGACTGAACTGCGGGGCGAGCTCGTTATAAACGCGACGGAAATAGGTGTCGGTCATCGAGGCGATGTAGTCGGCGATGCGGCGGGGCAGTGTGCCTTCGATGTGGGTGCCGGGGAGATGCTCGGGGTGAGCATAGAGGTAATCGAAGAGCTGGGTGATCTCGCGGGCGGACTGGTCGCGTTCCTGAATCAGAATCTCGGTGTGGTAGACGCGGGCGTGGAGGAATTGCTTGAGGGCGCGTGAGGTGGCGGCTGATTCGGGGGTGAAGCGCACGAGTCGCTCGGGCCAGCGGCGAACGTCGTCCACAGATTGCACCCCGGCGGACTGGCAGGCCTCGATGGTGCCCTGCATCAAGCCCCGCATGAGGTGATCGATAAGGCGGCGCTGCATCTCGTGCAGATGGATGCGCTCTTCGGCGGCGGGGTACATGGTTTCGACCTCTTCGAGCATTTCGGCCGCAACGGGTATGGCGGCGGCCAACTCGGCGAGAGTGAAGAAGCGGGCCTCGTGCGCGTCGTCCACGTCGGCGGTGTTGTAGGCGATCTCGTCGACGAGGTCGATCAACTGGGCTTCGATGGGGGGACGGAGACCGGGGAGGTATTGTTCGAGGGGGCCGGTGTAGCCGGCGGGGAGATCGGCGGAATGTTTGACGATGCCCTCGCGGACCTCGAAGGTGAGGTTGAGGCCGGGGTACATGGCGTAGCGGTGCTCGTAGGCTTCGACAATGCGGAGGGAATGGAGGTTGTGCTCGAAGCGCTCGCCAAAGCGGGCGAGGATCTGATTGAGCGCGGTTTCGCCGGAATGGGCGAAGGGTGGGTGACCGATGTCGTGGGCGAGAGCGAGGGCTTCGGCGAAGTCTTCATCGACGCCAAGAACACGGGCGGCGGTACGGGCGAGTTGGGCGACTTCGAGGGTGTGGGTGAGGCGATTGCGGAAGTGATCGGAGATGCCGGCGGGGAAGACCTGGGTTTTGGCTTCGAGACGGCGGAAGGCGCGGGAGTGGACGATGCGATCGCGGTCACGCTGGAAGTCGTTGCGAAAGCTGGGAAGGCTCTCTGGAAAACGACGGCCCAGACTTCGTTCCACCGGGAAGCGAAGCTGGGCCAAGGAACCGGACCGGATCATGAGGATGCCGGGTTATTTGCCGGGGGCTGCGGGCAGGGTGCCAAGCAGTTCGAGCACTGGTGTGGCGATTGGGCTACGGGCAGTGCGCAGGGGTTCGAGGAGCTTGCGAGCTTCTTGAGGCTTGGACTTGGCAATCACGCGGGCCAACTGCAGAGTGGACTGCTCAACGGGCATCATGTACGTGGGATTCGCGACGAGCTCACGGAGGAGGGCTTCAGCTTCCGCGGATTTACCCTGGCCTTCGAGGATCTCGGCCATGGTGTACTTGGCAAGGGAGGCGGGCTCCTTATCACCAGACATCACCTGTTTGAGCTTGGTTTCGCCGGCGGCCTGGTCACCGCGCTCGATGTCGAGCATGGCGATCATGTAGGTGGCGATGTCTCCTTCCTTGGTGCCGGGGTAGGCGGAAGAGACCTTGGCGAAGGCATCAACCACTTTCTTTTCTTCGCTGACCGTGCGGCTGGTGGTGGCCTGGGCTACGCCCATCGCTTCGCCGAGGGCAAGCTGGCGTTCGGCGCGCTTGGAATTGGAGTACGAATAGTAGCCAAATCCAGCGGCAACGAGCACCACCGCAATGGCGACGTAGAGGAAGACTTGTTTTCTGTGGCCCGAAACATATTCGGACGCTTCACCGACCGTTTCCACAAACTGGTCGTGCTTGATTACATTCTGAAGTGATTTATCCACGGGGAGACCTACAGACGGAAATTACAGGGTAACACGGACGCGGATCGTATTGGAAAAACGGCCGGCGGCCTCGACGCGGATCTCGGCGAAGCCGTTGTCGAGGACGGGTGGCAGTTTGGTTTCAACCGCGTAAAAACCGACGTATCCGCCAGCGAGCTCGGACTTGCTGACCTCGAGGGTTTGGTCATTGAGCCAGACGCGGACGGGGGCGACGACGCGCGGGGGATTCTGGGTGGGGGCGGCCACGCCAGCGGGCCAGGCGGGCTCGACGCGACCGAGACCGGTGAGCAGAATCTGAACGCGCGTACCGGCGCGGAGGGGTTGGGCAGGGTCGAGCAACTCACCCGTTTCGGCATCGAGCAGCAGCGGAGCGCCATCGCGATCGGTAAAGATTACGGGGGCGGTGGGGGCGATGTCGAGATCGAGGCGGACTGAATTGCGACCGGTGGAGAGCTCAAGGGAGCCGGTGGTGATGGAGGCTTCGTAAGGAATCTGGACTTGCGTCTCGTCAGCGTTGGCCGAGAGGATGGGGAGCGCTTGCCCGGCGAGCTGGGCCTGGGTGAGCTTCATGCCGACGACAGACATCAGGCCACCGGGAGCGGCGGAGCGCGTCTGCAGATCGGCGGCGCTGATCAAGGCCGGGGTGCGGCGGCGATGGGGGGCGTAGGTGAGGAAAACGCCTTCGCCAGCGAGGGAGGTGTAAAGGAAATTGCCGCCGGGGTTGAGCAGAACATCGAGCGCGGCTTCGCGCGGCAGATTGCCGCCGAGGCGGATCCAACTGGTGGGGGCGGTGGCGGTTTCAAGATTGTTGAGCGTGTAGAAGACACCGCGCTCGGTGGCGAGGTAAATGGCGCCACTTGCGCGATCGGCAGCGAGGCCAAAGATCTGCTGGGCGGCGAGATCGCTGGTGAGATCATCCCACTGGAGGCCGCCGTTGAGAGAGCGATAGACGTGGGCGCGATCGGTGATGCGCACCTCGAGACGGGCGTCCGCCTCGGCCCAACGCAGGGGATTGCGCGCGGTGGCGGGGGCATCTGTCACCATCCAGGAGGATTTGCTGCCGGGGAGCCACTCGATGACCGAGCCGTTTTCCCACTGGGCACGCAGGCCACGGCCGCCAGCAGGAGCCGTGAGCAGGCGGGTGAGGCGAAGGTTGGGCAAGCCCGCGTTGAGGCTGTTCCAACTGGCGCCCCCGTCAATGGAGAGCCAGATGCCTTCGTCCGTGGCGACGGCAATACGGTCAGGATCCAGAGGAGAAATCGTGATGCCACGGACGTTCTTGCCAATTAGCTGGACATTGCCGTCGGTAATCAGGTTGGTCCAGTGGCGGCCGGAATCGTCGCTACGGTAGAGCCACTGGCCGGCGGCGTAGACGCGGTAGGAATTGGAGGGCGAGGCGACGGGGCGTGCGCCTGCTTCGGGCAGTGAATCCACGACCGCCCAGGTGGCGAGAGCGCGCGTGCCAGGGGCTGAGATGGGGGTCCAGGATTCAAAATCGGTGGTGGCGAACTGGCGGCCGCTGGCGAGCTGGACCTCGAGCCGGTCGCCCTGGGGAGAAAACCAGAGGCCAGAGACGGGACCGCCCGAGACACCGGCGCGGGAATTATTGACGACTGTGGTGCCAATTGCGCGCCAATTGAGGGCGAATTCGTAGGTTTGGGCATGGGCCGTCCAGCCCAGCAGCACGAGACCTACTGTGGCAATCCAGCCATGACGGGTTGTGTCAAACCGACACATCAATTTCTTCATTGTAGCTTTGCGCTACGCTCTCAAGATCGGCAGTATTTCTGCCGAACTGTTGATAGGACGGGAGATTTTCATAAAGGTTGCATTGAAACCCCTGAAGGTCTCCAAATTGCTCTGCAATTTTAGTGGTAGGATCAGAATCAAAGTAGTGCTGCGAAGTGTATTCCAATCCGGCGCGCTGGTAGTGGCCTTGTCACTGTTGGGGGGTGGTGTGTCCATGGCACAACTGCTTCCGGTGGCGCCTGGCTCGACCGGCAAAGTGATCCATGCGCAGGGGATGGTGCAGGTGCTCAAGGATGAGGTGCCGTGGGCACTGAACGTGGGCGACCTGGTGAACCCCCGGCAGGAGATCATCACGGGCATGGATGGGTACGCGAAGATCCAGGTTCCGGATGGCAGTGTTTTCGAAGTATTCCCGAATTCGCGGGCGACATTCCGCTCCAATCAGGGGAATCTGCGAGAGCTGCTGGACTTGTGGATTGGCCGCGTCAAGGTACACATCGAAAAGCTGAACGGCAAGCCGAATCACAATCGTATTCACACACCCTCGGCCGTGATCTCCGTGCGCGGGACGACGTTTGACGTCACCGTGGAACCGGATGAGATGACGCTGGTGCTGGTGGAAGAGGGGCAAGTGGCAGTGCAACACGCGCTGATGCCCTACTCGGATGCGAAGGTGCTGAACGGCGGCGACTACTTGCGGGTTTACAAGAATCTACCTCTGGCGCAGAAGCAGTTTGACAAGGGCAATGCCCTGCAAAAGATGCTGAAGGTAATGGCTGATGTGTGGTTGAACACGCCGAAGACAGGCGCCGGTGGCGCTGGGCCTTCGTCGCCGATCCCGCCAGCCGGGCCGAGCACGATCCCGGGCGGATTGCCTGGTGACACGGGTGCTCCGGCGCCTCCGCCGACTGCTCCTCCGCCACCGCCACCGGGTTTCTAAATGCGACGCCTGCTGTACCTGGTTGTCGCCCCTATTCTGATCACTCACAGTTTGATGGCCCAAGGTGTGCCCGCGGAATGGAACGTTCGCGAGCAGTTGGACCAACTCAAAGTGAGCTTTGATGCGATCCCGGCGGAGATGGGCCGCATCAACCTCGATCGCTGGCGCAATGAAGGCGCGCCGGCGGCTTACATCAGCCAGTACGAGAGCATTTTGTCGCAGGTGAAGAGCCTGAGCTATGCCGTGGCGGAGCTCAAGCAAAGGCCGGAGAAATTGTCGACGGCGCTTGAGATTTTTTTGCGGTTTGACTCACTCGATACCATGCAGCGTAGCCTGATGGAAGCCGTGCGCAAGTACGAGAGCCAGCAGGTGGCGGATGCGATAGAGGCGCGGTTTGTGGCCAGTGCGGCGCCGCGACTGCAGTTTCGCACCTATGTGTTGGAACTGGCGTCGCTCAAGGACCGCGAATTTGATGTATTGTTGGCCGAGGCGCAGCGTTGCCGGGTGGACAAGAATGTCCCGACCCCACCGAAGCCGCCCGCCCCGCCGGTAGTGAAGAAGAAATGACCCCGACGGCACCCAGTTTCGCGGCCTCCGGCACGACGCAAAAGACGTTTGAGTGCTACATCTGCAAGGAATCCTCGACGGAGATTTGCGTGTATTGCACGAAGGACGCCTGTGCGCTGCATCTGTGTGAGCGGTGCAAGCGGTGCACGGATTGTTGCGTTTGTTATCTCGATCAGCAGAAGCGGCGCTAAGAAAAATAGTCTGTTGCCGGTTTCCAGAGAGGTATCGGCAACAGACCAGGAGAAATCAGGGTGCACGGGGCATGCACCGAGAAGATGCAATCTGAGTATGCTGCCGGAGGGGTGCTCGATCCTATCCCGTCGGGAGGGGATAAACGCACTGGAAATCAGGCGTAGGCGGCGTCGGTCCACTTTTTGAGGGTGGCGAAATCCTGGGCGACGGCTTTGAGCTCGTCGGGCGATTCGTATTCGACGTGGAGCGTGAGGGGGCCGGAGTATTTGGCGAGCGCGAGGCGCTCGAGCACGCCGGGCCAGTTGACCATACCTTCCCCGAGCGGGCACCAGCGCATCTGCCACTTGCCGTTCTTCTTTTCCCAGTAGAAATCTTTGACCGCGACCATCTTGAGGCGGCGCAACGCGAGCTCGAGCGAGGTGGCCCAGGTGAAGGCTCCACCTTCGGCCGTGGCGTGGGCCGGATCGAAATAGAAGCCCATGTGAGCGGCATCGAGCTTTTCGATCATCTGCCAGGTGTCCCAGACGGGGGCGCCGACGTAGTTGCCCGAGTGATTGTGCATGCCGCAGCAGATGTTGTTCGCACGAGACATCTGGGCAAATGTGGAGAGCGCCGCGCCGACCTGGGTGAGCTTCGCGTCGAGGTCCACACGGGAATCTTTGGCGGTGTCAAAACGCCAGTAGCCGGGCTTCCAGAAGGGGATCTGCAAGCCGGAGGCGGCGCGCAGCGTAGCGGCCGCTTCAGGGGCGGCGGGATTGGTAAGGCCGGTGGTGATCATCGGCACCTTGAGCCCGGCATCGCGCAGCGTGCTGACGGCAAGGGGGAGATCTTCGCTGACGCGCGCGGGCAGGACATGGCCGGCGGGGCGGACGGTGAGGTCGACGCCCTCAAAGCCGGTTTCGCGGGAGTATTTGGCCAGGTCTTTGTAGTTGAGCTGCGCGGCGTGCTTGGAGAACAGGCTCAGCACGGGGCGAGCGGGCGGGGCCTGGGCAAGCAGCGAAGTTGCAGTGGTGGCGATGAAGTGGCGACGGTTCATGGGAGTTTGTAAGGGGCGCGGTATTTGTAGCTGAGGTATTGGTTGGCGGCGTTGTTGTTGGTGAACTTCTCGGTCTTCGCGTCCCACTCGAGGTAGCTGCGCGTGCGCAGGGCAATGTTGGCGAGCAGGGTGGCGGAGGTGGAGAGATGACCGGTGAGGACATCGCAATTCGGTTTGTTGCGCGTCTTGAGGCAATCGAGAAAATTGCGGGCGTGGGGGTGGTTGGTGACCTGGCCGGTAACCTTGCGGGCCTCGATGACAGGCTTGCGCGAGGGGTTGTAGGCGCGCTCGACGTTGCGATCGGTGGGCGTGCGCTGGGGCAGGGGCAGGTCGGTGACGGCTTCGGGGACGACCTCCCAACCGTTGAGGTTGAGATACATGGTGCCCTTGGTGCCGCGGATCATGAGCTCGGTTTTGAGGGCGTTGCCGGGGGCGGCGTTGGCGTTGATCTGGGTGAAGACGATCATGGCGCCGTCGAAATCCCACATAGCCTGCAGGGTGTCGGGGATTTCGCGATTGTCGTCGATCGCGTACTTGCCGCCCATGACGGTGACGGCGCGAGGGGAATCCTTGCCGAGGCACCAGCGGAGCATGTCGATGTAGTGGACGCCGAAGTTGGTGACCTGGCCGCCCGAGTAATTGTAGAACCAGCGGAAGTTGTAATAGGTGCGGTTGCGGTTGTAGGGCACCTTGGGGGCGGGGCCGAGCCAGGCGTCCCATTCGGCTTCGCTCGGGGGCGGGCCATCGGCGGCCTCGCCGAGGCCTTTGGGCCATTCGTTGGTGAGATGCCAGCCCTGGGCGAGGGTGACTTTGCCGAGTGCGCCAGACTGGACGTAAGCGGCGGCTTCCTGCAGGAATTTTGCGCTGCGGCGCTGGATGCCGACCTGGACGACGCGCTTGTTGCGCTCGGCGGCTTCGACCATCTTGCGACCTTCGACAACGGTCAGGCTGAGGGGCTTTTCGCAGTAGACGTCTTTGCCGGCGTTGCAGGCCTCGATCATCTGCAGGGCGTGCCAGTGGTCGGGCGTGGCGATGACGACGGCATCGAGAGATTTGTCTTCGATGAGCTTGCGGTAATCGGCGTAGCGGCGGGGCGTGTCGTGGCCCTTGTCGCGGGCTTTCTTTTCGGCCAGATCGAGGTAGGTGGGCTTGAGGTCGCAGATGGCGGCGGTGCGGGCATCGCCGTATTCGAGAAAGCCATCGTGCACCTGATCGCCGCGGTTGCCAAGGCCGATGTAGCCGAGGCGGACGCGATCGTTGGCCCCGAGGATCTGGGAATAACTGAGGGCCGAAGCGGCAAAATCGCGTCTTGTCAAAACTCTATACTCCGTGTTTAGAAATTTGAAACAGTCTGAGTATATCCTGTGATCTGATGAAACTCGCTGTTCTGCTACTGGTGGCGATGGAAATGGTGGGAGCGCAAAAGATACTGGTTCATGGTCATCGAGGCGCGCGCGCGGCGCGGCCCGAAAACACAATCCCGGCGTTTGAATACGCGCTGCGGGTGGGTGTTGATGCGCTTGAACTCGACCTCGTGGTGACGAAGGACAATGTGCTCGTGGTGAGCCATGACCCGACGATGAACGCCAAGTTCTGCCGGGGGCCAAAGGATTCGCCGCGGGTGATTCGTGAGATGACACTCGAGCAGTTGCGGCAGTGGGATTGTGGCGGGGTGCAGAACCCCGAGTTTCCCAAGCAGATGACGCTGGCGGGGACGAAGGTGCCGACGTTTGTCGAAGTGCTCGAGCTGGCCAAGGACACGAAAGTTGAGCTGAACGTCGAGACCAAGATCTCGCCTGAGCAGCCCGATTACACGCCGGAGCCGGAAGTGTTTGCCCGGATGGTGATCGAAGAGGTCAAGCGGTTTGGGTTGGAATCGCGTGTGATTCTGCAGAGCTTTGACTGGCGGACGCTCGATGCGGCAAAGAAGATTGCGCCTGAGATTCGCACCTCGGCGCTGTACGTGTCGCGGCAGGTGGGCGAGAAGCGGGACTACATTGCCGAAGCCAAGGCGGCCGGCTATGAGATTGTGAGCCCGCACTTCAAGCAGACGAGCAAGGCCGAGGTCGAGCGGGCGCACCAGTTGGGGATGCAGGTGGTGCCGTGGACGGCAAATGAAAGCGTGATCTGGCAGGCGCTGATTCAGGCCGGGGTGGACGCGATCATTACCGATGATCCGGAAGCGTTGATCGAATACCTCAAAGAGAAGAACCTGCGCTAGCCTACGGGGCATGCAATACCTGAGCAGGCAACCCGCGCCGCCGCTCGATGCGGCGATCGTGGCGCTTTGGTATTTCAGACGATCCGCCGGGGAGATGCACCTTGAACGCGTGCTGCCGCACGGCGGACCGCAGATCATCGTGAATCTGGCCGAGGACGAGACACGTACCTACGAGGCGGGGCAGGTGGTGCGCACGGCGGGGTCGACCGTGAGCGGTGTTGCGACGCGGGCGCTGGTGATTGATACGGCCGAGCAGACGCATGTGGCGGGGGTGTTGATGCGGTTTGGCGGCACGCTGCCGCTGTTTCGCATGAGCACGATGGAGATGGTGAATCAGGACGTTCCGCTCGAGGTGTTGTGGGGGCGGGGGCGCGTGCAGCAGATGCGTGAGCAAATGCTCGAGGCAGAGGCGGGCGAACAGGTGCTCGATGTGCTCGAGGCGGCGATGCGCCAGTGCTGGATGGAGCGCGAGCTCCATGCGGTGACGCGGCTGGGGCTCGGCATGATCGCGCGCAGCGCGGGACTGGCGCGCATGGCGGACATCGCGCGCGAGATGGGCGTGAGCCAGCGATGGCTGATTGAGAAGTTCAAGCAGGATGTGGGCGTGGCGCCGAAGCAGTTGTGCCGGCTGCTCCGTTTTGAGCGCGCCGTGGAGGCGCTGCACGCGGGTGGGGAGAGGTGGGTGGATGTGGCGGTGGAGAGCGGGTTCTACGACCAGGCGCACTTCAACCACGAGTTCCGGGAGTTTGCCGGCATTACGCCGGGCGAGTACCGGGCGGGGCGGACGGAGTTTGCCAACCACGTCAAAATTCTACAAGCCGGCGGGGCAACGGATCTGCGAGGCTAGCGACATGGCAAACGAGACATATCCGACGATTACCCCGTATCTGATTGTGAAAGACGCCGAGGGGCAACTCGCGTTTCTCGAGAATGGGTTCGGCGCCAAGGTGCGTTCGATGAACCGTCGCGAGAATGGCGAAGTGATGCACGCGGAACTGGAACTGGGCGATTCGCTGGTGATGGTGGCGCAGGAGCTGGAAGCCTACCCGGCACGCAAGGCCGCGTTTTATTTGTGGGTGGACGATGTGGATGTCGTCTATGAGAGAGCGCTGGGGCTGGGCGCGAGTAGCGAGTCGAAGCCCGAAGACAAGCCTTATGGGCATCGCTGCGCGGGCTTGATCGATTTGAACGGCAACACGTGGTGGCTGGCCGCGCCGGTGAAGCCACAGCAGTAAGCCCATTGCGATGATGTAGGGAGTGGACCCACAGGCAATACTGCGAGCGTTTGTCGAGCGGCACCCGGAACTGCGTGCACGGCGCGTGGGCGTGGCGGTGAGCGCGGGAGCCGACTCGACGGCGCTGGCGATAATGGCGGCGCGGGAGTTGGGCGCGGTGACGCTGTTGCACATGAACTATGGCCTGCGTGGCGAGGCGAGCGATGGGGATGAAGCGTTTGTGCGGGAACTGGGGGCGAAGCTTGGCGTAGCGGTGCTGGTGGAGCGGGTGAGCCCGGGATCCCGCGCGGAGGAAGAGCTGCGCGAGTTGCGCTACCGGTGGTTTGAGCAATGCCCGGTGGACCATGTGCTCACGGCGCACACGCGCGAAGATCAGGCTGAGACGTTGCTGTTCCGCATGATGCGGGGGACGGGCCCGGGCGGGCTGGTGGGGATCTTGCCGGTGAACGGGCGCGTGTGCCGGCCGTTACTCGAGGTGGGGCGTGGGGACTTGAGAGAGTTTCTCGAGCGCGAGGGGATGGCGTGGCGCGAGGATGCGTCCAATGTGGATGTGACATACCGCAGGAACTGGATCCGGCATGAGCTGTTGCCGCGGCTGCGTGAAGGGCTGAACCCGGAAGTGGAGCGGGCGCTGGCGAATCTGGCGGAGATTGCGCGTGAGGACGAAGAATGGATCGGGCCGCACGTGCGGGAAACTCTGGCGCAGATGACGCGGCAAGAGGCGGGCGGGGTGGTGCTGGATTGTGAAGCGTTTGTGGCGCAACCGCGCGGGCTGCAGCGGCGGCTGATGCGGGCGTTGATGGAGCGAGTGAAGGGGGATCTGCGCGAAATCGAGTTTGGGCATGTGGAAGCGGCGGTGCTGCTGACGGCGGAGGCAGACGGCAATGGCCGTATTCAGGTGCCCGGGCTGGACCTGATGCGCAGCTTTACGTGGATGCGCGTGATGCGGCTTGAGGATCTGGCGGCGATGCCGGTGCGGAATTTTCGACTGGCCTTGCCGGTGCCCGGAGAAGTGGAGGTGCCGGAGTGGGCCGGGAGGGTGGCAAGTTCCATTGCAGTCTGGTGTAACTATAATGAAAGTGGCGAAAGTCTAGACTGGGAGAAGGTTCAGGCGGCGATGGAGGCCCACGGGCCACTGGAGCTGCGGAACTGGCGACCTGGTGACGCCATAAACCGGCGGGGGTCCGCCGGGCCGGAAAAGATTAAAGAGCTGTTCCAAAAATTCCGGATACCGTTATGGCAGCGGCGATCTTGGCCGATAGTCGTTATAGGGGATCTACCCGTATGGGTGGCCCGGTTTGGCGCTGTCAGCGAATTCGCGGCGGGACCAGAAACGCGGACGGAGTTGCGACTGGATTGGACTCCGGCAAGCGAGGGCTAGTCGTTTGGCTAGCCGAAGAATCTGGTTGGATGGTGAATCAAGTAGCGTATCGAATACGTCTGTAAGGTAAGAATGAACTCCAATGTCAAGTCGGTAATCTTTTGGGTGGTCATCATCTGCGTGGTGTCACTCATCTTCGTCGTGGTCCGCACCGGAAACAAAAAAGCGGACGCGCAAGTGACGTTCAGTGACTTCATGCAGCAGGTGGAAGCCAACCGTGTGAAAAGCGTCACGATCACGGGTACGGATGTGCATGGGATCTATCGTGAGGATGGATCGGGACTGAAGACGACGGTACCGGCGACCTACCCCGATTTGTACAAGGTGCTGCGCGAGAAGGGCGTGGGCATCGACATCAAGGACACGAGCTCGAACGGGATTCTGAGCCTGATCTTCCAGACGGCGCCGTTCCTGCTGCTGCTGGGATTCTGGATTTTCATGATGCGGCAGATGCAGAGCGGCGGCAACAAGGCGCTGAGCTTTGGCAAGAGCCGCGCGCGGTTGCATGGCTCGCAGCAGAAGAAGGTGACGTTCAAGGACGTCGCGGGCGTGGAAGAAGCCAAGGAAGAGCTGCAGGAGATTATCGAATTCCTGCGTGAGCCGCAGAAGTTCCAGAAGCTGGGCGGCCGCATTCCGAAGGGCGTGCTGCTGGTGGGCTCACCCGGTACGGGCAAGACGCTGTTGGCACGCGCGATCGCGGGCGAAGCGAATGTGCCGTTCTTCTCGATCTCGGGTTCGGACTTCGTGGAAATGTTTGTCGGCGTCGGCGCGAGCCGTGTGCGCGACCTGTTTGAACAGGGCAAGAAGAATGCGCCCTGCATTATCTTTATCGACGAAATCGACGCGGTGGGTCGCCATCGTGGCGCGGGCCTCGGCGGTGGTCACGATGAACGTGAACAGACGCTGAACCAGTTGCTCGTCGAGATGGACGGCTTTGAATCGAACGAAGGCGTGATTCTGGTGGCGGCGACGAACCGCCCGGACGTGCTCGATCCGGCGCTGCTGCGCCCGGGCCGCTTTGACCGCCGTGTGGTGGTGGGCCGGCCGGACGTGAAGGGGCGCGAGCAGATTCTGCGGGTGCACACCAAGAAGACGCCGCTGGCCGATGATGTGGATCTGAACGTGATCGCACGTGGTTGTCCGGGCTTTGCCGGCGCCGAGTTGGCGAATCTGGTGAACGAAGCGGCGCTGATCGCCGCCCGCCAGAATCGCAAGGTGGTCACGATGAGTGATTTTGAAGTGGCCAAGGACAAGGTGATGATGGGCGTCGAGCGTCGCTCGATGTTTATCACCGAAGAAGAAAAGCGCCACACGGCGTACCACGAAGCCGGCCACGCGCTGGTGGGTGCGCTGCTGCCGAATTCGGATCCGGTGCACAAGGTCTCGATCATTCCGCGCGGTATGGCGCTGGGCGTGACGATGTACCTGCCGACGCAGGATCGCAACGACATCAGCAAGGATCAGTGCGAAGCGCAGATCGCGACCGCGATGGCGGGTCGCGTGGCGGATGAGACGTTCCTGGGCCTCAAGACGGCTGGTGCATCCAACGACATCGAGCGCGCAACCGAAATGGCGCGGCGCATGGTGTGCGAGTGGGGCATGAGCACGCTTGGACCTTTGAGCTTTGGCAAGAAGGATGAGCAGATCTTCCTGGGCCGTGAAATCGCCCAGCACCGTGACTACTCCGAATCGACCGCCGTGGCGATCGATCAGGAAGTGCGCGGGCTGGTGGAGCAGGGCTACAACACGGCGAAGAACCTGATCGATACGAATCGCGACGCGGTGATCCGTATCGCCGAGGCGCTGCTCGAGCGCGAGATCCTCGATGGCAACGAAATCAAGTTGCTGATCGCGGGCGAGCCGCTGCCGGCGCTGCGTACGCCGAAGGACAAGTCGAACTCGAACGATGGCCAGACCCAGCAGGTGTTGCGGCCGGAGACGACGATTCGTCCGAATCCGAACCTCAATCCCGGATCGAGCCCCGCTTAAGAACGGTGGCGAAGATCCCGCCCTTTCGGGCCTATCTGTTCGACATCGACGGTACATTGACTGATTCCGCCCCCGATATCTGTGGGGCGGTTTCGTCTGTTTTGGCGGGCACTTCCAAGCCCGACGTACCGTTTGAATTCCTGCGCACCTATATCGGGCGCCATCTGGTGGATCTGTTCTCGGATCTGTTTCCCGAGAAAAACGCCGAGGAGATCGAGGCGCTGGTACAGCAGTATCGCGGCATCTACCCGACCCGCGAGCACCGGATGACAAAGCTGTATCCCGGCGTGGCCGAGACGATGCCGAAGATCGGTGGGCGGAAGACAACGGCGACGACGAAGTCGACCGTGACGGCGACGGCGGTGCTTCAGAAGTTTCAGCTGATCGACCACTTCCACCACGTGCAGGGGACGGATGGGTTCCCGAGCAAGCCGAAGCCGGATGTATTGCTGCGGGCGATGGCGGGCATTGGGGCGCGACCGGAGGATTGTTTGATGATTGGGGATGCGGTGCCGGATATTGTGGCGGCGCGAGCGGCGGGAGTGAAGGTGTGTGCCGTAGCTTACGGGTATGGGGATGCGCAGGCGTTGCGCGATTGCCAGCCCGACTACTGGATCGAGTCGTTCACCGAGCTGGCGGAATAGCGTTTACTTGCGGCCGAACTTCTTGCGGATCTCAGGGAGAAACTCGCGGAGGATATTGAAGCCGAAGCCGATGGTGAGCTGATTGTTGCCCGCGCGCAGGCCCTCGGCACTCCACTTGTAATCCTTGACCCACGTGGTCGAAAGCATACCGGCCGAATAAGCGCCAGCAAAGCGCGGCCAGTTGAAGACTTTTTTGCCGTTGCCATCGTAGGTGAGGTACGTCATCTGGAAGGCATGGCCGACACGAGCCCAGCCGGTGCACTTGCAGCGGACGTAGCGCGGGTCGTAACCAGCGGCGGCCGAAAAGGCGGCCTCGGCGGAATCCTGCATGGTGAACGTGACAAAGCGCTGGCCGAGGCGCCGGCCATAGCCCTCGACGCCCTGGGGCCAAGAGGCCGGGCGATCGTTCAACTGATCACCGAGGGCCGAGCCGAAGGCGCGGAAATATGCGCCAGGGGATTCGTAGGTGCGGTCACGATAGATCTGCCAGCGCTGCTTGCTGGTTACGGGAGCCCAGGGCTCGTCTTTGGCAAGAATCGCGCTGTCCTGCGCGAAGGCGAGGCTGGTAATGAAAAGAATGAGGCCGTACTTCACTGCCAGTAAAGATGTCTTGTTGCGACTGTGTGGCGCATTATCTTCGTTGGGGTATGCTGTAGCCATGACGAGACGCCAGATGCTTGCCCTTGCGGGTGCGTTGCCCGCCGTGAATATGACTGCCGCTGCCCAATCAGCGAAGTTGCGGATCTCGCTGGCCGAATGGAGCCTGCACAAGTCGATCCGGTCGCACATGATGACGAATCTCGACTTTCCGCAGGTGGCGCGGGAGCATTTTGGCATTGGGGGCCTTGAGTTTGTGAACACGCTGTGGGAGGCGCCGACGCAATACTACCTGGGCCGACTGAAGGCGCAGATGAAAAAGTTTGATGTCGCAGGCGTGCTGATCATGTGTGATGGCGAGGGCACGATGGGGCATACCGAGCAAAAGGAGCGGCTGAAGGCGGCGGATTTGCACCGGAAGTGGGTGGATTATGCCGCCGAGCTTGGCTGCAGCGCGATCCGGATGAACATGTATTCGGACAAGGAAGCGAAGACGCCGGCGGAAGTGGATGAGTTTTTGAAGCGATGCCAGGAGAGTTTTACGCGTATTTGTGAGTATGGTGCGCAAAACAAAATCAATATTTGCATCGAAAATCATGGCGGAATTTCGTCTGATCCGGATGTGCTCGCGCGGCTGATGAAGATGGTGAATCTGCCGAACTTTGGCACGCTGCCAGACTTTGGCAACTTTCCCAAGGGCGTCGACAAGCATGAGGCGGTGGCCAAGCTGATGCCTTATGCCAAGGGCGTAAGCTTCAAATGTTTTGACTTTGGGGCTGATGGAAAAGAGACTACGATCGATATGGACAAGATGATGCAGATTGTTCAGAAGTCCGGGTATGGAAGCACCGGATCGAACTGGGTCGGCATCGAATACGAGGGTACGCGGATGAGCGAGTTCATCGGCGTGCAGGCGGCACGGCGTTTTCTGAGCGCATATGCCAGCTAGAAATTATCGGGTATAGTAATACTGTAACCGGGAGGCGATTTGCCACCATTTCGGATGCTTGAGCCTCTGGGGGCGCTGGTATACTGAGGATGGGTTGAGCTGCACCGCATCCCTGGGAGAAACATTGTGAAGCGAACTGGATCAGATGATGCGCTCCGTTGCTCTTTTTGTCACAAGAGCCAGGATGTTGTCGGGAAATTGATATCTTCCCCGAGCGATTATCCGCGGGCTTATATCTGCGATGAATGCATTGCTGTGTGCAATTCCATTCTCGAGGACGACAAGCAGGAGAGCGCCTACAGCGCGCCGAACAAGCTCCCGAAGCCGTTTGAGATTCGCGAGTTTCTCGAGCAGTTTGTCATCGGCCAGGAGCCGGTGAAGAAGAAGCTGGCGGTGGCCGTCTATAACCACTACAAGCGCATCCAGATGAACAAGACGCGCGTGGGGGATGTGGAGCTGCAGAAGTCGAACATTCTGCTGATCGGGCCGACGGGTACGGGGAAGACGCTGCTGGCGCAGACGCTGGCGCGGATCCTCGATGTGCCGTTTGCGATCGTCGATGCGACCACGCTGACCGAAGCCGGCTACGTGGGCGAGGATGTGGAGAACATCATCCTGCGGCTGTTGCAGAACGCCGATTGGGATGTGCAGCGCGCCCAGCAGGGCATCATCTACATCGACGAAATCGACAAGATCGGCCGCAAGGACGAGAACCCGTCGATCACCCGCGATGTGAGCGGCGAAGGTGTACAGCAGGCGTTGCTGAAGATTCTCGAAGGCACCGTCGCGAACGTGCCGCCGCAGGGCGGACGCAAGCATCCGCATCAGGAATTTACTCCTGTCGACACGACGAACATTCTGTTCATTTGCGGTGGGGCGTTTGTGGGGCTCGAGAAGATCATCTCGCGCCGGGTGGGCCGCAAGCAGATTGGATTCTCGAACGTCGAGGAGAGCGCCGACAAGGAAATCCGCTTCCCGGCCGCGCAGGCTGGCAAGCGTGATGGCGAACTGCTGGCGCAGTGCCAACCGCAGGACCTGATCAAGGCCGGATTCATTCCGGAATTCATTGGGCGTCTGCCGGTGGTGGCGATTCTCGAGGACCTGACGAAAGAGGCGCTGGTGCAGATTCTCACCAAGCCGAAGAACGCGCTGGTCAAGCAGTATCAGAAGTTGTTTGAGTACGAGAATGTTAGACTGAAGTTCAGCGACGATGCCCTCGAGGCGATCGCCGCGATGGCTTTGGAGCGCAAAGTCGGCGCCCGCGGTTTGCGCATGATCATGGAAGAGCTCATGCTCGATCTCATGTATTACATCCCAAGCCAAAAGAAGATTCGCGAGTTTCTGGTGACGAAGGAAATGGTCCTCAACCAGAAGATCAATCTGGCCGTGCTAGAGAAGGCTGGCTAAGCAAACGCCAGCAGACATCCGACAAGAGAACTAGACGAAGGTGTAGGCCTGGCGAGGAATCTTCTTTGCCAGGTTTTGCGTCTTTAGAAATAAGAGAACCATGTTGGCATCCAAAGAGAGATCAGACACAAAACGGCTTCCCATGATGCCGATCCGGGATGTTGTCATCTTCCCGCACATGATGACGCCTTTCGTGGTGGGCCGCGAATCGAGCGTCCGCGCGCTCGAAGAAGCCAACGCCACAGGCAAACAAATTTTCCTGGCCACGCAGCATGACGCCTCGATCGACGAACCGCGTCCGGATGAGATTTATAGCGTAGGCACGGTGGCAAACATCGTGCAGAGCCTGAAGCAGCCCGATGGCAACATCAAGGTGCTGGTGGAAGGCGTGGAACGCGGCAAAGTGATCAGCGTCAGCGATGAAGACGGATTCTTCCGCGCTGTGGTCAAAACGAGTTCGTTCCGTATTGAAGGTGGCCCGCAGCTTGATGCACTGGTGAGCCGGGTGACGACGCAGTTTGAGCAGTACGTCAAGCTGAGCCAGAACCTGAATTACGAAACCATGGTGGCGGCGATTCGTCCGGATGATCCGGGCAAGCTGGCCGACACGGTGGGCGCGAATTTGCAGCTGACCATCGAAGAGAAGCAGGAACTGCTTGAGATCTTCGACCCGATCGACCGGCTGACGCGCGTCGCCGAGATGCTCGATATCGAAATCGAGAAGTTGCAGGTGGACCGTACGATCCAGGGCCGCGTGAAGCGGCAGATGGAACGCGCGCAAAAAGAGTATTACCTCAACGAGAAGATCAAGGCGATCCAGAAGGAACTCGGCCGTGGCGAGAAGAGCGAGTTCGATGAGCTGAAGAAGAAGATCGAGACCGCCGGCATGCCCAAGGACGCCTTTGAGAAGGCGATGAGCGAGCTGCGCCGTCTTGAGAACATGCCGCCGATGTCGGCTGAGTCGACGGTGAGCCGCAACTACCTCGACTGGTTGCTCGCGGTGCCGTGGAAGAAGGCGTCGAAGGAAATTCGCGACCTCAACTTCGCCAAGGAAGTGCTCGAGAGCGATCACTATGGTCTCGAGAAGATCAAGGAACGCATCCTCGAATTCCTCGCCGTGCGCCGGCTGGTGGAAAAGCCGAAGGGTTCGATCATCTGCTTCGTTGGGCCTCCCGGCGTGGGTAAGACCTCGCTCGGCATGTCGATCGCCAAGGCTACGGGCCGCGAGTTTGTGCGCCTGTCGCTGGGTGGTGTGCGTGACGAAGCGGAGATCCGTGGTCACCGCCGCACCTACATCGGCGCGCTGCCGGGCCAGATCATCCAGATGATGAAGAAGGCCGGCACGAAGAACCCGGTGATCATGCTGGATGAGATCGACAAGATGTCGATGGACTTCCGTGGGGATCCATCGGCGGCCCTGCTCGAAGTGCTCGATCCGGCGCAGAATACGGCGTTCCAGGATCACTACCTCGACGTCGAATACGACCTGTCGAACGTGCTGTTTATCGCGACGGCCAATGTGCTGCACACGATCCCGGGCCCGCTGCAGGATCGTATGGAAGTGATCCGCCTGTCGGGTTACACGGAGCTCGAGAAGCTGGAAATCTCCAAGCGCTTCCTCGTGCCCAAGCAGCTTGAAGCCAACGGCATCAAGACGGATCAGCTCGAGTTTGAAGACGAAGGTCTGCGCTCGCTGATTCACGGCTACACGCGTGAATCGGGTGTGCGTAACCTCGAGCGCGAGATTGGCAACGTCTGCCGCAAGGTGGTGCGTTCGCTGGTGATGTCGATGCCGACCGAAGTGGTGGAAGAAGAACAGCCGAAGCCGAAGAAGAAGGGCCGCAAGAAGGCCGAAGTGGTGGACATCGAGACGAAGGAAGCGCCGGTGGTTGCCGCCGAGACGCTGCCCGAATTCAAGAAGGCCACTGTGACGCCAGCCAATCTGGCGGAGTATCTGGGCCCGGCGAAGTTCCGCGACACGGTGTGGGACAAGAAGAACGAAATCGGCGCGACGACGGGCCTGGCGTGGACGGAAGTGGGCGGGTCGATCCTGACCACGGAAGTCTCGATCCTCGAAGGTCGCGGCAAGCTGACGACGACGGGCAAGCTGGGCGATGTGATGCAGGAATCGGCGCAGGCCGCCATGAGCTATGTGCGCAGCCGCGCGCATGAGCTGGGCCTGCCGCGGGACTTCTACCGCCACATCGACATCCACGTGCACGTGCCTGAGGGCGCAATCCCGAAGGACGGTCCGTCGGCTGGCATTACGCTGGCGACGTCGATCTCAAGCGCGCTCGCGAAGATCCCGGTGAAGGGCAACATCGCGATGACGGGTGAGATCACGCTGCGCGGCAAGGTGCTGGCGATCGGTGGTCTGAAGGAAAAGCTGCTCGCGGCGCATCGCTACGGTATCACCGAGGCGATCCTGCCGAAGGAGAACGAGAAGGACTTGGCCGACATCCCGGATGTCGTCAAGAAGGAGATGAAACTCCACTTCGTCGAACACATGGACGAAGTTCTCAAACTCGCTCTCGAGCGGGAGCCCGAGGCGATTCCGCCGACGGCACTTGAGTTCAGCTCGAAGCCGGTCGAAGATCTGCGACACTAAGAACTGAAAATTGCGTTAAACTAGAGGGCGTTGGTACAAACGCCCTCTTTCCTTTATGGGAGCCGGGATGTTTGAAGTCGAATTCCAAGCCAGCGCTGCAACCCCTCAACAATTCCCCCCTGAAACCCTTCCTGAGTTCGCATTCCTGGGCCGAAGCAATGTGGGAAAGTCGAGTCTGTTAAACAGCCTGGTTGGCAAGAAACGGCTGGCCTTTGTCAGCTCGACGCCGGGGAGGACACAGACCATCAATTTCTACCGGGTAGGCGAAAGGTTCCTGCTGGTGGACTTGCCTGGGTATGGCTACGCGAAGGTTCCCAAGTCGGAATCGAAACACTGGAGAGCTCTCGCGGATGGCTATTTGCTGGGACGTCAATCTCTCGAACTATGCATGTTGCTCGTGGACTCGCGTCGCGGGTGGATGGAAGCCGACCGGCAATTGCGGGATTTCCTGGACTACTACCAAAGACCGTATCTGGTGGTGGCAACCAAGATCGACAAGTTGAACCGTAAAGAAGAAAACCAGAGCTTAGCTGCCATGCGGGCGGAAGTGCCCGGCAAGGAAGTGATGCCGTTCTCGGCCCTCAGTGGCCGGGGAGTGAGGGAAATTTGGCAAACGATAACGAAATCAAAGACGGCGCGGTAAATCCGCCCCAGGAAAACGCACCTGAAACGGCGCAAGCCGGTGCCGAGACTCAAGCCGCGGGCAAGACCCGTCGCAAGGAAGTCAAAGAACAGGCGCCGAACCTGAATCTGGTTGAGCTCAAGGACATGAGCATCCAGAAGCTGAACACGATCGCCAAGGACTTTGGCCTCGTGCAGACGGCGGGGTTGCGCAAGCAGGAGCTGATCTTCAAGATCCTGCAGAGCCAGGCCGAGAAGAGCGGACTGATCTTCTCCGAAGGCGTGCTCGAGTGCCTGCCGGATGGCTTCGGCTTTCTGCGTGCCCCGGAGTACAACTATCTGCCGGGCCCGGATGACGTCTACGTCTCCCCCTCGCAGATCCGTCGCTTCGACCTGCGGACGGGCGACACGATCTCCGGCCAGATTCGTCCTCCGAAGGAAGGCGAACGCTATTTCGCGCTGATCAAGGTTGACGCGATCAATTTTGAGGCCCCCGAAGAGACGCGCAACAAGATCTTCTTTGACAACCTCACGCCGCTGTATCCGAACGAGCGCCTGAAGCTCGAGACGAGCAAGGACAACTACTCGGGCCGCGTGATGGACATGCTGACGCCGATCGGCAAGGGCCAGCGTGGATTGATCGTTGCCCCGCCGCGCACCGGTAAGACGATGATGTTGCAGTCGATTGCGAACTCGATCACGACGAATCATCCGGAAGTGAACCTGATCGTGCTGCTGATTGACGAACGTCCGGAAGAAGTGACGGATATGCAGCGCAGCGTGAAGGGCGAAGTGATCTCCTCGACGTTCGACGAACCGGCGGCTCGCCACGTACAGGTGGCCGAAATGGTGATCGAAAAGGCGAAGCGTCTGGTCGAGCACAAGCGTGACGTGGTGATCCTGCTCGACTCGATCACGCGTCTGGCGCGCGCCTACAACACGGTAGTGCCGCCGTCGGGCAAGGTGCTGTCGGGTGGTGTGGATTCAAACGCGCTGCAGCGCCCCAAGCGCTTCTTCGGCGCGGCGCGCAACATCGAAGAAGGCGGCAGCCTGACGATCATGGCGACGGCGCTGATTGATACCGGCAGCCGTATGGACGACGTGATCTTTGAAGAGTTCAAGGGCACCGGCAACATGGAAGTGCACCTCGACCGCAAGCTGGTCGACAAGCGCGTGTTCCCGGCCATCGACATCAACAAGAGCGGTACGCGCAAGGACGAATTGCTGCTGCCGAAGGAAGAGTTGAACCGGGTCTGGATTCTGCGCAAGGTGCTCTCGCCCCTGTCGCCGACCGAATCGGTGGAACTGTTGCTCGACAGGCTTTCGAAGTCTCGCTCGAACACCGAGTTCCTGTCGAGCATGAACGGTTAGTCGATTTCCAAAACGATAAACTGCATCTGGCCAGCACGCTCCACCTGGAGAGCAACGTGCTGGCCATGCTTGTATTCCTCGAGCTGCTTGCGCAGCCCTTCGAGGGTAAGAACCGGGTCAGCATTGATGCGGTGGATGATGTCGCCGGGTTGCAGCGGGCCGCTCTCAAGCGAGAGGTCGGCGGTGATGCCAACGATGGCGACACCGGTGAACTCACGCAGGCTCTGGTAGAGCGGGATGACGGCTTCATCGAGGTCGACGGCCAGTACGCCGATCTTGCGGATGCGGCTACGCTCGCCCTTGAGGTGGGCGAGGAGGCGATCCGGATCCTTGGGGCGCTCGAGGACCGCGACATTGATCGTCAGCGGGTCCTTGCCACGCACGACGTCGAGCTTGATGGTCTTGCCGGCATTCTGATAGATGTTGACGCCCATCTGGCGGGCGTTCTCCATGGGCTTGCCGTTAAGTGCCACCACAACGTCACCGATCTTGAGGCCGGCGGCTTCGGCGGCGCTTGAGGGCGCCACGTCCTCGATCAGCACGCCATGCTCCCGCGCGAGGCCAAGAGTTTCAGTCAGCAGCGGCGTGATGGTCTGGGTAAGCACGCCGATCTGACCACGACGCACGCGGCCGTGCGTGCGGATCTGCTCATAAACACTGCGAACAATGTTGGACGGGGCGGCAAAGCCGATACCCTCCGAACCACCTGAGTTGGTAAAGATAAACGTGTTGATGCCGACCACTTTGCCATCGCTGTCGACCAGCGGCCCACCGGAGTTGCCGGGGTTGATCGCCGCATCGGTCTGGATGTAGATCATGGGGTCCTGCGGGCGCACCTGACGCGCAGTAGATGAAATGATGCCCATGGTGACGCTGTTGTCGAGGCCGAGCGGACTGCCAAACGCCAACACCAGCTGGCCCTCGTGCAGCGCCTCGCTATCGGCAAAGTGGAGAAAAGGTAGTTTTTCGGCCTCCTCGATCTTCAGCACGGCGATGTCGGTCTCGCGATCTTGCCCCACGATAGTGGCGTTTACGAGGCGACCCTTCTCGCGTAGCACCGATTTGTGATTGGGTGACATCTCGGCTACGCGCCCCAATAGAACCTGCACCTTGCGGGCGTTGGCGACCACGTGGGCATTGGTGACCACGTAGCCATCGGCGGAGACGATCACGCCGGAGCCATTGCCTTTGGCGCTCTTGATCAGTGGCGAAGCAGCGTCATCGTCTGCCGTGTAGCTGCGCACGACCACCTGCACGACGGCGGGATCGACAGTTCGCACAAGGTCTTCAAAGTGGGTGGAGAGCGCGCGAAGCGAGTTTTGGGCGAAGGCAAGCTGTACGCCAAGCGCGAGGGGCAGCAGAAATCGGAGCATATATTCTTCAGATACTATCGGCGGCGATTTGGTTGCGGAATACGAGGGTTTGCTAAGTTGGGGAGCATTATGCAGTTGTCTCCAGAGTTGATGTACCTGCTACTGGTAGTTGGTTTGTTCATAGTCTCGCGCGGGTTACAGCGATTTCGGATTCCGGGAGCGATCAGCGCCCTCGGCATGGGCGCCATTGCAAACATCTTCTTTCACGCCTTTCACGACGACCCCACCATTCAGCTTTTCGGCACATTTGGTATTGTGACGATGTTTCTTTTTGCCGGTCTTGAGGTGGACGTGGAGGAACTGCGCCAGGGCGCGCGAGTCCTGTTGACGCATGTATCGGTGCAACTGTTGCTGCTGTTTGTGGCAGCGTGGGTGTTTCAGAAGATTCTGGGGCTCGAGTATCGCGCGGCATTGCTGTTTGGCCTCGCGACGCTGACACCTTCGACCGGATTCATCCTCGATACCTTGCCGGGGCTTGGGCTGAGCGCCGAGGAGCGCTACTGGGTGAAGTCGAAGGCGATTGCCGCTGAACTGGTGGCGCTGGGGGCGCTGTTCTTTACGGTGCAGAGCGGCGACCTTAAAGGGCTTTCGATCTCGGCGGTGGCGCTGGTGGTGATGATCATTATCCTGCCGCCGCTGTTCAAGGGCTTTGACAAGCTGATCGCGCCGTTTGCGCCGCGCACGGAGTTTACCTTTTTGGTGCTGGTGGCGCTGCTGTGTTCCTACGCGACGCGCGAGCTGGGCGTCTATTACCTGGTTGGCGCCTTTGTGGTGGGGCTGACGGCGATCCAGATGCGCAAGTCGATTCCGGGGTTGAGCTCCGAGCGGCTGACGATCGGCGTCGAGCTGTTCGCTTCGTTCTTTATTCCGTTTTACTTCTTCAAGTCGGGGCTGCACCTGAATGCCGAGCACTTCTCGCTGGAATCGCTCGGGATCGGCATGGCGCTGCTGCTGGTGCTGGTGCCCCTGCGGGTATTGCGAGTGGCTGCGCACCGCCACTATGTACTCAAAGAAGAGTGGGCCTCGGGTTTGCGCATTGGCACGGCCGTGGTGCCCACGCTGGTGTTCACCATCGTAATCGCCGGAATTCTGCAGGAAAAGTTTGCCCTGTCGCCGACGCTGTTTGGTGGCCTGATTGTTTACACGCTGGTGAACACGATGATCCCCGGGCTGGTGCTGCGCATGCCGCCACCGGATTTTGAGAATCCCAAAATGCTCAACTCCAGCGAAGCGCTGCCCGGAGAGGCCGCGTAATCCGGGCCAGCGGCGACGGCAGGATCACCAGTTTCCAGTAGAGTCCGAGCAACTGGCGGAGGGTAGTAGCCAGCGACTTCAGTCTGAAAAATTGTGACCTGCCGTGCAGCCGGGGAAGGTGACTGACGTAAGTCTCAATCACCCCCGTCCCCGTTAGCTCAATCTTCTTGACCAGCTCGACGCATATCGTGCCACTGGTGCTTTCCAGCCGTATGCGCTCGAGCACTGAGCGACGGATGACCCGAAAGTCGCAGTCGATATCCGAAAGGCTGATGCCAAACACAAGACGGGCAAAGTTGTTGTACACCTTGCCAATCCAAATGCGATGCCGTGGATCGTGGCGTTTGAGCTTGATCCCGTTCACCAAACCAATATCCGGGCGGCAGAGCATAAGCAGGCGCGGCAGTTCGCGCACATCGTATTGGCCATCGCCATCGGTGTAGAAAACGAAGTCTTTGGTGGCGCTCGCAAAGCCGCTGTTCAACGCCCCGCCGTAGCCTCGATTCCGCGCATGTTCCACGATGCGAAGGCGTGAGCCGTGCACTTCGCGCAGGGCATGTAGAACCGCGCTGGTATTGTCGTGACTGCCATCGTTCACGACGATGACTTCGAAGTCGTCCACATGCTTGTTGAGCACCTCGAAAGTGCTAGCCAGCAACCCCGGAAGTGAAGGTGCGTCATTGTAGGCAGGAAAGAACACACTCAGACTGTGCCTGAAGCGAAAACTCATCTCATCCCCGTAATCTTTGGCGCTCCAAACTGCCAGGGCCAAGCTGTCACTGTACGCAATCTGTTTCAGTGTTTTCCAGAATCTTTCGGATGGTGGTGGACAATCTTTTGGACAGAAGCGAGCCGGGGGTGAAATCCGATGCCGCGGATTCACTGAGAATGGGACAAGCAAACCTGCGAGACATGAAGAACGAATCCGTGATGTTCTGGGGGCGTGAGCAGCGTCCCGCCTGGTTGTTGTGGGTTACCGTGGCGCTGGCGGTGGCGGTGGTGTTGACGCATCGCTGGATGCCGGAGCTGCCGCTGGGAGCGCTCTACATCCTGCCAATGATTCCAGCCGGGATGGTAATGAATCGCTGGCAGGTGCTACTGTTTGGAACCGTGCTTGCAGGAGTGCGCGGCATGTTTCTGGTGGCCGACAGCACCACCGAAGCGGCATGGCGCTATCTGCTCGGGCTGTTTGCCTATTGGGCGACGGGATTGCTCGTGATTGAGATTGTGCGCAATCGTCGCATGGTGGTGGAGCACACGCAGGTCACCGAAGAGCAACAACGCCAGCTGGCCGAGGCGCAGGCGGACTTGAAGATTCTTGCCGAGCTGAGCCCGGCGGCGATCTTCACGCTCGACGATCAGGGGCAAGTGATGTCAGGCAATCAGGCGGCCGCACAATTGCTGGGCATTGCCGTCGATGAGCTGACTGGTCATTCGGCACGGGAGAGCTTTCCCGTGTTGTGGGATGCCTTGCAGTTTGCTCCGGGCACGACGACGTTTCGCACGGCGGCTCAATGCCAGGGAGTGCGCAGCGATGGGGAGATGTTTGTGGCGCAGACGTGGTTTGCCACCTACGACACGCCAAAGGGGCGGCGACTGGCGGCAATCGCCGTGGATGTCTCAGAGGAGATCCGCGATCGTGAAGAGCAGAACCTGCGTCAACTGCTGACCCACAACCGGATTGTGGCGGCGGCCATGTCGCATGAGCTGCGCAACATTTGCGCCGCAATCGAGATGGTGCATGGCCGGCTCAAGCCACAGTTCTCCGACGTGGCGATGGCTGACTTTGAAGCATTTGAATCGCTGGTGGCGGCCCTCGGGCGCGTAGCCTCGCTCGATCTGCAGGCACGCTCGCAGAAGTCTCTGGAAACGGTGGATGTGCAGGAGATCTTCCAGCAACTGCAAATCATCATCACGCCCTACTGGAAGGAGATTGACGGGGTGGTGCGCTTTCTGATCCCAACGGCTTTGCCCCGCGTGCTGGGGGAGTTTCATGGCATTCTCCAGGTGCTCATGAATCTCTCGCAGAACAGTCTGCGGGCGGTGGACAATCGCCCGGAGCGATATCTGGAATTCTCCGTCTCCGCCACGACTCACAGCCTGTTGTTGCGTGTAGTGGACTCGGGCTCAGGCATTGCGAACCCCGCGGGCTTGTTCGAGCCCTTCCGCAGCGGCACGGGGCGCAGCGGTATGGGCCTGTTTATCTCAAGAGCGATCCTGCGCAGCTACGGCGGTGATCTGCGCTATGAGAGCAACGAGCCGGGCGCAACGTTTGTTGTGGAACTGGCGCTGGCCAACGGGCGAGGAGGAGGGGGCTGATGAGTGTGATTCGACTGCTGTTGGTGGATGACCACGCGCTTTTCCTTGGAGGCATTGCCCATCTGCTCGAATCGGATGCCCGCTTTTGCGTGGTGGGGTGTGCCGCGACGATCGAGGACGCCTGGAAGCAGTTGATTGATAAGGCCCCTGACATCGTGTTGCTTGATGTAGATCTTGGCGACAGCCGCGCGGTGGAACTATTGCGTCGCATGCGAACCCGCCAGGCGCAGAAGCCGGTATTGCTTGTCACCGCCGGGGTGAGCGATATCGAGGCAATGCAGTTGATTCACGAGGGTGCACAGGGCATCTTTCACAAACACAACCCGCCGCAACAGCTGATCGACGCCGTGCTAAAGGTTGCCGCAGGCGAGGCCGTGCTCGAAGGCATTTATCTGAAGAGCATGTTTGCCGCGCTGAATCCGGAGGCGATCGACCCCCGCCCCAAGCTTTCAGAACGCGAGCTTGCCCTCATGCGACATCTGTTGCAGGGTATGGCGAATAAAGAGATCGCCACCGCTATGGCCATGTCGGAGAGCGCGGTGAAATCGGCACTGCGCGCGCTGTTTGACAAGCTGGGCGTGAAGACCCGCAGCCAGGCGGTAAAGGTTGCGCTCGAGCAGTATCGGGATCTGATCTGAAGGCAGTGGAGCAATCGCGATGTCGAGTGCCGCCCGGGGGGTGATGCTGCGCACTTTCGCCTAAAAAATGGCGGCCAGGAGGAAAGGCCCGGCCGCCAGGGAGAACTGAAAGAACATGCAACACTCCTAACCCGTTGCACTCAATTCCAGCGAAAGGCTGGCGCGCAGGCGTCGCAAGGCAAAGGTGGCGGCCATGCGGTCTTCGGGAGACATCTGGCCAAGCGCCTCGCGAATGCCGCCCTCTATCGTGCCGTGATTGCTCGCGACAATCTTCTGCCCGGTCCGCGTCAGCCGCAGATGCCAACTACGGCCGTCGCCCGGATGGGGGATGCGCACGATGTGGCCCTCGGCTTCCAGTCTTCGCACAATGCCACTGATCGTACTGGGGTGAAGGTGCAGGATGTGGGCCAGATCGCGCGCTGTGGGCTCGGACAAATGTCCGATGAGGCGTAACACCATGCGCTGCGGACCAGTCACACCGATGTCGCGCAGCATTTTGCGGGACATCCTTTCGAGGCACTCATCAATGGCCCAGAGCAGGCCCATAAACTCCAGTGCTTCATCCTGGCGAATCGCGTAATCCAACGTTCCGGCAACTGCAGCAGAATTGCTCATTGCTTATATTAAGAAAATATCATAAACTAGTTGCCACAGCAACTACATTCTATGAGGTGAACATGGTTACAGTCATCATTCCGGCATTGAACGAAGCGGTCCGCATTCGTGGCGTCATCGAACTGGCGCAGCGCAGCGTGGCGGTAAATGAAGTAATCGTCGTCGATGACGGCTCAGTGGACGACACCGTGGCGATCGCGAAGGCAGCCGGCGCGAAAGTGATCACCAGTACATTGTTGGGTAAGGGCGCCTCAATGGAGGATGGGCTGCGTGAAGCCTCCAACGAGATCGTGGCTTATCTGGATGGCGATCTGACGGGTCTGCGGCGCGATGTCGTCGACAAGCTCGTGGCGCCGCTGCTGAGCGGCGAGGCCGAGTTCACCAAAGCGCGCTTCAGCCGCAGCGCGGGGCGTGTGACGACGCTGACGGCGCGGCCGCTGCTGCAACTATTCTTCCCGGAGCTGGCACACTTTGTGCAGCCGCTCGGTGGCATTATGGCCGCCACGCGGGGACTGCTGCGGCAGTTGAAATTTGAGACAGATTACGGCGTCGACCTTGCGTTGCTGATCGATGCCCAGATGCTCGGCGCGCGCATCGTCGAAGTGGATATTGGCCACCTTGAACATGAGAGCCAGAGCCTTGAGGCACTGGGCGAGATGTCGAAGCAGGTGGTGCGGGCCCTGCTGCAACGAGCCGAAATGCACGGGCGGCTATCGGCCGAGCGCATCCAGGAAGTCGAAGAAGTAGAGCGCCACGAGCGCGCGGATTTTGAAGTGATCTCGCGCTCGCTCAAGCAGGTCAAGCGCCTCGCGGTGTTTGACATGGACGGTACGCTGCTACGTGGCCGTTTTGTGGTGCATCTGGCGCGCGCCTGTGGCAAAGAGCAGGAACTCGCCATGTGGCTCGACAACAACAGCGTCGGCACTGAAGAGCGCAGCCAGCGCATCGCTCAGATCTTTAAGGATGTGCCACGCGAGACGTTCGAGGTCGTGGCGCGCGAGATTGCCCTTACGCCCTCCGCTGTTGAGACGGTGGTGCAGTTGCGCAAGCTCGGCTTTACCGTGGGCATTGTGAGCGACAGCTACCGCATTGCCACCGAGATCGTGCGGCGGCGCGTGTTTGCGGATTTCAGCGTCGGCAATCTGGTGCACTTTGAGAAGGGCGCCGCGACGGGCGAGGTAACGGTATCTCCATTGCTTGAGCATCCCAATGGCTGCACGATTCACCGGCTCTGCAAGCTCAATGTCGTGCACCACCTGATCGAGCGCTTTGGCATTCGCGATAACCAGGTGCTGGCCGTGGGCGATGGGTTGAACGACGTCTGCATGCTGGGTGGCGCAAGCCTCAGCGTGGCGTTTGAGCCGAAGGCCTCGGCCGTGCGCAAGGCCGCACAGCATACGGTGGTCAATGACCTCGATGAAGTGGTGTCGCTTGTCCGGCTGAAGGGCTGGGATATGGAGCGCAGCTTTCTGACAACGGCATACGCGCGCTAGCAGCGATAGAATCGCTGCGAGATGAACCGCCGTAACGCGCTCGCGCTCCTGGGCGCTCACATTGCAGCGTCGCCACTGTTGCGCGCCGAAGATGAACTGCATGGGCCAGTGAATGTGCATGAGTTTGAAGAAGTAGCCAAACGCAAATTGCACAAGCTGGCCTATGACTTTATTGCTGGCGGCGTGGAGGATGAGCGCACCCTGCGCGCCAATCGCGAAGCTTACGGGCACTGGGATATCGTGCCGCGCGTGATGGTGGATGTGAGCCAGATCGACACGACTGTCGAGTTGTTCGGCATCCGCATGCCGAGCCCGATTCTGATCGCGCCAACCGGCGGCAAGGAGCTCGTGATGCCGGGGGCGGATGAAGTGGTGGCAAAGGCGGCGCTCAAGTCGAACACCGTGCTGTGCTCCGCCACGGGTGCCAAGAAGCTGCTGGATGATGGCGAACCGCTCAATTGGTGGACCAATACGATTGGCCATCCCACACGAGAGCAGGCAGTGAACTTTGCGCGACGCACCGAAGACGGTGGCGGCAAGGCCATTGTGCTTACGGTGGACAACCCCTACCAATCCAATCGCGATCGCAATAATCGCAATCGCTTTGACTACGGCATGATGTCGGCTGGTGTGCCCAAAGAGGGTGAGACGCGCAAGCCCATCAATCCGGCCACGCCCGCGATGTGGAAGCCGCACACGCCCAACCTCACCTGGGATTACATCGACTGGGTGCGCGGGGCGACCAAGATGCCGCTGATCCTCAAGGGCATTCTCGCGCCAGAGGATGCCGAGCTGGCCGTGCGCCGCGGGGCTTCAGGCGTGATCGTCTCAAACCATGGGGGCCGTCAACTCGATGGCGTGATCGGCACGCTCGATGCCTTGCCCGAGGTCGTGGACGCCGTGGGGGGCAAAGTGCCAGTGCTGATGGATGGCGGTATCCGTCGCGGCAGTGACATTGTGAAGGCGCTTGGCCTGGGCGCGAAGGCGGTGCTGGTGGGGCGGCCGCCACTCTGGGGGCTTGCCGCGTTTGGGCAGCCGGGTGTGGAGCGGGTGTTGTGGATGCTGGGGGCTGAGCTCAAGTTGTCGCTCGGGCTTGCCGGGCAGACGAGCCCGAAGACGGTGACGCGTCGGCTGGTGAGGAAGCACGCGTGAGCTGGGCATTATTGCTGGTGCTGCTGCAGGCGCCCGCCGTGCATGAACAATGTCGCCAGTGCCACACTGAGGCAGCAAGCGACGTGGAAGGGCACAAGCACTTCGGCAAGGGCGTGAGCTGTGAGGCGTGCCACGGGACGAGCGAGAAGCATCGCGCGGCGAGTGGACATGCGGCTCCTGATCGCGTGGCCGTGCGGGAACAGGTGCCCGCGTTATGTGGCGGTTGCCATCCGGCGGAACGCAAGAGCTACGAGGCGAGCAAGCACTGGACGGTGCTCAAGGCCGGCGAGAAGTCCGCACACTGCGCCACCTGTCACGGCAACCACGCCGCGCGATCAGCGCGCGCGATTGAGAACACCTGCACGCGTTGCCATGCCACGTTGCCCGCCGCCTGTAGCGCCGCGCCGAAGCAGGCGGCGAAGGTGCGTTGTGCGGGATGTCATACGATACATAGTTTCCTGAAGCCATGAAGTACTTTCTCTTTCTCCTCACATTGGCGGGCCTCGCCTGCGGGCAACAGACATTTGATCTGGTGGTGTACGGCGGCACCGCCGGCGGCGTGACGACGGCGGTGTCCGCGGCGCGGCACGGCTTAAAGGTCGCGCTGCTCGAGCCCCGCAATCACATTGGTGGCATGGTGAGCGGCGGGCTCTCCGGCACGGATGTGGGCAAGCGCGAAGTGATCGGTGGCATGGCGCTCGAGTTCTACATGCGCGCCGGACAGCGCTATCAATTGAGCCGGCACTTGCAGGAGATTGCCTGGATGCCGGAGCCGCGGGTGGCCGAAGCCGTGTTCCGCGACTGGTTGCGCGAGGCGGGCGTGGTGCTGCTTGAGAATCAGCGCCTGCGCGAGAAGACTGGCGTGATCAAGCAGGGCAACCGCGTGAGCGAGATCGTGATGGAAAACGGTGCGCGCTTTCGCGCGAAGTACTTTGCCGATACGACGTACGAGGGCGACCTGATGGCACAGGCCGGTGTGAGCTATACGTTTGGGCGCGAGGGTGTGAAGCAGTATGGCGAGTCGCTGGCGGGCGTGCGCGATTTCACGCCGAGCCACCAGTTTGCGGTGGATGTGAAGGGCCGCGCGGCCGATGGCAAGCTGTTGCCGGAGATCTCCGCCGAGCCGCGTGGTGAAGCCGGCGCGGCCGACAAGCGCATTCAGGCCTACAACTTTCGCGTGATCGCCACCAACGTGGCCGAGAACCGCATGCCGTGGCCCAAGCCCGCGGGCTACGACCCGGCGCGGTACGAATTGCTCGCGATCTATCTCAACGCGATGACGCCCTACATGGGACGGCCGCTCACGTTCAACGAGGTGAGCCTGCTGCGCATTCTGCCCAATGGCAAGGTGGATCTCAACAATCGCAATGGCTTCTCGACCGACTACATCGGCAAGAACTACGGCTACCCCGATGGCAGCTACGCCGAGCGCGAGCGCATCTGGCAGGATCATGTCGACTACCAGCAGGGCTTCTATTACTTCCTCGCCAACGACCCGCGCGTGCCGAAGACGTTGCAGGAAGAAGTGCGCACCTATGGGTTGGCGCTCGATGAATTCATCGATACGGATCACTGGCCCAACCAGTTGTACGTGCGTGAGGCGCGGCGCATGGTGAGCGATTTTGTGGCGACGCAGAAGGACCTGCAAACCGAACGCACCAAGCCGGATGCCATCGGCATGGGCAGCTACAACTCCGACTCACACAACGTGCAGCGCTTTATCAACGCGCAGGGCTTTGTCGAGAATGAGGGCAATGTCGAGGTGCCGGTGCAGCCGTATCAGATCCCGTATCGCGTGCTGGTGCCGCGCAAGGCGGAGGCGGCCAATCTGCTGGTGCCCGTGTGTTTCTCCTCAAGCCACATTGCTTACTCGAGCATGCGCATGGAGCCGCAGTACATGATCCTCGGCCACGCGGCAGGCATAGCCGCGGCGCTCGTGGCGGCCAAGGGGGGCGACGTGCAGGATGTGGACGTGGCGGAAATGCAACGGCGCCTTCGCGAGGAAGGCGCCGTGTTTGAGTACAGTCTGGAAGCGCATAACCAGGCGCTTGTCGCGCTCCGGAAGCGCTTTGCCCCGGCGCCCCGTAAGGGCCCAAGCCCGTGGGGACGCGAGGCAAAGAAGTAAGCGTTAGCCGGGCAGCACGAGCATGTTGGAAGTCATGTCGCGGTTGACGTCGAGGTCACGCACCATCTTCATCGAAGCGGCGTCGTAGAACTCGATCGTGTTGCCGGCGCCGTAGATGTAGAGCGACTTGCCGTCAGAAGACAGGTTGAATTCAAAGCGGCTGCGGCCGTCGAACTCCTGCATCTTCGTGATCTTGCGACCCTGCACATCAAAGGCCCAGAATTCACAACGACGGTTGGCGCCCATGCCGTTGAAGGCCACCGTGTAAGCCATCTTGCGATCGGGCGTGAGCCGCAGGCCGTTGGTCATCGTGGTGGATGGGCCAATCGGCGTGAACTCAAATGTCCGCTTGTTGAGGTCAAAGGTGGCAAAGCCGAACGTGGACTTGTGCACGATCGGATCGGTGGAATTGAAGAAGCCAAACACCTTGCCGGGCTCTTCATGCGGGTCGTCACCGGGGCCGATGGTGACGCGCTCGGCACCGGGAAAGAGGGGCTTGGAGAGCTCGATCTTGCCGACTTCCTTGAAGTCTTCAGTGGAGAACATATTGACGTTCTCGCGGAACTGGTAGATGACCTTGCCGTCGGGAGAAACACGCAAGCCGCCGCCCCGTCCGCCACCACCACGCAACTGCTGATCCTTGGGGAGCGCGGCGGTCTTTTCGATCTTTTCGGTGGCCATGTCGATAATGGCCCACTCGGGCTTGGTGACTTCGAAGCGGTCGATCTTGCGATCCACCGTGTACAGCATCGTGTACATCTTCTTGTCGTCGGGCGAGAGAGCAAAGCCGCTGGGCCGGTAACGCTTGGCCGCGGTATCGAGCTTGAAGCTGCGCTCGAGCTTGCGCGTGGCGACGTCGATGATCTCAAAGCCACATTCCATCGCCGAGTGGACGATCAGCTTCTTGCGATCGGCGCTCCACATGAGTGAACGCGGCACGTCGAGCTTGAGCTCGATCTCGTCGGTGACTTTTTTGGTGGCCTCGTCGATGACGAGCACTTTCTTCTGCCAGGCGCCGACAAAGAGCGTGCCGAGCTTGGCCGTCTGCGCCGGAGCAAGGCTGGCGGCGGCCAGACTGGTGAGGAAATCGCGTCTCTGCATCGTCGTTTAGGGGAACACCAGATCGATGTTCTTCCAATCCTTGGTGGCGGCGGCGCACTTGCTGGTCCACTCGGGATAGTTGTTGAGATGGTCCGGGACCTGCGCGGGCCAGTAGCAGCTGATGTAGCAGTCGTAGAGATCGCGCTCGACGGGCTGGCAAAGGCCGGCGGTGCCGCCGGAGGAGTCGACTTCCCAACCGGGCGAGAAGACGATGGAACAACCCATCGGATAGTGGGGGCGCTGCGCGGCGTTGTTCTGCTGCATGGCGACCACGTCACCGCTCTGCGCCGCCATCAGATCGTCGATGCGGCGCGCTTTCTTGTTGATGGCGCGTAAATGCCTCATGATGCTTTCCTCTGTTCGAAATGGTTCAGGAAGCCAGGGTTATGCGTGGCGATCTCGCCGTAGATGCGAAGGCAGAGATCGGTCCAGCCGCGGATCCAGTCGCAGTAATGCAGGTTGGCGTGCCCCGTGTCTCCATAGCGCACGAAGGCTTCGTGATAACACCCGCCCGCACACACGGGCCGCGCCCAGCAGGTATGGCAGTCATACTTGGCGTGGATGTGGCCGGTGGTGAGAAATTCCTGTTGCCGGGATGAGTCGATCCCTTCGGAGACGTGACCCAGCTTGTGTTGATCGCTGTCGACAAAGCGATGGCAGGGCGAGATGTCGCCCGAGGGACCCACCCCGAGCAGGCCGAGGCCGGCGCCGCAGGGGTGAGACTTTGAGATGCCCTGATGCAACTCGCTCAGCGTGTCGCTGACGTTCGAGAACCCGTGGTGCTCGCCCCGCAACGCATAATCGCGGTACTCGTAGGCGAGATCGTGGAACTGGTTCAGGACGTCATCAAGGCCGTGATTGTCGATGGCATAAAGACGGTTGGGCGAAGTGGTGACCGGCGCGAAGCCGACTTCGTGAAAACCAATCTCATGCTTGAGGTGATGGAAGATCTTCTTGATGTCGCGCACGCCGTTGGTGAGCGTGACACGAGCGGCGATGGGCCGCGTGTTGTGCTGTTTGAGCAGCTCCTTCACCTTGGGGATGATGATGTCGTAGCTGCCCTTGCCGTTGGCGAAGACACGCAACTGATCATTCATCTCCTTGGGGCCATCGATCGACACGGTGACGCCGATGGCGTTGGCCGTGAGGTATTCGATGATGTCGGGCCGCAGGAGCGTGGCGTTGGTGGTGAGCGAGAAGTCGATGGTGACGTTACGCTTGGCCGCCTCGGCGCGCGAGTAATCGACGACTTCCTTTAGCAGCGGGAAGTTCATCAGCGTCTCGCCGCCGAAGAATGTGATGTGGACGGTGCTGCGGCCGGTGGCCTCGCGGAACAGGAAGTCCACGCTCTGCTTGGCCGTCTCGAGTTCCATGAACTTGGGCTTGCCCTCGGGCGTGGCGACTTTGTCTTCGCCAAACTCGTAGCAATACTGGCAGCTCAGGTTGCACTGGTTGGTGAGGTTGATCACCAGCGTCTGCAAGGGGAACTTGGCCGGCGCCTCGTCGACTGGTTCTTTCCAGCCGCCTTCAGGAGCCAGCGCGCGCGAGGCGACGAGTTCCTCGATGCAGTTCTTCGCTTCTTCGATGGTGGCCCCGCCGGCGACCAGCTCGTTGAGCAGATCGCGGGCTTCGCGGGGTTGCTGCGCCATGAGAGCGAGCGCCTTGCGTGACAGATCATCGACGGCATAAATACCGCCACTGGGGACGAGGTAAAGGAACGGATTGCCCGCCGCCTCGAACTGATGAAACTCGGCCAACTGCAACTGCATGATGACTACTGTGCGACCTCAGGCTGATCCCAACGAGCGTACTGCGGAACGGTGACGAGCAGATAGCACTTCGCGGTGAGCGGCTTGCCATCCGGCGTCTTGGCGGCGTCGGCACCCTTGTAGGTGGCCACGGCCCAGACGTCGCCGTAATTGTTGCGGCTGAACTTGCGCTTCGGATTCGGGCCTTCAACGCTGGGGGTGAAGAAGCCCTTCGTATCAATGGTGCCGACGAAACTGACGTCATCATCACCATGGATCGCGAAGAACTCTTCGAGCGACCATTCGGCCTTGACGGGGCCAAGATTGATGTCGTCAGCCGTATTGGGCTTGCCATCGATGCCACGGTTGTAGCCGATGGCCTCAAACTGCATGAAGCCCTTGGTGAACGCGGGGCTGCCACCACCAAGGCGCGCGATGGCCGTATCGGTGGCGGTCTTAATGTAATCAACCGTGTCGTAGACAGCGAGCGCGCCCGTGGCGACCGTGCGCTTGATGGCGAGATCGCGCGGACCGTTAGCGGTCTTGGCGGCCACCTCAACCTCAAGGTCGAGGCGCGTGCGCGTCTGAGCGGCAATGCGCTTGACGGTGACACCCGCGCCGAGATCAATATCGGCTGGCGTGAGTCCGGCGGGGAACTGATCGCCGAATACCTTGAGCGTGGTCGTCGTGCCGGCACGCAGCGCTTTGGCGCTCGTCGAAAGGATCACCGGGCGATCCTCGGCGCGCGTGAGTTTGACATCAAAGCCGAACTCATCATAGAAGCCATAGAACCAGCGGCCTTCGATCTGATTCTGATCGCGCGAGACGAGCATGACTTCACGCACGCCGGTATCCTTGGCGCCGCTGCGGCCGCGCCAGCTGTAGCCGGTATAGATGACGCTCTTGCCTTCGCGGGTCACCGTCTGGCCGGTCTCAATGCTGGTCATCGTCGAACGGGTGACCCATTCATTGGGGCTGGCGCCAGGTTCAATCGAAACTTCACCCACAAACTGGCCCTTGCCCGGCTGCGTTGCACTCAGCAGCCAGCGGCCGGCCAGCTTGGCCTGACGGCGCGACGCCGTCCATTCGGCCCATTCTTTGGTGTCGAGCGGGAAATCTTTCTTCATCTGCTCGATCGCCTTTTCCACCGGCGTGCGGGTATCGGCCGGCTGGCCAGGCGCGCCACCAGCGGGCGGGCCGCCGGGGCCACGCATGGAGCCGGTAAAGCTGTTCCACTGCACCACCGGGAAATAGCCGATGTGCATGTTGACGAGGAGATCCCATTCCTCGCCGGCGCGACGCCAGTTCATCGCCTGCCCATAGGGATGGCAGCTGACGCAGGCTTCGCGGACGACTTCGGGGTACTTTTCCTGATCGAGGTGACGCTTCTCGAAATAGTAGATGCCGGGCTTGGCTTCTTCGGGCGCAAGGCCGTGTGAATCGGCAAGATATTGGACAATCTTGCGGGCTTCATCAGGGGTGAGGGAGACGCCGTGCAAGCGCACCATACGCTTGAGCGCTTGCTGCCAGCCCTCCGGTGCGGAGCGGAGCCACGAGATGCGGCTCAGATTCCCTTTATCGTCTTTGCGGTGGCATCCAGAGCATTTCGCTACAACAAGAGGATCAGTGACGGGGATCTGGGCGAAGAGTCCAGATGCGAAAGCAATCAGTGCACAAAGCTTTCGCATAGTAAATCTTGTATAGCATAGGGAGCAAACGCCATGAAACTGTCACGTCGCAATTTCCTCACAGGCGCGGCCCTTACCTTGCCGCTGATTGAAAAAGCAAACGCGGAATTGAAGCGGATGAAAATCACGCGCATTCGCTATTACCTTTCGCCGATCACGCGGCCTATGGTGAACCAGAGTTTTCACATTGTGACGATCGAAACCGACGCGGGCTTGACGGGAATTGGCGAAGGCGGGTCGCCCGATCTGGTGAAACAGCTTGCGGCACAGCTCATCGGGCAGGATCCGACGCGCATCGATCATCTGTGGCAATTGATGTTTCGCGGTTTGTTCTACCCGGCCGGGCGTGAGAAGACGCATTCGATCGGCGCGCTCGATCTCGCGCTGTGGGATCTGAAGGGCAAGGCGCTGGGCGTGCCGGTGCATGAGCTGCTGGGCGGATTGTCGCGCGATTATGTGGAGTGCTACTGCACGGGTTTTCCCAATCCGAAGAAGTTGCCGCTGCGTGAGACGGCGCGCGAGTGTGTGGAGTATGGCTTCCGCGCGTTTCGCACCTCGGTGGCCGACCCTGGGCCGGACAAGGCGTTCCAGAATCGGGCGATGGTGCTCAAGACGGCCGAGCAGTGCCGTGAGATCCGCGAGGGCGTGGGCAAGGCGGGGGACTGGGCGATCGACTTTCACACGCGACTCGACTTTCCGGATGCCGTCAAGCTGAGCGGGATGATCGAGCCGCTCGAGCCTTACTTTGTCGAAGATCTCGTGCGCAGTGAGAATAATGGCGTCTACCGGCAACTGCGGCCGATGGTGAAGGTTCCTATAGCCGTGGGCGAGCAGCACAGCCATCGTTGGGATATCAACGAGCTGATCGAAGGGCGGCTGATCGACTACAACCGCGTGTCGATCCCCAACTGCGGCGGCATCACTGAGTACATGAAGCTCGCCGCGCTGTGCGAGACGCATTACGTCGGGCAGACGCCACACTTCACCGGGCCCATCGGCGAGGCGGCGCTGGTGCATTGCAACGCGGTGTTCTCCGGCCCCGTGCTGATGGAGATGACCGGCGCGGCCATTGACCTGCCGCACAAGTTCTATCTGCCCGATTGCTTCGACTTCAAGGCGGGCAAGCTCTACCCGAATCAGCGCCCCGGCCTTGGCGTGACGTTTGACGCCACGAAGATCCCGATGGCGTGGGAAGTGACGAAGCACGACCAGCCGATCCAGCTCTTCCGCCGGCCCGACGGGAGCCTGACAAACTGGTAATCTCACCAGTTATGAAGCGTCGCGAGTTTGTCAGTGCCGTACCGGCCGCCGCGGTGGCCGCCCAGACGGGGGCCGCATCTAACATCATCAAGCCGAAGATGCTGCGGCCCGGGGATACGGTGGGCTTAGTGAGCCCGAGCACATTCGTGGCCGACCCTACGCAGTTGAACACCATGTTGCTGACAGCCGAGATGTTCGGGCTGAAGGTGAAGGTGGGCAGCCAGGTGGGCCGCCGTGAAGCGAAGCTTGGCGATAGCATTCCGGCACGCATCGACGACATGCACAAGATGTTTGCCGATCCTGACGTGAAAGGCATCATCTGTGTGCGTGGTGGCTATGGCACGCCGCAACTGCTCGATGGCCTCGACTACGAGTTGATCCGCAAGAACCCGAAGTTGATGCTGGGCTACAGCGACATCACGGGCTTGCATCTGGCCATCCATCAAAAGACGGGGCTGGTGACATTCCATGGGCCGACAGGGCTTTCGCCGTTTACCGAGTTCTCGCAGAACTGGTTCCGCCGCGCCAACGACACCAAGCCGATGGGCGTGCTGGGCAACCCGACGGAGCGCAACCCGTTCCGCCCGGCGCATCCATTGCGCACGGTGAAGGGCGGTAAGGCACGGGGCCGGCTGATCGGGGGCAACCTCACGCTGGTCAGCTGTCTGATGGGTACCCCCTACGAGCCCGATGTGCGGGGCAAGATTTTCTTTCTCGAAGACGTGGGCGAAGAGCCGTATCGTATCGATCGCATGCTGCAACAACTCGCGCTGGCGGGCAAGTTTGACCAGTGCGCCGGCGTGGTGATCGGCGAATGTGTGGATTGTGGGCCGCGTGACTTCCAGCCGTCGATCACGTTCAACTACACGCTCGGCGAGGTGCTGGATCGGGTGTTCGCCAAGGTGAAGGTGCCGGTATTCCATGGCTTGTTGATTGGGCACACGGCTGATCAGATCACGCTGCCGCTGGGCGTCATGGCGGCGATGGATGCTGATCGCAAGGAGCTGATCATCGAAGAGGCGGCGGTCGTCTGAGCGCGGACAATCACATCCCGTACGATGCGTTTGGCCGCTATCTGTCGGGCCATATCGAAGCCGACGAGCGCGAAAGCGTGGAGCGGCATCTTGCCGATTGTGCCTTCTGTCGGCGTGACCTGGAGGACGCCCGCCAGTGGGCAGCCGCCCAACCTGCCCCCGATGAGAAGCCGGAAAAGAAGGGCTGGCGCCGCTTTATCCCTTGGGCTTGAGCGCCTCAAGCAACCGATCAATGTCCTGCGGTGTGTTGTAGATCGACGGCGAGACACGCATCAGATGATCGTGCAGCCGCACGCTCACTCGCGCCGCGGTGAGGCGTTGTTGTGCTGCTGCTTCGTCCTTGATTACAAAGGTGGCGATGGGCGAGCGTGCATCATCAGGCGTCAGACATTCATGCCCCATGCGGGGCAGCTCCTGCTTGAGCCGGGTGATCAGGCTTTGCGTGTGCTTCTGAATGTTGGCCACGCCGAGTTGCTCGATCCAGGGCAGTGAGTAGCCGAGCGCGGCGGCAGTTGTGTTCGAGATCGTACCGACTTCAAAGTGTGCGGCCGCACCGGTGTTCTGTTCCCAGGTGAGCGGTGAGGGGTTGGGCGCGTCATAAGGAAAGATGTGCGTGTGCCAGCCCTTGAGCTGGCGATAGCCAAACTGCGGACGGCGTAGCACGCCCTCGAGATGTTCTTCGCGGGCGTAGAGAAAGCCGAGGCCCATGTCGCCCATCAGCCACTTGTAGCTGGCCGTGGCGCAGAAGTCGACACCGCTTGCTTTGACGTCAACAGGAATCGCGCCCGCGGCCTGCACGATATCGGCATAGACAAGCGCGCCGCGTGAGTGCGCCAGATCACATACGGCTTTGAGGTCGTGCACGAAGCCCGTGTTTGCGCTCACCAGCGATAAGGCCACCAGCCGGGTCTTGCGATCAATCAGCCGATCGAGATCTTCCAGCTGTATGCGCCAGTTCCGCGGCTTGGCGATGCGCAGGTCGAGCCCCTGTTTGGCGAGCGATTGGTAGAGGTACAGCGACCCTTCGAAATGCAGCGCATCCGTAACGACGTTGCCGCCGCCGCTCACCAGATCGAGCGCCATGGTGATGAGGTTCTCGCCCGCCGTGGTGCTCGGCACAAAGCTGATTTCGCTGGGGCGCGCGTTGATCAGGCGCGCGAAGGCGGCCTTGATATCGGGCTGCGGACGGACGCCGTCGAGTGGCGTTTGTTGTTTGAACTCGAGGTAGCGCTCAATCGCGCGCCGGGCGCCGGTGCTCAGCGGGTGCCAGCGAGCGTTGTTGAGTTCGGTGACGCCTTCGGCCAGGCGAAAGGCGTTGGAAGCGGGCAGTGTGGATGCGGCGGCGGCCAGTGGAGCCGCGCCGGCCAGGCGAAACAACTCGCGACGGCGCACGGTCATCCATACAGTATGGCGGAAGCCAGTGGGAGTCGAACCCACCAGAGACGCGGAGCGCCTCTCACTGGTTTTGAAGACCAGGCCCCACACCGGCAAGAATTGGCTTCCGTCACAATATGTAACATGCATCGCAGAACCATGCTTGCCTCAATGGCGGGGGCCGCTCTCGCGCAAACCAACCCGCTGATCTTGGGCAGCGGAGAGTACCGTTACGAAGCCACGCACGATTGGGCCCAGACGCCCGACACCATCCGCTTCGGCAACACCCACGGCATTGCCATTACCGAAGATCGTCGCGTCATCATCGCGCATACCGTCCATAAGGACAGCCAGAGCCCCGATGCGATTTGCATTTTCGATGACAAGGGCAAGTTCATCAAGAGCTGGGGCGCCGATCTCCGTGGCGGGGCGCATGGGTTGGTGCTGCAGAAGGAAGGCAGCACCGAGTACCTGTATCACTGCGACAACGTGAAGGGCTTCGTGCGCAAGACCACGCTCGATGGCGAAGTGGTGTGGGTGATGCACGCGCCCTATGCATGCGGGCATTACACAAAGGCGAGCGAGTTCAAGCCTTCAACGCTCGCCATCGCGCCCAATGGTCACATCTACGTCGCCGATGGCTATGGCAAGTTCTTCATTCACCAGTTCGACGAGAAGCTGCGCTGGGTGCGTACGTTTGGCGGCTCACGCGAGTTGATGGATCGCAACAAGGACGTCGAAACCGTAGCCGGCACCACGATCTGGCCGCATGCGATCGCCGTCGATACGCGCGGCAAGGAGCCGCTGCTGATGGTGGGTGAGCGGGGCGCCAATAGCCGTGTGCAGTACTTCACGCTCGACGGCAAGCCTTTGCATGCGTTGAAGAACGGCGTGCGCTGGCCGAGTACGTTCGACTTTCATAAGGGTTTGATGCTGATGCCCGATTTGAAGGCTGTCGTGACCTTGTTCGACGCCAACAACAATCCACTCGTTCAACTCGGTGATGGCCGCCAGGCCGATGGCAAGACTTACGAGGGCATTCGCAATCAGGGCCGCGAGGCGTTTACCCCTGGCAAGTTTGTCGCGCCGCATGCGGCGAGCTTTGATGCCGACGGCAACATCTATGTCGCCGAGTGGGTAGAGGTGGGCCGCGTGACGAAGTTGCGTCGCGTCAGCTAGCCCGCGAAAGTGCCCTTGATGCCGAGGGCTTCGGCATTCGCCTTCATGGCGTCGATGCAGAACTGGATGTGGGCCTCGAGATCGACGCCGAGCTCTGCGGCGCCCTGCGTGATGTCATTGCGATTGACGGCGCGAGCAAAGCCCTTGTCCTTCATCTTCTTGAGCACGCCCTTCGGGTCGACCTCAAAGACGCTGCGCGTGGGTTTGACATAGGAAACCGCGGTAATAAAGCCGGCCAGCTCATCGCAGGCAAACAGCGCCTTCTCCATTAGCGAATCGCGCGTCACCCCGGTGAAATCGGCATGCGACAGGATGGCGCGGCGGATCTCATCACTGACCCCGCGCTCCTTCAGGATCGGCTCGCCCTTGGTGGGATGGTCGGGCAGGTTGGGGTGGATCTCCCAATCGAAGTCATGCAGGATGCCGGTGACGGCCCACGTTTCCGGATCGCCGCCGTAGTGCCTGGCATAGGCTTCCATGCAAGTGCCGACGGCAAGCATGTGACGACGCAAGCCATCGTTCTGCACAAACTCACAGACAATCGCCCAAGCCTGATCTTTGGTCATAGAGAATACAGTTTATCGAGCCATGCCTGCGGCACGGCGACGTTGTTGTCCTTGCCGC
>CAZBTA010000013.1:0-44876 GCA_964494515.1 uncultured Bryobacter sp.
GTGATTGCGGTGGAAGCTCTGGATGTGGCGCAGGGTTTGCTCAAAGGCGGTGAAGTCGGCGATGGGCGTCCGGCCCGGTGGGCTGGGCAGGGCAAGGTTACGCCAGTTCTCGACCACCCAGGCGGCATCGGCAATGAAGAAGGCTTTCTCTTCAGGCAGCAGCAGACCGTAATGGCCAAGCGCATGGCCGGGCAGGGGCACGGCGAAGATGGTGTTGTCGCCGGCGATGTCGTAACAGGCGCCGAAGGGCGGGATTTCGAGGGTGGGGAAGGATTCGATGGGCCGGAGGCGCGAAGCAAAGTCGGCGGGGAGCAATTCGGGGTAGAAGGCGGCGCGGGACTGTTGCCAGGGGGAGAGCCGCAGCAAAGCTTCATAGCCGTGGGCGGAAGCGATGATGGGGACGGCGGGAGCATTCCGCAGATTGCCGATGTGATCGGGATGGTAGTGAGTGAGGAAGATGAGATCGGGGGAGCCGAGGAGGTTGGTGGTGGGCAGCGTAAAGGGCACGAGACGGCGGAAGATGCGGATGTTCCAGGAGCGCGAGTCGGCCAGAGGTTGCCCGTAGCCGGTGTCCATCAGAATGGTGCCCAAGGTGTCGTGCCTGAGGTGAGCAATCAACGCGGGAAAGGTAATCTGGCGGGTGGTGAGTTCGCTGGTGATGAACCACGCAAGCGAGGTACAACTGCCAGCCCGATGCAGCGTGATGTCCATAGCTCAATATCGCAAAGCAATGCCGTGAATGGTGAGCCCGGCGGCGGTGCCAAGCAGCAGGATCGTATCGCCGCGGAGAATGTGGTGGTGAGTGATCGCGTGATGGAGGGCGAAGCCAATGCTGGCCGAGACCTGATTGCCGTGAGTGGAAAGGATATCGGTATAGGGCGTGTCGTTGTGCTCACGCAGGATACGGCGCAAGCTGGCAAGACCGACGGCGCTCGCCTGATGGGGGACGACGTGGCGAATGGGATGAGAACTGAAGAAATGCTGGACGAAGCCTGGCAAGTAATGACGGGCAACGCGCAGAATGGCTGGGCCGTTCATGGCGAAGAAGTAATCCGTCTCATGATCCGGCCGACGGCGCACATTACGAGATGTTCCACCAGCCAGCACCGTGGACATGTAGGCGGCTTCGCTGAGGGTGAGCGAGCGGGCCTCGACGATGCCTTCGTCGTCGACTGCCTCGCCGAGCAGGATAGCGGCGGCGCCATCGCCAAAAAGCGTGGCGGTATCGAGGTCGGCCCAGTTCAGGCCGAGGCTGGCGAGCTCGCAGGCGACCAGGGCGACGGTGCGCGCCTGTCCGGTTGCGATCATGGCGGCGCCGAGCTCCAGGGCGCGAAACAGGCCACCGCAGGAGGCATTGAGGTCGAGGCAGGTGACATTGAGAGCGCGAGCACCGAGCCGCTGGTGGATGAGTGTGGCCGTGGTGGGCATGGGGTGCTCGGGCAAGACGCTGGCAAACAGGATCGCGTCAAGCGAGGTGGCGGGAAGATTGGCAGTCTTTAGTGCTTGCTCCAAAGCGGCGGCGGCCAGGCCTGAAGTGGAATCTTCCGGAGAGGCGAAGTAACGCGTGGCGACCGCGTTGCGAGCCAGGGTTGTGCCCGGGGGAAGGGCGAGACGTTCATCAAGTGCGACGGCCGTGACGGGATTGTTGGGCACCGCTGTGGCCGTCGCGAGGATTCGCACCGGAATCATTTTTTCGGTTTGTAGCCTTGCCAGATGTACTCGAGCGCGGCCGGGAGCGTTTGGGCCTTGACCATACGATCAGTATGCCCTGCATTGCGGGCAAATACGAACTGATAGGGGTACTTCCTGGCCGCCAGTACGTGGGCCATGCGCTCGTTGGCAAGCACCCAGTCGTGATAGTTGTCGCGGGTGATGAGGTTGTCGCGATCGCTAATCTCCATCCAGATGCGGAGGGGTTTGCGGGGCGAGTTGGGGATCAGGGTCTCGTGAAAGTCCCAGGCGCCGTGTGGCGTTTCGGGATTATAGGGCCACTGCTGATAGACGTAGGTGCCGGAATAGGTGAGCACGCGGCGATAAAGATCAGGCCGGTACCAGGCCATGATCATGGCGGCCGAGCCGCCCGAGGAGCCACCCATGGTGGCGCGGGCATTCGGGTCACGGGTGAGCTTTACATTTGCGATTTTTTCGACGAGGGGTAGGACTTCGGTTTCGACGAACTGGGCATAGAGGCCGGACATGGTGTCATACTCAAGCCCGCGTTGCGAGCCCTGGGCATCGCCGCTCCCATTGCCGATCGAAATGGCGACCATGGGGGGCAGGCGCTTCTGGTGGATCAGATTGTCGAGGACGGTGAACAGCATCTTGTCGGGGCCATCGGCGCCGACGATGAAGGGGGCTTCCTTGCCGGCTGGGAGTTGCTTGGGAACGTAGACCGCTACCTTGCGCGTATAGGGGGCGGGATAGCTGTCGACGATGAGCTTGGACGGATCATTCGGGTCGGGTTGACCGAAGGTGCCGGGACGACGAGCAATGCCGGGGTAGATCTTGCTGTCCTTCGACTCCATGGTGAAGTTGAACACCTCGCCCTGGGGCACGCCAGGGATTACCTCGGCCGCGGGGTCGGGCTTATGGGTGGGGCCGATGATGAAGTTGCCGTTCTTGCGAGGGGAGGGTACCTGGCCATCTGGGAGTTCTATGGCCTTGACGTAGCCAGGAGTATTCGGGTCGCGCGTGGGCGGAGGCGGACGCCGCGGCGGGGTGGATGGTGTTTGTGCCACCAGGGAAGAGAGCAGGCTAAGGCAAATGATTAAAGGACTTAATCTCATCGGCCCACAATTCTATCGGAAGTTTATTCAACGCGACGCGAATCTGACCGAAAAGGGCAGAAGCGGCAAGAGCACCCGACTATGAGCAAAAGAGTATTGGTTGTCGACGATTCGATCAGCATGCGGCAGGTGATCAAGGCATCTCTGACCGAGGCTGGCTATGAAGTGACGGAGGCTGGAAATGGCATCGAGGCGATCCGGGCCCTGACCGCCACGCCCGTCGAGATGGTGATCACGGACTTGAACATGCCGAAGATGGATGGAATTCAGTTGATCGAGAAGATGCGGCAGTTTGACATGTACAAATACATGCCGATCATCATGCTCACGACTGAAAGTGCTCCAGAGAAGAAGGATGCGGGGCGTAAGGCCGGGGCTACGGGTTGGATTGTAAAGCCGTTTGACAAGGAAAAGCTGGTTGCGGTGGTCGCGAAGTTCATTGGCAAGGGATAACCATGGAACAGATTAATCCGCTGGAGACATTCTTCTTTGAAGCAGAGGACCTGCTGACGCAAATTGAAGAAGCCTGTCTTGAAAAGAGTGGAGACCGACTCGACGAAGACACGGTCAACCATCTGTTTCGTGCGTTTCACACGATCAAGGGTTCTGGGGGTATGTTTGGGCTGACGGCGGTAGCCGAGTTCACCCATATCGTCGAGACGATGCTGGACCTGGTGCGCAGTGGAAAGCTCGAGCCGGCGCCGGATCTGGTGGATGTGGTCCTGCAGAGCAAGGATGTCATCCGTGAACTGCTGACCGAGGTCATCCATGGGGAGCCGAGCAACGCGGCACTGCGGCATGAAGTTGAGGCGGCGCTGAAGGCGCGGATCAATCTGTCAGGGAGTGCGGTGGCCGTTGCGGTAGCGCCGGCAAAAGCGAGTGAAGCAGCTGGCGAGCGGGAATTTCACATCTGGTTTCGTCCTGAGGGCGGCATGCTGCGCCGTGGCCAGGAGCCGGATTTCATTCTGAATGATCTGCGTTCGCTGGGCGAGCTGGAGATCGTGGCTGACCTCGATGCCGTGCCGCGATTGAGCGAAGCCACGGCGGATGAATGGTATGCCGGGTTCAACCTGCGACTGAGGACGCTCAAGACGCTCGACGATGTCAAAGATGTCTTCCTGTTTGTGGAGGACGGCAGTGAACTGCGGATTGATGAAGTGAAGTCGGTGCAGACCGAAGTGGTGGAAGCGCGCGAAGAGCAGGTCACGCGCGAGAAACCCACGACGAGCGCTGCCGGCAGCATGGTGCGCGTGGCGGCTGAGAAGCTGGACCGGTTAGTGAATCTGGTGGGTGAGCTCGTGATCAGCCAGTCGCGTCTGACGGCCGTAGTGGGCCGGCGCAATGATCTGGAGTTGAGCGCGCCGGTGGAGGAAATCGAACACCTTGTTTCCGAGTTGCGCGATAGCGTGCTCGGCATACGCATGACGCCGATTGGCGCCACTTTCAACCGGTTCAAGCGGTTGGTGCATGACTTGAGCGGTGAGTTGGGCAAGGAGATCGATCTTGAGACCGAGGGCGCTGAGACCGAACTCGACAAGACGGTTCTCGATCAGCTTGGCGATCCGATGGTGCACCTGATTCGCAACTCAATCGATCACGGGATAGAAACTGGTGATACACGCGAGATGGCCGGCAAGCCCCGTCGGGGAACGGTACGGCTGAGCGCTGCGCATGTAGGTTCGAACGTTGTGGTCACGATCTCCGACGATGGCAAGGGGCTTGATGCCAATGCCATCCGGGCGAAGGCCATTGAGCGCGGCATGATTACGGCGGATGCGCAACTGACCGAGCGCGAACTCTTCAACCTCATCTTTGCTCCGGGCTTTTCGACGGCAAAGCAAATCACCAATGTGTCGGGCAGAGGGGTTGGCATGGACGTGGTGAAACGCCAGATTGAAGCGCTGCGGGGCACCATCCACCTGGAGAGCCGCCTCGGGGCGGGTACCTCGGTGATTCTCACCTTGCCGCTTACGCTGGCGATCATTGATGGTTTGCTCGTTGAGATCGGCAGCGATCAGTTTATTGTGCCCATGTCGGCCGTGATGGAAAGCGTGGAACTGACCAATGCGGAGCGGTTGCGAAACAACGGGCGCAACGTGTTTGCGATCCGGGGAGAGTTGATTCCCTATATTGACCTGCGCCAGATGTTTGGCCTCGGTGGGGATCGGCCAGCAATCGAAAAGATTGTCATCGTGCGTCTCGAACAGGAGCGAGTGGGCTTGACGGTGGATCGGGTGATTGGCAGTCACCAAACTGTAATCCAGAATCTTGGCAAGTTCTATCGCAATACGAGCGTTGTCTCCGGGGCGACGATCACGGGCGACGGTCGTGTTGCCCTGATTCTCGACATCCTTGGCATGGCGCGCTACGCGGATCGCGACAAGATTACCGCCCAGACGCCTGGGCGCGGCGAGCCGTCGCAAATGGGTCAGGCATACCTGCAGTAGAGCATCCCGAATAGAAAGAAACTCACATGAATCAGTGGAAGATTGGTACGCGCATTCGCGCAGGATTTGGAGCGCTGTTATTGGTGCTCATCGGCGTTGTCGGGATTGGCTTCTACAAGGCCAAGCAAATAGAGATGGATAGCAACTCGATTGCGCAGGAATCTCTGCCGGGATTGTCGCAGGCAGCCATGATTCAGTACATTGCCGCCGAGCGCTTTGCGCTGATGAATCAACACATCAACTCTGACGACAAAGGAATAAAGCTGTCAATCGAGAGTCGCCTGGCCGAGCTAAACACGAAAATCGAAGAGGTCTTTGTGCAGTACGAGCGTCGCCATCTGAATCCTGAGGAGAAAGATGGTCTGGCGGCAGTGCGTGCCTCTCGTGCGCTGTATGCCCAGGGTATGGCAAAGGTTCTCGATCTGAGCCGGAAGATGAAAAGTCAGGATGCAACAAAGGTCTACAGCGAAGAGGTACAGCCTTTGTTTGCCAAGTATCAGCAAACGATTTCGAACCTGATCACGGTGAATCGCAAGTATGCGGACGCCAGCGCGGAGACGATTCAGGCATCCACCAAGGCGATGGTGATGGCGCTGCTGTTCGGCGGATTTCTGGGGTTGGCAATTGGCCTGGTGATTGCGGTTGTTGTGACGCGTAGCATTACCGAGCCGCTTGCGCGGACACTCGGATTTGTCGAGGTGGTGAGCAAAGGTGATTTGACGACCAATATCGTGGTGGAGAGCCGTGATGAGTTGGGTAACTTGCAGACGGCAATGAATGAAATGTTGGCCAATTTGCGCCGCACGCTGGGCGAAGTAGCCGTGGCTGCTGACAATGTGGCCTCGGGCAGTCAGGAGTTGAGCGGCTCGGCACAGGTGTTGAGTGAAGGGGCGAGTGAACAATCGTCAGCGGCAGAGGAGAGTACTGCCTCAATGGAGGAAATGGCTTCCTCGATCCAGCAGAATGCTGACAACGCGCGCCAGACTGACAAGATCGCCACCAAGGCTGCCGAAGACACGCGCGAGAGCGGCGATGCCGTGAATCGCACGATGGAGGCCATGAAGGAGATCTCCTCGAAGATCAACATCATTGAGGAGATTGCCCGCAAAACGGATCTGCTCGCGCTGAATGCGGCGGTGGAAGCGGCGCGGGCTGGCGAGCACGGCAAGGGCTTTGCGGTGGTGGCCAGTGAGGTGCGCAAGCTTGCCGAGCGCAGCCAGCTGGCGGCCGCCGAGATCAGCACCTTGACGGTGGAAGGCGTACGGCTTGCCGAGGGCGCTGGCGCCATGCTGAATCGTCTCGTACCTGACATTCGCAAGACGGCGGAGTTGGTGCGTGAAATCGCCGCCAGCTGCAATGAGCAGAGTGTTGGCGCCGCGCAGGTGAACAAGGCAATGCAGCAACTGGATCAGGTTATCCAGCAGAATGCTTCGGCAAGTGAAGAGATCGCCTCGACCTCGGAAGAGCTTTCGAGCCAGGCGGCCAATTTGCAGGAAGTGATCGGATTCTTCAAGCTGGATCAGCGCTCTCCAGAACGCTCGCGAGGAATGCGTTCGGCTACAAGAAGCTCCGGAAATCGCACGGTCCGTAAAACTTCATCGCAACAACTGTCACGCCTCAACCAGGCAGTCAAGTCCGAAGGCGTGGGGATTGATCTTGATATGGCGCGGTCTGGCGGTGATGCGCAGGACCGCGAGTTTGAAGCCTACTAAGGCATGGGGGATGCAATGAGCAACTGGAAGATTGGAAGCCGGATTCGATTCGGATTCGGACTGATTCTGGTGATTCTGCTGTGCTTGTCCGGGATCAGTTACTTTAAGTCGACCGCAATTCAAACGGATGCCAATTCCGTAAATCTCGACTCGCTGCCTGGCATGGCGCAAGCTTCGCGGATCCAATACCTTGTCGGTGTTCGCTTTGGCTTGCTAAGCCAGCGCATCATGTCTGAGGATCATAACCAGCTGGCGTCAATTGACGCGCGGTTGAATGAGTTCAATCGCCAGTTGGAGGAACAGTTTGCGCAATACGAGCGGCGGCGGCTGGCGGCCGAGGAGAAGGATGGGCTTGCCGCACTCAAAACCGTGCGGGATGTCTTCACCGAGTCCATGGCGCGCACGCTCGATTTGAGTCGCCGTGCGAAGAACAAAGAGGCGATCGCTCTATACCTGCAGGAAGTGACTCCCAAGTATGAGAAGTATCAGGAAGCGGCCAGCCATCTGGTGGCCGTGAATCGCCGGCTTGGCGAGGAGAGCTCAAAGCGGATTGTAGCCTCGTCTGATTCGATGGTGAGCGCGGTAGTGGTGGGACTCATGATTGCCCTTGTGCTGGGTGTTACGGTGACGGTGTTGATCTCGCGCAGCATTGTGCAGCCGCTTGAGGCCACGCTCGAGTTTGTGCAGGTGGTGAGTCGGGGAGATTTGACCCGGCGGATGGACGTGGATTCCAAAGACGAACTGGGGCAATTGCAAAAGGCGATGGGCGAAATGGTGAGTTCGCTCAATAGTCGCGCTCAAACCGCTGACGCGATTGCGCGAGGGGACTTGCGTGGCGAGGTGGAATTACTGAGTGAAGCCGATACTCTTGGGCGCGCTCTTCGCGAAATGCTGAACAATCTGCGGCGTACGGTGCTTGAAGTTCACGCCGCGGCCGACAATGTGGCCTCAGGCAGTCATGAATTGAGTAATTCAGCGCAGGTACTGAGCGAAGGAGCAAGCGAACAGTCTTCGGCGGCCGAGGAAAGCACGGCTTCGATTGAGGAGATGGCGTCTTCGATCCAGCAGAACTCCGATAATGCCCAGCAGACTGACAAGATTGCGACAAAGGCGGCTGAGGATACCCGTCAGAGCGGTGAGGCCGTGAACCGCACGATGGAGGCGATGAAGGAGATTTCCTCGAAGATCAACATCATTGAGGAGATTGCGCGCAAAACGGATCTGCTTGCCTTGAACGCCGCGGTGGAAGCCGCGCGGGCTGGTGAGCACGGCAAGGGCTTTGCGGTGGTGGCCAGTGAAGTTCGCAAGCTTGCGGAGCGTAGTCAGCTGGCGGCGGCTGAGATCAGCACCCTGACGGTGGAAGGCGTGCGTTTGGCTGAAGGTGCTGGCGCCATGCTGACGCGTCTGGTGCCGGACATCCGCAAAACGGCAGAGCTGGTGCGGGATATTGCTTCGAGCTGCAACGAGCAGAGCGTGGGCGCCGCGCAGGTGAACAAGGCGATGCAGCAACTCGATCAGGTCATCCAGCAGAATGCCTCGGCAAGTGAAGAGATTGCCTCGACCTCGGAGGAGTTATCGAGCCAGGCAGCAAATCTGCAGGACATTGTTGGATTCTTCAAGTTGGAAGCCGTGGACCACTCACGCCGCGCGAAGCAGAAAGGGGGCACTCGTGGCGGGCGCTCGCCGAAATCATTGCGCCATGGGACAACGCAACAGTTGTCGCGTCTCCGTGACGCCGTCAAAGAGGAAGGGCTCGAGATTGACCTCGAAAATGCCCGGTCGGCGGGTGATTCTCACGACCGCGAGTTTGAAGCTTACTAGATCGAATAAGGAGTCTGGCAAATGAAGGATTGGAAGATTGGCACCCGCATTCGTGCTGGTTTCGGATGCGTACTGGCCCTGATGCTTATGATGGGCGGATTCTTGTACCTGAAGATGGACGAAGTGGACGCGAGTGCAAGAATCGTGGCGAAGGAGAGCTTGCCAGGCGTCTACTACTCGGGGCAGATGCAAATCCTTACCGCGCAACGGTTTTCGTATTTGTATCAACACATCACTTCCAATGACCGGGCCGAGATGGCGCGCATTGAAGCGCGCATGGCCGAAGCCGGCGAAAAGATGAACGAGACGATGCGGCAGTACGAGGCGACGGTGAACTCGGATGAAGACCGCAAGTTGCTCGAGAATGTCAGAACAAGCCGCGCAGCCTATACCCAGACCTGGGGAGATGTGCTGGAGGTGAGCCGTCAGCAAAAGAATGAAGAGGCCGCGCGGATGGCTCGCGAAAAGGTGGAGCCCGCCTATCAGGCGTTGTTGCGGGCACTCGATGCCGTGCAGCAAAACAACCGCAAAGCCGCTGATGCGAGCAGCGCGATGATTCTTTCCGCTTCGGCCAGTGGGATTCGGACGTTGCTGATTGTTTTGACGCTGGCGCTGGTTCTCGGTGGCGTAATCAGCTACATGGTGGCGAAGTCGCTCGTCGATCCGATTACGCGGACCGTGGATCTGGTCAGCCAGGTGAGCCGCGGCGATGTCAGCCGGCAGGTGAACGTCGAGTCCAAGGACGAGATGGGTGTCCTGCAAGAGCTGATGAACAAGATGATTGTTGCCATGCAGCAGCGCGCGGAGGCCGCACGGCGGCTGGCCCGCGGCGACATGAATGTCGAAGTACAGGTTTTGAGCGAGGTGGATTCTCTGGGTCAATCGCTTGAGCAGATGCTTGAATCCCTGCGAGAGCGTGAGCGACTGGTGGTGGATCTGGCCGCCGGTGACCTGACGCGTAAGGTGGAAGTGTTGAGTGATCGGGATTCGCTGGGCCAATCGCTTGACCGCATGGTGTCGAGTCTGCGGCAGCGAGCGGAGGTTGCGCAGGCGCTCTCGAGCGGAGACTTGACGGTTTCCGTGCAAGTGCTGAGCGATCGCGATGTGCTGGGGCAGGCCATGGACAAAATGCTCGAGAACTTGCGACGCACGGTGGCCGAGGTCAGCTCTGCCGCTGACAATGTGGCCGCGGGCAGCCAGCAGTTGAGCAGCTCAGCCCAGGTATTGAGTGAAGGGGCGAACGAACAATCCTCGGCTGCCGAAGAAAGCACGACTTCGATGGAGGAGATGGCGTCCTCAATCCAGCAGAATGCCGACAATGCTCGCCAGACTGACAAAATCGCCACCAAGGCGGCCGACGATACTCGCGAGAGTGGCGTAGCGGTGACCCGCACGATGGAGGCCATGAAGGAGATCTCTTCGAAGATCACCATCATTGAGGAGATTGCTCGCAAGACGGACTTGCTCGCTCTGAATGCCGCGGTTGAGGCGGCGCGCGCCGGCGAGCATGGCAAGGGTTTTGCCGTTGTGGCGAGTGAAGTGCGTAAGTTGGCTGAACGTAGCCAGTTGGCCGCTGCTGAGATCAGTGGTTTGACGGTGGAAGGCGTTCGTCTGGCCGAGGGAGCCGGTGACATGCTGGGCAAGCTGGTTCCGGATATTCGCAAAACCGCTGAGTTGGTGCGCGAGATTGCCGCCAGCTGTAACGAGCAGAGTGTTGGCGCCGCGCAGGTGAACAAGGCGATGCAGCAACTCGATCAGGTGATCCAGCAGAATGCTTCCGCCAGCGAAGAGATCGCCTCGACTTCCGAGGAGTTGTCGAGCCAGGCCGAGAGTTTGCAGTCGGTGATCTCGTTCTTCCGGCTTGGCAACAATGGACGTGCACTGAGCCAACCGGCACGTGCCCGCCGTCCGCTGCCGCCGCGGGCCAGAGCGACAAAGCCTTCGAGCCGGGAGCAATTGAGCAGTCTGGGCAATGCCGTTCGCAGCGAAGGTGTCACGTTGTCACTCGGCGCCACTTCGTCGGCGGTGGATCAACAGGATCGGGAGTTTGAATCCTACTAGGAGCAATGTCATGCAAGTGAATCAGTACCTGACGTTTCGGCTGGGAGATGAATTGTTTGCCATTCCGGTAAGCAATGTTCGCGAAGTGCTTGAAGTGACGCAGATCACCCGAGTGCCGACCGCGCCTGACTATATGCGTGGTGTCGTGAATGTTCGTGGCAAGGCGATTCCGGTGGCGGATTTGCGCCAGAAATTTGGCCTCGATCGCGCGGAAGATAGCGTCAACACTCGTATTGTGGTGATGGAAGTGCCGCTCGATGGCGAACTGACGGTGATCGGTGGTATCGCCGATAGCGTGCATGAAGTGGTGGAACTGGAAGCCACGCAGATGAGCCCGCCGCCGCGAATTGCCTTGCGCTGGCGAACCGAGCTGATTGACGCCATGGCCCGCCGGGGCGATGACTTCATCATCATTCTCAACATCGAGAACGTGTTTAGCGCCGATGTATTGACGCTGGAACCGGCCGAGGGAGCATTGGTGCGGCAGTGACCACCGTTGGCGATCACATCTCAAACCGAACGTTTGAGCGCATGGCGGCAATGATCGAGGCCGAGCTCGGCATACAGATGCCGGAGCGCAAGGCCCAGTTATTGATCAGCAGGATCACGCGGCGCATGCGAGTGTTGGGCATCGAGAGCGCTGAAGAATACTGCCGCCTGGTGCTTGAAGGTGATGAGAGCGAGGCGGAGCGCAGCCACTTCATCGACGCCGTCACAACCAACAAGACCGACTTCTTTCGCGAGCCACAGCACTTCGACTTTCTGCTCAAGAAGGCTTTGCCGTATCTCGGGTCGACGCGCAACCTGGCGGGCTCCGGTTTTCTGAAAGTTTGGTCTTGTGGCTGCTCGACCGGGCAGGAGCCGTATACGCTGGCCATGCTGCTTGAGAACTGGAAGCAGCAGGAAGCCGCGCAACGCCGGTTGTTCGATTACCGGATCCTCGGCACGGACCTGAGCCAGCGGGTGCTCGATCAGGCGCGGCAAGCCATTTATCCCAGTGAGGTGGTGGAGCCGGTGCCGGTGGATCTTCGCAAGAAGTTTCTGCTGCGCTCGCGCAGTGGAGATCAGGTGCGGGTGATTCCTGAATTGCGCTCGAAGCTCAGCCTTTACCGTCTGAACCTGATGGATGACCAATACCCGATTCGCGATACCTATGATCTGATCTTCTTCCGCAACGTGATGATCTACTTCAGCCGGGAAACGCAACGGACGGTACTGCACAAGTTGATGAGTCATCTGGCGCCGGGCGGATTTTTGTTCGTGGGACATTCTGAATCCGTTTATGGACAGGATCTGCCGGGAACGATTGTGACGAACTCGGTGGTGCAGAAAACAACGAGGATTTAGGCCATGCCCACACCGATCAAAGTACTGATCATTGACGATTCGGCCAGCGTGCGTCAGGCCTTGCGGCAGGTGCTTGAGTCTGATCCCGCCATCCGGGTGATCGGCGCCGCACAGGACCCTTATGTGGCCGCCGAGATCATACGCAAAGAAATACCGCATGTGATCACGCTCGACATCGAAATGCCGCGCATGGATGGGCTGACCTTTCTCGAGAAGCTGATGGCGCAGCATCCGATCCCGGTCGTGGTGTGTTCGACACTGGCCGAGAAGGGGTCGGAGTCGGCACTTGCGGCGCTGGAGCTGGGGGCTGTCGAGATCATCACCAAGCCAAAGATCGGCTCGCGTGAGTACTTTATCGAGTCAAGCATTCAGATTTGCGACATCGTCAAATCGGCATCGCACGTCAGGCCGCGCATACGCAAGCGTGAGGCGCGCATCACGGTTCGCCCCAAGCTGGGCCCTGAAGTGATGGTGCCACAGGCCCAATCGAAGGCCATGATTGCCACCACCGACAAGGTGGTGATGGTGGGAGCCAGCACTGGTGGTACCGAGGCATTGCGAGAGTTCCTCGAAGTGATGCCGATGGATGCCCCAGGAATCGTGATCGTGCAGCACATGCCCGAGTTGTTTACCGCGCGCTTTGCCGAGCGACTGAATGGCCTTTGCGCGATGACCGTAAAGGAAGCGGCCGACAACGACAGCGTGATTCGCGGACAGGTGCTGATTGCACCCGGTAACAAGCACACGCTTCTCAAGCGAAGCGGCGCGCGCTATTACGTGGAGGTAAAGGACGGCCCACTGGTGAGCCGGCATCGTCCCAGCGTCGACGTTCTGTTCCGTTCGGCAGCGCGATATGCCGGACGTAATGCCGTGGGGGTGATCATGACCGGCATGGGGGATGATGGGGCCAAAGGCATGCTTGAGATGAAGCAGGCTGGAGCCAAAACGATTGCCCAGGATGAACGTACCTGCGTGGTGTACGGCATGCCCGCTGAGGCGGTAAAGGCGGGAGCGGTGGACAAGAGCCTGCCGCTTGATGCGATCGCGGCGGAAGTACTTCGGCTCTGTCGGGATTGACGTTTAGGGGTAGCCGTGGCGGCTTCGGAGCCGCCAGCGGTAGCGCAGAGATGTGCCTGTCGAGCGGCACAGGCGCCATCGCGAGCGTGGGCGAGATACCAGTCATGGAGAACCGCCTTGAGCAGGATGTGCTCGTGGATCGCGTGCAGTTACGTGATCGGCATGGTCCTGCTCTGCAAGCAGAGCAGGGAAGAGCTGAGCGAAAGTTCTACCGCTGGGGGGCGTGCGGGTGTTTGTCGCTTGAGGCTGGGTTGTACTCGGAAAACCAGTGCTGGGTGAACCGGGTGTCAGCGAATGTGTCGCGAATCATCGTGTCTTCACTAAACCAATCAGGCTGGGATATGTGTACGAAGGGGCGCCCGTATTTTTCCTTGAGCACTGCCGCGAGTCCTGAGTCTCAAAAAATGCATGATACCGAGGGCGTCGGGGCGAACCCGGTTGAGAGACCAGCGATCATCGGCGCCAGCGGCTTTGAGGAGCATCCTGGAGGGTTGCTGCTGGCCGACAATCTTGCCGGGAATCCACAGCGGCGACAGATGCCTGGTAGGTGGCGCTAGTGGGATTGTGCCGGCAATAAGCTAGCGGGCCGTCTCGTCTGCGGGGGAAAGTAAAGGCGCTGAATCGCCAGGAAGCGTCCACGCGCAGGCCGTGAGCTTGCGGTAGGATTCGGCGAGGTCTTCCGGGTGCACGCGGGTTTCGCCGACGACGGACATGAAGTTCGCATCGCCGTTCCAGCGGGGCAGGATGTGCATGTGGATGTGTCCCGCAATACCGGCTCCGGCCACCGAGCCGATGTTAAAGCCGAGGTTCAATCCGTCGCAGCGGTAGACGGAACGAATGTTGGCTTCGGCCAACCGCGCAAAGCGCGAAAGTTCAATCCATTCCGGCTCAGGCAGATCTTCGATCCGGGCGACATGACGATAGGGCGCGATCATCATATGGCCGTTGGTGTAGGGGTAGAGATTGAGCAGGCCGAAACAGTGTTCGGCCCGGAACAGGATGAGGGATTCTGGATCGTTTGCGGGAGCCAACTGATGCTTGTGGCAAAAGATGCAGTCGGGCTTGGGGCCCTCCTGTCGGGTGACGTAGCGGTATCGCCAGGGGCTCCAGAGATGATCCACGAGACTTGCTAGACGGCGGAAGGCGGCGGGGGCTGCGGGGTGGACGGCTGCTCACCCGCGTTGACGAGATCCTTCAATTCCTTGCTCGGCTTGAAGTAGGGGATGCGCTTCGACGGCACTTCCACCCGTGCTCCGGTTTTGGGATTGCGCCCAATGCGTGACTGCCGCTGACGGGTACGGAACGAACCGAACCCGCGAATTTCAATCTTCTCGCCCGACTTCAGACTGCGGACAACGCTATCAAAAATGGCCTCGACAATGATTTCCGAATCCTTTCGGGTCATTTCGACAACTCGCGATACTTCTTCGATCAATTCAGCCTTGGTCATGGGCGATTAGGATTCCTCTTCCTGGTTATCGGCGAACGCTTCCGCGCCGGACTCAAAATTCTGTGTTGCTGCTTCTGCCTGTTGCTGGTAACCGCGCAGCCGGTTGCGATCCTTCTCTTCGCCAACTGCCTTCAGGCTCAAACCGATCTTTTTCTCGGTCTCGTTCATGCGGATGATCTTGAACTCATGCTCGCTGCCAACGGGCAATGCGTTTGATGCCACATCGCCGCCACCCTTGCGGCTATCAGAGCCGGGAATTTCCGAGTTGTGGCAAAGGCCTTCCACACCTGGGGCGAGCTCAACAAACACGCCAAAGTTTGCAATGCGCACCACCTTGCCGGTCACCAGCTCGTTCACCATATGGGTGTTGAAAAAGGTTTCCCATGCATCGGGTTCGAGCTGCTTGATGCCGAGGCTCAGCCGGCGGCTGCCCGAATCGATCTGCAGAATGGCGGCCTGCACCATCTGCCCCTTCTTGAGCAGCTCGGAGGGGTGCTTGATGTGTTTGGTCCAGGACATGTCGCTGACATGCACAAGGCCATCGATGCCTTCTTCGATTTCGATGAAAGCTCCGAAGTCAGTGAGCTTGCGGACGCGGCCCTCGACGACACTGCCAATGGCATAGCGTTCTGAAAGCGTGGTCCACGGGTCGGCTTCGAGCTGCTTGAGGCCGAGCGAGACGCGCTTGTCTTGCGGGCGGATGTCGAGCACGATGGCCTCGACGGTCTCGCCGGGCTTGACCACCTTGCCCGGATGCTTCATCCGGCGGCTCCAGGTCATTTCGGAGATATGGATCAGGCCTTCCACGCCCGGTTCGATTTCGACGAACGCGCCATAATCAGTGACGCTGACGACGCGGCCATTCACATGCGAGCCAATGACGTAACGCTCGACGGCGGTTTCCCACGGGTCGGCGAACAGCTGCTTGATGCCAAGGGAGATGCGGCCCTTGTCGCGGTCAAAGCGCAGCACGCGCACGGTGACCTGCTGACCGCTTTGCACGACATCGCTCGGATGATTGACGCGGCCATAGCTCATGTCGCTGATATGCAGCAGGCCATCGATCCCACCGAGGTCGACAAACGCGCCGTAATCGGTGAGGTTCTTGACGGTGCCTTCGAGCACGGCGCCTTCGAAAATGTTTTCGATGGCGGCGCTACGCTTGGCGTTCACTTCTTCTTCGATGGCGGCGCGGCGAGACACCACGACGTTGCCCTTGCGGCGGTTGAGCTTGAGGATGCGGACGGGAATGTCCTGGCCGATGAAGGCATCGAGATTGTGCGTTGGCCGCACATCGATCTGGCTGGAAGGCATGAAGGCGCGCACGCCCACATCAACACTCAAGCCGCCTTTCACCTTGGCGAGTACGTGACCTGAAACCAGCAGCCCTTCGTTCATTACCTGTTCGAGCGTGTCCCAATGGCGCAGCCTTCGCACTTTTTCGTGCGACAGGTACAGAAAGCCTTCAGGGCTGGTGCCTGGGCGATCGATTACCACTTCAATCTGTTCGTTGGGTTGGAGCTCGTGCGAGAAATGATCGCGAGGAACTACGCCTTCCGTCTTCTGGCCGATATCGACGATGACGTCGTGTTCGGTGACGCTGATGACGTGGCCAATAAGAACATCACCGGTTTGGTGAACATCCATCTGGCCGTAATCTGCGAGCATTTGCTCGTAGTTTTCTTCACCGGCGGCGTCTTCGAATTCACCCTCAACCGGAGCGCCAGGCATGGCGTGGTCTTGAGGATCAGATTCACTGAACTGTGGTTCGAGAGGCGCCTTGGGCATCCGCTCATCGGGCAAGCTGGCCATTGCCGAATCTCCATTTGCAAAACTGCAGAATCGCTCTGGGTACTACAAACAGGCTAGTTGGGGGAAATCAGGGGCCAGCAACGAGGGGCCTTGAGGCGCGAAGGATTCGCTAAATCACCTAATCCCGACAACCTGTTGAAACTACAGTATTTCTGAAATATAGCCGAGACCAGTGCCGGTGTCAATCAAGGGATGGTGGCCAAAATCCGATGGGAATTGCGGCGATTGGAATGCTTACGATTGTCGCGCACGAGATAGCGGTTGACATCGTTGAGACTTGCGAAGTAGCCAACGAAGCCATCACGGTCGCGTCGGGGTGGGGTGCGGCGGGCGATAAAGTCACGCGGCTCGAAGATTCCCTGATCGCCGATGATGGCCGTTCCCATGGGGCGATACTCGTGCGTACCGGCACAAAGCAATAAGGGTGGCTGATGCCAAAGCGCGAAGCCCATCAACTGATAGTATATGGATCGATCATGACGAGACGCGATTTACTCAAGACAACCATTGCCGCAGCCGCGCCGCTGGTGGCCTATTCGCAGACGGCGGCCAAGCCGCGCCCCGGTCGACTGAAGCAGGGCGTTTGTGGTGGTGTGCTCGGCCGTGGCTATGATCTCGAACAACGTTGCCGCATTGCCGCCGAGTTGGGGGCCACGGGCCATGACCTCGTGGGGCCGAAGGATTTTCCGATTCTCAAGAAGTATGGGCTGGTGCCGACAATGGTGCCTGGTATCGGCACGCTGATGCATAACTCGACCGACCTGTCGCGCCACGATGAGCTTGAAAAGCTCGCGATTGACGTCATCAAGGCGGCCGCCGATGTGAAGGCGCCGAACGCCATTCTGCTGAGCGGCAACAAGTGGGGCCAGAGCGTGGAGCGTTGTCTTGACAACAACGAGAAATTCATCCGTCGGATCATCAAGCGCGCCGAAGACGCTGGCGTGACGCTGTGCATGGAATTGCTCAACAGCAAGGTCAACCATCCGGATTACGCCTGTGACCACACTTCTTACGGCGTTGAGCTGTGCAAACGCATCAACTCGCCACGCTTCAAGTTGCTGTATGACATCTACCACATGCAGATTATGGAAGGCGACGTGATCCGCACCATCGAGCAGAACTTCCAGTACATCGGCCACTTCCACACCGCGGGCAACCCGGGGCGCTACGAGTTCGACCTTGAAACGCAGGAAATGAACTACAAGCCGATCATGAAGAAGATCGCCGACCTCGGCTACACCGGGTGGGTGAGCCACGAGTACAGCCCGCGACCCGGCAATCCGGATCCGGTCAAGACGCTCGACGCGATGCTGAAGATGTGTGAAGTCTAGGCGTAGTGCACCCAGAGATTGATCCGGTTGGCGACCTCGGCCCCCTGACGCAGCAGATCCTGTGCGGCGGCGCCGGGGTCGTCGCCATTTAGGGCATACACCGCGGTGATCACCGCAGCCTGCAGGTGCTTCTGGGCCAATTGAGGCAGGGCGGGCACTCGTTCACCCGTGCCGTCGTTCACCGTATCGCCGCTGAAGTAAACCGCCTCAAGCAGTAGGGATGCCGCGCTGGTGGGCACCTGCGGCTTTGCCTGCCAGGCGCGGCCACGATTGTCGTCTGTTGGCTGCCCGATCCAGGTTTCCACCAGAGCGAGGCCAGCAGTGACGGCCGGGTCTTCCTTGAGGGCTGCTGCCTTGCGGGCGCAGTACCAGCCCCACCAGATGCCTTCCCGCAGGCTAAGCGCATGGGCGAGATAGGCGATCGCCTCAGTCCAGTAGCCGGCCTGCTGCAGCAGGTCGAGATAATGGCGAGCGCTTTGCGCCTGGGTGACGAGGTCACGCGCCGGTGGTTTGATGGCGGCCATGCGCGCCAGATCGAGTGCGGTGAGTTGAGGCATGAGTTAACAGTTCTGCTTGATCAACGGGGCGGAAATGGTAATCATGGCGGGCACGAGTTCGATTTTGGCCGCGCCACATTCGATCGTGATGGATCCGGGTGAAAGCGTGATCTTTGAGATGCCGCATTCCATCTTGATCTCCGAGCCGGCCTTCTCATAGATTTTGCCCATGGTGCATTCCAGGCTGTGATTGCCCATGTTGTGCATATGGTCGGTGTTGCCCTGCGCCAGGGTAATCTTGCGATTGCCCTGATTCACCTCGGTTTCCTGATTGCCCTGGCGAACGTAGTAGTACTGGTTGCCCTGCTCGATCGTGGTGATTTCGTCGTCGTCACGCACGGTAACCGTGTGCTTGTTCTCGATGTATTCTTCGAAGTCCCTCTGGGCATGCAGGTAGATCTTCTCCTGGCCCTTTTTGTCTTCAAAGCGGAATTCGTTGAACTCATCCGCCTGGCCGCCGAGGCTGGAGCGTGACTTGATACCGGATTGGGTTTGGTTGGCCGGCAGATCATAGGGCGGCATCTGTTGGTCGTTATAGACGCGGCCCGTGATGATCGGTCGATCGGGGTTGCCCTCGAGAAACCCGATAATCACTTCCTGGCCGATGCGGGGCAGGGAAATCTGGCCCCAGTTGCTGCCGGCCCAGGCGCTGGAAACGCGAATCCAATATGAGCTGCGTTCGTCGAGACGGCCCTTGCGGTCCCAGTGGAACTGCACACGCACGCGGCCAAACTTGTCACAGTAGATTTCGTTGCCGGGCGGCCCCACCACCACCGCCGTTTGAATGCCATGGATCACCGGGCGTGGGTGTTTGCGGGGCGGGCGGTATTGGGTGGCAAAAGGAATGGCCGAGAAGTGGAACACGGCTGCCCCACCGGCGGCACTGCCCTGGACATTCTGCCGGCAGGAGAACGAACAGCCAAGTACGATGTAGCTGCCGTTGGCGTTGGGATCAAAGTGGTCAGCAATCTCGATGCGAAAGCCGGGCATCAGCGCGCTGATCTGCGAGCGCGAGTGTACGGTCTTCAGGCGCGCTTCCTGCTCCTCGAGGCGCAACTGGGTGTAGCGCTCGCCGTCCGCCTTGGTGCTGTAGAGGCCGGGGTAATCGTAGATTTCGCCCTGCTGGTTGCCTGAGGATGACGTCAGCAGCGAGGTGTTGCTGATCTCGAAATTGTAGTCCTTGAATGTCAGCTTGCCGGTATGCGAACTCGTCTCATGTTCGAGGTCATCGATCTGGCCGATATGGGCCGAGTTGCCGCCTTGTGTATAGGACAGTTTGTGGTTGCCCGGCATTACCTGTGTGGCGCTGTTCTTGTCAGCCAGCACCAGTTGATGCTTGTTCTCGCTGTGCTCAAACCAGTAGAAGATGCCTTCTTCTTCAAGCAGTCGTGACACAAAGTTAAAGCTGGACTCACGGTACTGAACCGTGAACTCACGCTTCGGAAACTTGGTCGACGTCTTGAACGTGAAGTCGCTGTACTGGTAGTCGCCGAACACCTTCTTGATGATGTCAACGGCATTCATCTCGATGAAGTGGCGACAATCCACTTCGAGATTCAGAAACCATAACCACGGCACGACTTCAGCTTCGTAGAAGTACAGCGGCGAGTCGTCCTCGTTGCGCCCTGTCAGCGAGATGCGGCGGATCAGGCCGTGAATGTGACGATCGGGCAACCCCGCGCGGCGGATCGTAATCAGGATTGGCTTGCGCAGCAAATCCTTCGTGTTGACAGCCTTGATCTTGGTGGCCATTGAGACGCGGAATTCAAAGCATTCCGAGACATATTCGCCACCTTCCATGCTGACAAAGACGAATTGATCCTTGCCGTAGTGGGGGATCAAAACTTCGTAGTTGGCGTTCTGTTGTTCAATACCCATAACCGAGATTTCTTCAGTCTATAGGTAATAGCGACAACGCGGGCGAATTTGGGTCGAGCGTCGGCCTACAATCAAATAATGGTCAATATTTTCACCAAATTGCGCGCTACGATTTGCGCCGCGGTGATGGTCGGCTGTGTGACCGCACAGCAGACCCCGCCGGCCGCACTCGAACGGGTGACTTCCGTCGAAGGCATTACCGAGTATCGTGTGAAGAGTAACGGCTTGCGGGTTCTGTTGATGCCCGATCCGTCCAAGAGCAAATTTACGGTCAACATCACCTACCTTGTTGGCAGCCGCCATGAGAACTATGGGGAAACCGGCATGGCCCACCTGCTGGAGCATCTGGTGTTCAAGGGCACGCCCAAGCACCCGAATATCCCCAAGGAGCTCACCGACCACGGTTGCATGCCGAACGGCACCACCTGGGTCGACCGCACCAACTACTTTGAAACCTGCACGGCAAGCGAAGAGAACCTCCGCTGGGCGCTCGATCTCGAAGCCGACCGTATGGTCAACTCCTTCATCGCCCGCAAGGATCTCGACAGTGAAATGACTGTCGTCCGCAACGAGTTTGAAAGTGGTGAAAACAGCCCCTTCCGCATCACGATCCAGCGTGTCATGGGCGCCATGTATGAATGGCACAACTATGGCAAGACCACCATCGGCGCTCGCAGCGACATCGAGGGGGTGAACATCGAACGTCTGCAGGCCTTCTACCGCAAGTTCTATCAGCCCGACAACGCTGTGCTCACCGTCGCCGGCAAGTTTGATGAAGCCAAGACGCTCGCGATGATCGCCGAAATGTTTGGCGCGATCCCCAAGCCCGACCGCGTGATCCAGCCCACCTACACGGAAGAACCCGTGCAGGACGGCGAGCGTATGGTCACCGTGCGTCGCGTAGGTGGCATCCAGTTGGTGGCCGCCGGCTACCACATCCCCGCCGCCACTCATCCTGACATCGGCCCTCTCGGCGTGCTCAACACGATTCTTGCCGACGATTCTTTTGGTCGTATCTACAAGCGCCTCGTCGAAACCAAGAAGGCTACCCAGAATGCCCAGCTGACTTTTGAGACCGCCGAGCCTGGCGCCATGTTGCAGTTCCTCGTTCTCAGCAAGACCGACAACCTTGAGGAAGCCCGCAAGATCTTCCTCGATACCATCGAAGGCTTCGAGAAAGAACCCGTCACCCAGGACGAACTCGACAAGGCCAAGGCCTCGATCCGCAAGGAAATCGAGATTGGTTTCAACAACACCGAACAGGTCGGCCTGTTGCTGAGCGAGTACATTGCCCTCGGCGACTGGCGCATGTTCTTCGTCAATCGCGACCGCACGCTCAACACCAAGCTCGAAGACGTGCAGCGCGTTGCCGTCACCTACCTGCGCAGCAACAATCGTACGCTCGGCCTCTTCATCCCAGAGGAAAAGCCGGTGCGCGCCGAGATCCCCAAGGGCCCGCTTGTCAGCTCTATCGTCAAGGATTACAAGGGTGGCGCCGCTGTTGCCCAGGGCGAAGAGTTTGACTCCTCGGCCACCAACATCGACCGCCGCACCAAGCGCGCCGCGCTGCCCAACGGCATGAAGACGATGCTTCTCGCCAAGAAGACTCGCGGCGAGAAGGTGAATGCCTTGATCGCCCTCCGCCTCGGTGATGAGAAGTCGCTGTTCGGCAAGTCAACCATCGCCGGCCTCACGGCCAACATGCTGGATCGTGGCACGCTCAAGCACGACAAGAAGCAGCTCAAGGATGAGTTTGATCGGCTGAAGGCCAACGTCCGCGTCGGCGGTGGTGGCCAGACGGTAAACGCGTTCATCGAGACCACCCGCCCCAACCTGCCTGAGGTAATCAAGCTGGTGGCGGAGATCCTTACCCAGCCGAGCTTCCCGCAGTCGGAGTTTGAAGAAGTCCTGAAGAGTTCGATCACTGGTGTTGAGAATGGCGAGAAAGAGCCGCAGGTTGTCGCCATGACGGCCATGGCGCGCCACACGAGCCCGTATCCGAAAGGAGACCTCCGTTATCGTCCCACGCCCGCCGAGCAGATCGCTGATTTCAAGGCCGCCAAGCTGGATGAGCTCAAGGCCTTCCACAAGCAGTTCTACGGCGCGCAAGCTGGTGAAGTCGCTATCGTTGGCGACTTTGACGAAGCTACGGTCGAGCCGCTGCTCAAGAGTCTGTTTGGCAACTGGAAGTCGGCCACGCCCTACAAGCGTGTGGTCAACCCCTACAAGGACATTGCTCCTGTCAACCAGAGCTTCCAGACGCCCGACAAGGCCAACGCTGTTTTCATGGCCACGTTTAACGTCAAGCTGAGTGACGAAGATCCCGATTATCCCGCTCTTGCCCTGGGCAACTACATCCTCGGCGGTGGCTTCCTCAACTCGCGGCTCGCGACGCGCATCCGCCAGAAGGAAGGCTTGAGCTACGGTGTCGGTGGTCAGTTCTCTCCGGCCACCAAGAATGACAACAGCAGCTTTATGGGCTACGCCATTCTGAACCCCGCGAACATCCAGAAGGTGGAAAAGGCCTTTATCGAAGAGATCGAGAAGGCTGTCGCCGAAGGCTTCACCAAAGAAGAAGTCGACGCCGCCAAAAAGGGCTGGCTGCAGCAGCGTCAGGTGATGCGGACCGAAGATGGTCAGCTCTCCGGCACGCTGGTCAACAACGCAACTTTTGATCGCACACTGACTTTCAATCGCGAGATTGAGAGCAAGGTCGACTCGCTCACGGTCGAACAGGTCAACGCAATCTTCAAGAAGTACATGGACGCCAAGAAGCTCAGCATCTTCAAGGCCGGTGACTTCGAGAAGGCTGGCGTCAAGCCCTAAGCCAACCGAACCGCAACGAAATGGCCCGCTCCCTCGCGAAGGGAAGCGGGCCTTTTCTATTGGGATTGGCTTGGTCTAGACGTAGGTGAAGCTGCCATCTTCGGCCACCGCCACGGTGAGCGAATCGGGCTTTGTGCCCTCGGCCATCATCACCAGCAGCCGGCGGCTGACATCAGGCAGCACGGTGTTGGTGAGAATGTTGTCGACATTGCGGGCGCCTGATTCCACTTCGGTGCAACGGGCCGCTACGGCGTCGATCACGTCTTGCCCCGCGATCAGCTCGATCTTGTGCGTCGCCTTGAGCCGCTTCTGGATCTTGGCAAGCTTCAGTTTGACGATCGTCTTGAGCACTTCGTCGCGCACCGGGTAGTACGGGATGATCACCATACGGCCGAGGAAGGCCGGCTTGAACACCTTGTCGAGCTCGGGTTTCATTGCCGAGATGATGCCTTCCGGTGAGGGCATGGTCTCGGGGTCGGCCACCAGCTTCATCAGCGTATCGGTGGCGGCGTTCGAAGTCAGGATGATGATCGAGTTGCGGAAGATGATCTCGCGGCCCTCGCCGTCTTCCATGCGGCCCTTGTCAAAGACCTGGAAGAACAGCTCCAGCACGTCAGGATGCGCCTTTTCCACTTCATCGAGGAGTACAACGGAATAAGGCCGCCGGCGCACCGCCTCGGTGAGCACGCCGCCTTCGCCGTAGCCCACATATCCGGGAGGCGAACCCTTGAGCGTCGACACGGTATGCGCTTCCTGGAACTCGCTCATGTTGATGGTGACCATATTGTCTTCACCACCGTAGAGCAGGTCGGCCAGCGCGAGAGCCGTTTCAGTCTTACCCACACCGGACGGGCCAACCAGCATGAAGACGCCCACCGGCTTGACCGGGTCGTCCATGCCTGCCTTGTTCGTACGCACGCGCTCGGCAATGGCGTGCATGGCGTGGTCCTGGCCAATGACGCGCGAGCAGAGATGCTTTTCGAGCTCAAGGATCGTCTGGATCTCATCCTTCAGCATCTTGCCGATCGGAATCCCGGTCCAGGCGGAGATCACCTCGCCCACGACCTGCGCGTCAACGGAAACGCGCATCAGCGGCGATTCGCCCTGCAGTTCTTCTAGCGCCTTCGTCTTTGCGTTGATCTTGTCGCGGACGGCTTCCTTGTCGACGCCTTCGGCATTGTTGATGATCGAGTCGCGCAGCTCGCGAATCTCGGTCACCAGCGCGGCTTCGGCTTCCCAACGGCCCTTCAGCGTTGCCAGACGCGCTTCAGCCTCGATCTTCTTCTCGGCGATTTCGTTCAGGCGTTCCTTGTGGTCAGCGCCCAGCTCGAGCTCGCGATTCAGCACGCGCGTCTGCACGTCGTAATCATCGATCTCACGCTGGACGGCTTCCACCGCTGGCGGAATCGACGACTGGCCCAACGCCAGACGGGCGCATGCCGTATCGAGCACGCTGACGGCCTTGTCGGGCAACTGGCGATCGGGCAGATAGCGGTGCGAAAGCTTGACGGCCGCGGCCAAACCTTCATCGAGGATCAGCACGTTGTGGTGCTTTTCAAGCATTGGCAGAATGCCGCGCAGCATCAACTGGCAGTTGTATTCGCTCGGCTCTTCGACCTTCACGGTCTGGAAGCGGCGAGTGAGTGCCGGGTCCTTCTCGAAGTACTTCTTGTACTCGGCCCACGTTGTCGCGGCAATCGTCCGCAACTCGCCACGAGCCAGCGCGGGCTTGAGCAGGTTGGCCGCGTCGTTCTGTCCGGCCTGGCCCCCGGCGCCGATCATGGTGTGGGCTTCGTCGATGAAGAGGATAATCGGCGTCGGCGACTTCTTCACCTCATCGATCAGGCCCTTCAGACGATTCTCAAACTCGCCCTTCACACTGGCGCCCGCCTGCAGCAGGGCCAGATCGAGGGTACGCAGCGTTACGTTCTTGAGCGGCGGCGGCACATCGCCCTGCACAATGCGCAGCGCGAGGCCTTCGACGACGGCCGTCTTGCCGACGCCCGCCTCGCCCACGAGGATCGGGTTGTTCTGACGGCGACGGGTGAGAATGTCCACCACCTGGCGGATCTCAAAGTCGCGCGCCAGCACGGTGTCGATCTTGCCGTTCTTTGCGTTGTCGGTGAGGTTGATCGTATAGGCGTCGAGGTTTGGCGTCTTCGATGCCGGGTTTACCTTGGGGGCGCCATCAGCGCCGGGGGCGGCCCCAGCCGCGGTGGGTATGGATTCGCCAAGGTCGGTGCTCTCCGATTGCTCATAGGAGATGCTGCACATGCCGGCGAAGTTGTCGCGCAGGCTCTTGGGGTCGATCTTCTTGAACTCTTTGGAGACATCGCCCATCAGGCGCGACAGCTCGTCGTTCTCGGCCAGCGCGAGAATGCAGTAGCCGGTGCGAATGTTCCCGGCATTGAAGTCAAGCGAGGCAATCGACCACGCTTCATTCAACATCTTGACGAGCGTCGGCGCGAGCACCGGTGTGCGCGCGTTGCCGCTCTTCAGCTTGTCGAGCGATGCGGTCAGTTGCGCGGCGAGCTTTGATTTGTCGATCTCAAAGGCCTTGCAGATGGCGATGAAGTCACCGCCAGAGTTGTCGAGCAGCTTGGTGAGGAAGTGCTCGATTTCGACATCGTAATGCGTCCGCTGCAAGCAGAATCCCGCAGCCGCTTGCAGGGTGTTGCGGGTGGTGTCGTTCAGTTTCCCGATGAGGGACTTAAGATTGACGCTCATCAATTCCTCCGGTGTGGTTTACGTTCAGGGCTAGTTCAACAGATAAACGGTATCGCCCGGATCTTCCGCGCGTGGTTTTGCGGAGTTCATCCAGGTGAGCCAGCCGAGCATAGGTGGTGCTTTGGAGTCTATGCCAAGTTGGCAGGCGGGTACGTGGCGGCGATCAAGGATCAACTGCACCTCGAAAATGATCTCGCCATTTGAAAAGAAATTGGTCAGCGCGTGCAAGGGCTTGTAGGCGGCGCCGCCCGGCAGAAAGTCTTTGTATTCCTCCAGTGAAAGCGGCCCCACAGAGATCTTGGCGCGGGAGGCGCGATCCCATACCGCGTCTCCCACCACAACGCCAAAGCCAAGCTGCTCGGCCTCGGTAGGAGGGTCGGCAAACTTGCAGATGTCCTGCTCTGATAGCGGATGCCATGATCCGCCAAACTCTTCCACCGCGATGGGCACGTCGAAGTAATCGGCCAAAAACTGTTCGAGCGCGAGAGCCGATCTGGGCTGCAGGCTCAGCAACCCTGAATAGAAGGTCAGAGACGAATCGCTGACTTCCTGGCGATTCTGCAAGCCCGCCGTCCCAATGCCAATCAGGTGCCTGAGATAACCCGACATCGGGTCTGGCTCGTTGCGCTCAAAGTTCACCCAGAAGCGGTGCTTCTCCCACGCCTGATAGAACAGCGAAATCATACGGTGGTGGAAGATGTCGAAGAACTCGAGCATCGACCGGTCGCGAGCGCGCAGTCGCTCGTTGATGAAATCCGAGTACACCAGCGGCAGGACGCCCTGCGCGCCCACCAGGCCCATGAAGTTCACCCGCAGGGCCGGCGGTTGCCACTTGAACTTCTCGGCGTCCGCTGCTGGCCAGTCGAGCGCATTGATCTGCGAGGGTGGAAACCAATAAGCCGGATTCACCGAGAAACGCGCCGCCTCCTGCTCGGGCGACTTCGGAAAACGCCCCGGCACTTCGACTTCTTTGCCCAGCCGCGCCAGCAATCGCACGGCCTGAAAGAACTGGAACGTCCCCGGCGCGCCATCAAAAAACTGCTCGAGCATGTGCCGCCGCACCGCCAGCGGGTACTCCTGTTCCGGGGTTGTTGGCGAAGCTAGATCAGAATCTTCTGTCCAGCGCGAGGTGGCCATTGGCGCAGAGGTTCCTTTCTCTGAATGGTGCGTGCCGTCAATTGCGTGAAGCTGTTAAGCGAGGCGTAGTTGGCAAGAAATCGCTCCAGCACCGCGGCAAACAGATAAACGCCGCCACCGACAAACTGTTCCTCGTCAAACGTGATGTTCACCTCAAAGCCGCGGGCAAACGCGATGCCTTCGTCTGACACCAGCCGGGCAAACTTGCGTTTGCTGGTCAGCTCGGTCAAGCCCCGAATCATGCGTTCGGCATAGGGCGCGCCACCAAAGTTGTAAAGGTTGAGGATCTGCTGCAGCGCATCACGGCCCTCCTCAATGATCGAGAGATAGTTAAGCGAGAGATGCGAGATGAGGCGCCAGTAGAGGTTGGTGCCGATCGGCGGGCGAACCGTGGCCGTTGGCTTGCGTAGCGCCATAATGCGCTTGATGGGCCCGGAGATCTCAAGCTCGAAGTCTCCCGTCTCACTGCCAAACGGCAGCCGCGCCGGCAGATCGCGATTGGTGCATAGCGTCTTAACGGTGACGGAATCCACCTTCGGATGCACGGGCCGGAAGCTCAGATCCACCAGTGAGAGGTCAAGGTCGGTGCCTTCATCATTTGGCCGGTTTGATGGCCGCCGCGACGCAATGTAGAACGTGTTCTGCTTGCGCTGCTGCTGGGCGTGCCGAATCGAATAAAACGGCTCATAGGTGTGCATCGTCTGCTGGTCGTGATCGACGGAATGCACCTCCAGGATCGAATGGATCTCGAGCGCGCTCTGGCGCCTGACATCCGGCACGATCGGATACTCGGCACGCTTGTGGTCAAGCAGAATCGGCTCGCAGGTCTGCGGAAACAGATTGATGATCGGCGTCGCCGTGGTGCGAAACACGCTCGCGTTCACATTGGTCTCAAGGCGCACGCGCGCCTCATCCGATTCCATCCGCGAGATCAGGAAGATGACTTCAAACTCGTTCTGGTAGCTGGGCCCCAGCACTTCGGCCAGTCCCTTCAGTTCAAAGAAGAAGAACTTCTCGGGAAACGCGAAAAACTCCTGCAGCAGCCGGTAGCCGAGAAACGAGCGGCCCGGATAATTGAGCACGCCTTCGTCCTTTTCAAACCCCATGGGCCGCAGGGCTGATACCGGGAGCTCAACCGCGGGCTGACGCGGGTCCTTCGGATTCCGCACAAGAATCCGCACCGTGCGCGCCGACAATGCCTCGTACAGCGAATGGACGAACGCGCCTTCACCATTGAGGTGAAAGTGCAGGACATCCATGTCCAGCTTGGCCACTTCAATATCGGGTGGCGCGGAGAATCGCAGCGGCACCGCATATTGCGCCTCGGGGGCCTTCACGATCGGACGCAACCGGTCTGGCGTGCAGAACTCCGCACTCGACACGCTTACCGGATACAGCATCAGGTCATAACAGGTTTGGAACTTGCATGGCACGCCCGACACAGGCCGCGAGTAAAGCAACGTGCCCTTCGGGATCTTGAGCCCCTTGTCGAGCTTGCCCTTGGTCGGATCAAGCTCAATCTCGGCAATCGACATCGAAGGGATCGGCTCGATCAGATGTGGATAAACAATGCTGAGGATCGCCTCGGTGAGCTCGGGAAACTCGTCGTCGATCTTCAGGTGAACGCGGGCGGCAAGAAAGGCAAAGCCTTCGAGCAACCGCTCCACATGCGGGTCTTCGCACTTGTTCTCTTCAAGCACCAACCGCGAGGCAATCTTCGGATAGCGCTCGGCAAAGCCCGCCGCCATTTGGCGGATATAGGTAAGCTCGCGTTCGTAATAGAGCAGCAGGTCGTCACGCATGGGCTACTCCACCCCTTCCGCGCGGACCTTGTAGCTCTGGCTTACGCCGTCCACCGTGGTGTCGAATGATACATGCTCGGGGGACGGGTCCATCAGCAGCATCGCCTCAATGCGAAAGTCGAGCCGCTGGATGGTCTTGTTGGTAGCGTCCTCAATCGGGATCACGCGAACGTCCGCCAGGCGCGGCTCAAACAGCCGGATGGATCGTTCAATGGCGGCCAGCAGTGAGGTTCGGTCATCGATGTTGGCAAGGCTTACCGTGGACAGATCCGGCAGCCCATAGACGTAGGCCGATTGATTCAACTCACGCAGCTCTTCGTCCGGAGGCACGGCAATGCGTCGCGAGTTGAGCAGCCATTCGATATCGCGGCGCACCGCCGCCCGCAACCGGCGCACCGTTTCGGCACGCGTCGGCGCCGCTTCGACAGAGGTGCGGGGATCGTTGTCGATCAGGCGATCGAAGACCGAGATTGTGACTTGGACATCCAGTTGAAAGGCCACTGCGGTGATTCGTGCCTCCCGTTACTTCAGTGTCAACGCCCGGACGGGGTCGAGGCGACAAATCTGCTGGAAGATCTGGGCGCGCTCACCACCATTGTTGACCGTGGCATCGTGATACAGATACAGGTCGGCCAGCGCCTGTACAACGAGCGCGCGGTCTTCCCATTCCGCCACGCGGAAGTCTTTGATCTTGGCTTTCACATCGTCAAAGAACGGTTGCGCGATCTCCTTTGAGCTCGCCTGAATGCAAAGCTCAGCCACTTGAAGCTGCCGCAGAAACTTGCCGCGAGCCGATGGCTGGGACTCGATCTCATTGCGCATGACTTCGAGCGCCCGCGCCTTGTCGTTCTTGCGCAATGCTTCGATCGCGACATGAAACGGATCCGGAGCTTTCTTGGCCCATGCCGGCTTGGTCGCTGATGTCGATTCAATCGTGATCGGCGTGTCGCCTTCCTTCGGTTCATCCAGCCACGCGAGCGTCTGGGCATTGCACGCGGGCGTATCATCCATCAGCGTAGCCGTGCGAATCTCGGGCACATCCTGCACCAGCGCGCGCAACTCGGCGCGAATCGCATTGGCCACAATCAGGTAGTTATCGCCAAGACCCACCAGCGCCTCCGCGGTCATGCGGTGCAGGTCGAGCCAGGCGCGGCTTGCCGGCAGCGCGAGGCTGGCTTCAGCCAATTCCACCAGTTCTTTCCACTTCTGTTCGAGCGCATACACGCGCATCTGACGGCGCAGTTCGGTGGGGGGCGCCTCCAGCGAGCGAATCTCGCCCTTTGCCGCGGCGGCGCGCAGTTCACCAAAGCGGAAGCCACGCAGAATCAGGTAAGCCGCCGGGTTGGTCGGGTCCATACGCCGCAAGCTCGCGGCGGTCTGCGCCAGCGTATCGATCAGCTCCTTGCGGGCTCCCGTCTCCGCTCCCGAGAATGAACCAATGGCTACGGCTGGCCCGGCGCTGACCGTGGTCGCACCTTCACTGCCCGCTTCGCCCTCGGCAGCCGGTGCGCCTTCCTCAGTCGCGGCCTCGCCTTCGGCGGCTTCTTCCGGGATCGGGTCGGGCTCGAGCTCTTTCTTCTTCTCGAGCAGGCTCTTGGTTACCTGCCGGATCTCTTCAATGCTCTGGAGCAGCTTGGTGAACGACGGCGCGTATTCGCCGAACTTCTCATCGCAGGCCGCGCCCAATGCCTTGATGGCTTCAAGGCTCTTTTGCACGTCGGCGTCCAGGCCAACGTAATAGGCCTTGGGCGAATCGGCAAAACCATCATCAAATGCTTCTGGGGCTAGTTTGCCTTCCTTGAGCTTGGTCTCGCGCAGCTTCTTGAGCGGCTCTGACGTTGCGGTCGCTTCATAGCCAACATCGCGCGATTCGCGGTACTGCAGAAATGAATGACCCTCGCGATTGAGCGGCAATGTCTTCACCAGCAGATTGAGTTGATTGGCGAGCCATTCGAGTGGCGTTGCGCGAAACTCGGCATCGCCGTCTTCAAGCACCGGATAAAGATGATCCCAGAATCGCTCGAGCAGGTCGCTGACCAGCGAGCAGCCTTCGACAAGGGCAGGGAAGCCGCGCTTGCGCACGCTTGCTTCGATCAGCCATGCCGCCAGTTGCAGGTCTTTTGACCGGGTGGCCAGTTGCTCTTCACAGAGCTTTGCTGTCAGCAGCCAGTCGGCTACTTTGCGCTCATGCTTCCAGGCGCCCTGATTCAGGTTGTCGTCTTCGCGACGGGCTTCTTTGATCTTGTCGTAGACGGGGTCGTAGCGCAGGTCGGCGCCCGCGGGATTGTCGCCAGCAATGGGGTTGAGAATGTCTTCGCGGAAAGGCATGGCTCTAGGCGTTCAACTTAATGTCAGCGAAATTCTGATGGTCAGTAGGCGTGGCGCTTTCGTCGATATCAAACTCAAGCGAGCGAACCTCGAGGAAGGGAATTTCTTCACCATCCACAATCAGCGTTTTCTGGCCCAGCGGATAGCTTGAGCCGTTATCGTCTTCAATCCAAACCGTCTGCCGGCCCATCCAAACGTTCTGATCTTCAAAGGTGTGGGAGAAGGGGTAGACGACGGGCAGCAAAACTTCCACCATCTCCTGGCCGGGAAACTGCGGCCCGGTGCGCAGCACCGCGGGGGCCCAGAACGTATCACGCAGGCGCTTGGGCGGCTCGATGGTGAGGCTCGCGATATGCGCGAACTGCACCCACATATAGGAACCGGCGCCGAAGACTTCGAGTCGCGGCCCCAGATCCGGATCGGCGTCGCGGATCTCGCTGAAGGGCTTGCCATTCAGCTTGCCGGTGAGTTTGCTTGTGGCGGCCGATTGCGGAAAGCTCTGCGTCTTGTACATCTCATGACGTTGCCGCTCTGCGTGGGTGGCCGTGAGGTAAAGGATGGCGCCCATCTTGGCCTTGTCGCTCGAGTTCGCGAGCAGATTGAGATGCTTCTCGGCACGCTCAAACTCCCCGGCAAAACACAGCAACTCAAACAGCGCGCTGCGCGCTTCGGTATCCGTCGGCTTGTTCCGCAGGTGTGCGGCCAGCATGTCGAGCGCTTCTCGTACTTTACCGGCGTCGATCAGTTGTTTGTAGGTAAGAGCCATGATGAACCCCTCGTGTGGGTATAGACGTTTGAGAATGACAAAGTGGCCCCGCCGCCACAAGGGCGGACGGGGCCGATCGCGTGGAGACGCCGACTAGACCGAAGTGTTGGTCTTGATGTCGTAGCCCTTGGTGGCGGCCAGTTCGACACCGTCGTTGGTCGCGTTTTCCTTGTAGTAGGAGAACTCGATCTTGTCGTAGGCGAACGAAACGCTTTCCACCGGGTTTTCCGTCGAGCCCGACTGCTGCAGGCTGGTCACGAAGGCATTCGTCAGCTTGTACTCAATGTACAGAGCATTCGTGTCCTTGATGTTCTTGAAGTACTTCAGGGTCAGCTCGGTGATGGGGTCGTTCTTGCACATCTTCTCGAGCAGGAACGGCGAGGTGGCGTCCAGAGCCTTGGTGATGTGCAAGTCCTGGAAGTCGGGCTTGCCGCTGCGCGAGTCGTTCGCGCCGACGCCCATCGAGTGCGCGATGCTCGCGCCCCAGCTATAGCTGAAGATCTGAATCGAACCCTGGTCAACTGTACTGTTGCCTTCGATACCAGCTGCTTTGATTACTGCATTTACGGCCATGTGTTTATCCTCCTAAAGGTCTTTCTGATTGTTTAAGGTGGTGATTAGGGTAGGCGATGCCCCACCGGTTGCCACGAAGGGCACCGCCTAAAAAAGTTCTGCTGTGATTACGAACTACTTTGCCGGGGCCGGAAGTTCGGCTACGAGGCGAAGCGAGACGGACAATTCATCGAGCTGGAAGTGGGGCCGCAAGAAGGCGACAGCGCGATAGGCGCCGGGCTTGCCAGGCACGTCGACGACGTCGATACGCGCTTCACGCAGTGGCCGCTTGGCCTTGATCTGCGGCGAGGCCGTGTCGTCGGCGATGACGTAGTTGGTCATCCACTTGTTCAGGAACTGCTCGGCTTCCGTGCGGGACATGAAGCTGCCGATCTTGTCGCGCATCATGGCCTTCAGGTAGTGAGCAAAGCGGCTAACCGCCATAATGTAGGGCAGTTGGGTCGACAGACGCGCGTTCGAGTTCGCCTTGTCGTCGTCGTACAGCTTCGGCTTCTGCGCGCTCTGCACGCTGAAGAACGCCGCGTAATCGGTGCCCTTGCAGTGCACGAGCGGAATAAAGCCAAGGTCGGCCAGTTCCTTCTCACGGCGATCCGTGATCGGTGATTCCGTCGGGCACTTCATCACCATATCGCCGGCGTCGGTGTTGAAGTTGTGCACCGGCAGCCCTTCAACCAGGCCACCGCCCTCGACACCACGGATCGATACGCACATGCCGTAGTCGACAAAACTGGCGGCAAGGCGCTGGCCCATCGAATAGGCGGCGTTCGTCCAGAGATACTTCGAGTGGTCAGAACCATCGACGCTCTCTTCATAGTTGAACTCTTCAATCGGCTTGGTCTCCTTGCCATAAGGCAGGCGGCCCAGCGTGCGCGGCAGGCACATGCCGACGTAACGGGAGTCTTCCGACTGGCGGAAGCTGCGCCACTTCGCATACTCGGTGGAATCGAAAATCTTCGCCAGGTCGCGCGGGGCGTCGATCTGCGCCCAGCTGTCGAGGTTCATCAGGCTCGGCCCGGCGGCGGTAAAGAACGGCGCGTGCGCGGCAGCCGCCACGTTCGAGATCTTCTCGAGCAGTTCGATATCTTCCGGATGCTTGCCGAACTCAAAGTCGCCGATGAGGGCGCCGTAGGGCGCGCCACCGAACACACCGTATTCCTCTTCGTAGATCTTCTTGAACAGCGCGCTCTGGTCAAACTCGGGGGCACGCTGCATGTCGCGCAGCAGGTCCTTCTTGGTGACATTGAGCACGCGGATCTTCAGGTTCGAGCTCGTGTTCGAATTGAAGACCATGTGGCGCAGACCACGCCAGGAGCCTTCGAGCTTCTGGAAGTCGGCGTTATGCAGAATTTCGTTCAACTGGATGCTGAGCAGGTGATCGATCTGCGCGATGCGCTGATTGATCATCGTTTCCGCATCGCGGCTGATGGTCATGTTGCCTTCAAGGAACTGGCTTACGAATTCCTTGACCAGGTTCTTGCCCCGTTCCCGGGCCGGAGCTTCAGTGCCGAAGCGGCCCTGATCCACAATGGCGTCGAGCAGGTTGAGTTCAGTGGTTTCTGCTGCTGCCGCTTGCGCGGCGGCTTTTTGTTCAGCCATGAGAAATTCCTATTCCTTTCCCTTGTTCAACTCGGCCTTCAGCTTGTTCAGCTTTTCGGTGTCGGACACAGCTTCGAGAAGGGTTTCTTCCAGCTTTTCGTTGCCCTGCAGGCTGCCACGGAGATCCGACAGACGAGTACGGAGATCCAGCAGTTCCTTGAGCGGGGGTACCTGCTTGGCAATATTGGCGGGCTCAAAGTCGTCCATGCTCTTGAAGCTCAGATCCACCTTCAGATTGGCGGCTTCCGGGTCGTCGCTCAAGAGGTTCTTGACGGACAGATTCAGGTGCGGCTTCATCGCCTCGAGCACCTTGTCAAAGTTGTCGGGATCGATCTCGACGAACTTCCGTTCTTTCAGCTTCGGCAGCGGCTCGGTCGGATGACCCGTGAAGTCGCCAAGAACGCCCATCACGAAGGGGAGCTCCTTCAGTTCGATGGCATCGCCGATCTGCACGTCATAGGTGATCTGCACACGCGGCGGGCGCACTTTGTCTAATTTATGCTGGGTACTGTCACGTCCCATTGGGGATCCTCCTTGAAGATTGGTCCTTGGCCGAAATTGTTTTCATCAAGCGGCCGACTTCGATACTGTATTAGAGAACCTTGGCCCTTTGAATAGGGTAAAGCGATAATATCTCGGAAACGACGGCGAAATCCATATTGCCGTACGAAGGTGAAATTGGAATGAAGCAACTCCAACCGGTGATGTGGTCTAAGGGAACTTTCCTGCAGCCGCAGCACCTGCAAACGCAGGATCGGTACTTCGAAAGTCTGCTGCATTTTCGACAGGAATCCCTGCGATTTGCCCCTTACGGCTTCCGCCAACTGGTCTTCAGCAAGCAGGCTCTGGCGGCTGGCCAGCTGTCGATCGAGAAGGCGAGTGGCCTCTTGGCCGATGGCCTGGCGTTTGATATTCCGGGCAGTGACGCGGCGCCCGAGGCCAAGGCTCTGGCGGCCTGGTTTGAACCCGTGCAGGGCGTTGCCCCGCCGAGTGTCGACCTTTACCTTGCCGTTCCCACCTACCGCCACGGTGGCGCCAATGTGGGCCGGCCGCAGGTGCAGAAGGACGGCCGCTACCTGGTCGATACCGTCCTCGTCAATGACGAAAACAGTGGCCTCGCCCAGAAGCCCGTTCAGGTGGCCCGCAAGAATTTCCGCATTCTCACCGAGTTCGAATTGGGCGAAGGCATTACGAGCATGAAGCTGGCGCGTGTGCGCAAAGATGAAGCGGGTCAATTTCAGCTCGATCACTCCTTCGTTCCTCCTCTGCTTGATATAGCGTCAAACGAACACATAATGGGTCTCGCAAGACGAACAATTGAGTTGATGAGTGCAAAAAGTTCGAATCTGGCCGGCATGCGTCGTCAGAAGAACCTCACTCTCGCTGATTTCACCGCCGGAGACATCGCAAATTTCTGGCTGCTTTATACAATCAACTCGAGCTTGCCCGTGGTGCGTCACGCCTTCGAGTCGCGCCATGGGCATCCCGAGGAGCTCTATGCGGAATTAACAGCGCTGGCCGGGGCTTTGACGACATTTTCAAGCGAGATCGAGCCCGCCGATCTGCCCATCTATCAGCATGATGATCTCGGCAGTTGCTATCGCGACCTGTGTGGCAAGATCCATGAGCTGCTTGAGTCGACCGTGCCCACCAATTTCGTTTCGATCCCACTCAAGCTCATGCAGCAAAGCATTCTCGGCGCCTCCCTCGATGACGAGAAGCTGCTGCGCAACTGTCGCTATTATCTGGCGCTGAGCGCCGATGTGGGCGAAGGCGAACTCATCCAGCGCACTCCGCTGCTCGGCAAGCTCTGCTCGGCCACTCATATCGAACATCTCGTGCGCAACGCGCTGCCGGGCGTCCCGCTGATGCACCTGCCGGTGCCGCCGAGCACGATTCCAGTGAAGCTCAACTTCCAGTATTTTGCTCTCAATCAAACTGGCGGGGCCTGGGAAGCAATCGTGCGAAGCCGCAACATTGCATTCTATGCGCCGGGCGAGCTGGGAGTGACCAAGGCTGAAGTGATTGTTGTCTTCCAAAGCTGATGCGACTTGCGCTGCTCATCCTGGCCGCTGGTTTGGGGCTCTGGGCCCAAAGCCCTAATCCGCTTTATGAATGGAGTGATGAGGAATGGAAACGGTGGATCGGCTCAACGGCTGACCGTCGCGTCACGCTCATCCTTTTGCCAGATGGCGCACCCAAAACGACGAAGGCAGGCGAGTACGTACTAGGGTATGGTGGGCAAGAACATGAGGATCTTTCGCTGGCGAATCCAAGGTTCTTCCAGTATCTGGACTGGGTGATTCGCCGGCTCGATTCTAGGGGATTTGAAATTCGCATATTGCCCGCCGAGCGCGGCTCAACGGTCGTTACCCGCGCCGCGCCCGACCGGCTGTTCGAATGGGGTCGTTATCTTGGCCGTCGCTACATGAAGGCCAAGCGAATCGTGTGGTTGCGCTACAAGGACGGATCCCTCGCCGAGATCGAGCGAGGAATCCGCGCCATTGATAGCCTGCATCGTTGGGAGACATTCGAGATCAAGCCGCAATAGGCATTCGCTCCTGTTCTTCGCGAATCGTCTTCAACGCGAAATACTTGTTGCGCCGCCGCCAGGCAAAGTTCTTCTGGATCTTGGCATGACGTTGGGCTCCCGACAATTGCTTGCGTAGCGCGGTGATCTCGGCGGGCTTGGCCGCCTGCTTGATGGCCTGCCGCAATTGGCGCTCGAACATCTGACTCCGATTGCGAAAGCTGCGGTGGTGCCACAGGGCGACGATCACCTCGTTGCACATCGACTCTTCCTCAATATTGCCGGGCGCGAGGCGATTCCGAATCCGCCGGTAAAGCGCATTGAATCGCTCAATATCGTGGGCCGTGACCTCGTTGCGGCTAGGCGGCAGGTAGATATTCATATGCGGGCTCCTCGGTCGTCACCAGCTCGCCGGCGCGATACTTGCGCAGCATCTTGCGCAGCGCGGCCACCTGCTTCTTCTGCGCGTCCACCTCATGCTGAAAGCGGCGGATCGAATTCACCGTGGTCACCCATGCCGCCGTGTCCGGCTCAAGTGCATGCTTGCGGTCATAGAGCTTGCCGCGCACCGTCTCATACCGCTTGCGCAGCCATGAGGCCACCAGCATGCGGTTAAACAGTTCGATCTCCGTCTCGTCGGCGGGTTGGTGTTCGTTGTACAACGTCTCGGCGAGCGTGACGAGTTCGTTGCGGTCTTCAGTGGCGTAGAGAATTTCTTCGGGAAGCGTGTAGTTGGTCATGATGAGGGGTCCTTTCTGGGTTAGGCCGCCCGCTGCTGTTCGCGGGTGCTGGCGTTGAGAGATTCGCTGTATTCGCGGCACGAGCGCTCGAGCGTCCGGACGCGTTCGGTGAGTTTGCGGAGGTTTTGCTCAAAGGTGGCGCGCTTTTCCGGCGTGACACGCTTGAGTTGCTCGGGAGTGATCGAGCGGGCGGAAGCAAGCATCGTCTCGCAACGACGTTGTTCCCACAGCGACTTGATCAGCCGTTCGGCGACGGCCCGGGCAATGGGGTTGGTGGGGTGAAAGCGGTTGAAAACCTCTTCCGCGATTTGGACTAGTTCGGAGCGCTGGGGCATCAGGTTGGTTCGCTAAATGAAATCGGGTGAAGCGCAGTGGCTTCACCCGAGAGCGAGTATCCCCTGATGGATGTCGGCCTTAATCTTTTCGAGGTGTAGTTCGTGTTGAAAAGAAAGGAAATAAAAATCTGAAAACTCTGTGAATGCCTTTGGGCTTAATGTTCGGCTTGACTGGGGCTGCTATTCTGAACCCATCGCCATGAGTATTTCGATCGCCGATCTTTCGCCTGTTTCAGACGTTCGCACGCACAACATTCGCGTCGAAGTCATCGCGCGCTATTCGGTGGAGAATTCCCGCACGCAGCAGGGCATATGGGTGTTCGAATACACGATTCGCATCAGCAACTGGAGCGACAAGAAGGTGCAGCTGATCAGCCGGCACTGGATCATTACCGACGCAACGGATCAGGTGAAAGAAGTCAAAGGCGCAGGCGTAGTGGGCAAGCAGCCCGTGCTCGAGCCGGGCGAAGCTTTCCAGTACTCCTCATGGTGCAAGCTCGAGACCCCCACGGGCTACATGCGCGGCACCTATCAAATGGAAACGCCCGAGGGCGAAGCGTTTGATGTCGAGATCGCACCCTTCGCCCTCAAGGCGCCTTATACGGTTCACTAGGATTTTGTTTTCTTCCGGCAATTGGCAGCGCCCAGCCGCAAGCCAGTCCGGAACCAGATCGGCTTAGGCGCCGAGCGTTCGCGCCAGCTCGATGAACGTCCGTACGCCGACGCCCGTTGGGCCCTTCGACAGGAACGGCTTGCCGTCATCGATCCACGCCGTACCCGCGATATCAAGGTGCACCCAGGGGGTGTCCTCCACCCATTCGCGCAGGAACATCGCCGCCGTAATCGACCCCGCCCCGCGACTGCCAATATTCGGCATGTCGGCAAAGGCGCTCTTCAGCATCTCGCGATACTCCTCATCCATCGGCAACGGCCACATCTTCTCGCCGGCCTTCTTCGCCGCGCCCAGCAACTTCGTCTGCCACTCTTCGTGATTCGTAAACGCCCCGACGTTCACCGCGCCCAGCGCGATCGTGATCGCGCCGGTCAGCGTAGCCGCGTCCACCATGCAAGTCACGCCCAGGCGCTTGGCATAGGTAATCGCATCGATCAGGATCAGCCGCCCTTCGGCGTCCGTGTTCAGGATCTCGATCGTCTTACCGGCCAGCGACGTCACGATGTCGCCCGGCTTGACGGCCTTCGACCCCGGCATGTTTTCAACGGTCGGAATAAACGCCGTCACCGCGACATTCGGCTTCAGCTGCGCGATTGCCATCATGGCCCCAATCACGGCCGCCCCGCCCGCCATGTCGTACTTCATCTTTTCCATGTTTTCGCTGGGCTTGATGGAAATGCCGCCAGTGTCGAACGTCACACCCTTGCCCACCAGGCCCAGGTGCACGCCTTCCACCGCGTTCTCCGGCTTGTACTCGATCACAATCAACGCCGGCGGCTCGGCGCTGCCTTGGGCCACGGCCAGCAGGCTGCCCATGCCCAGTTGCCGCATGCGGTCTTCATCGAGAATGTCGACACCCAGACCTTGCGCAACGGCCATCTCCCGCGCCCGCGCGGCAAGCACGGTCGGCGTCAGCTTGTTGCCGGGCTCGTTCACCAACTCGCGAGTAAAGTTCTGCGCTTCGCCAATCACCGTGCCATTGCGGAACGCCTCGGCCAGCTCGGTCGACCCGCCTTCGGCGATCACGAGAAAGCTCTCAAGGTGCTTCGAGTCCTTCTTCGACTTGTGAACATCCGGCTCATAATCCCCGGCCACCGCGCCTTCGGCAATCGCCTGGGCATATTCGGCCTTTTGGATCTCGCTATCGAGCACCACGGCAATGCTCGCAATCGACTTCGCCTTCAGGCTGCGCACTGCGGCGCCTCCCAGCTTGCGCATCTGCGCTGTATCGAGCTTTTCGGCCTTGCCTGCGCCCAGCAGAATCGCCCGCGGCGCGGCCAGCCCAGCCGGCTGGTGCAGCACGGCGAGCTCGAACGACTTGCCGGTGAACTCACCCGATTCGTAGAGCGACTTGCTCCAGCTATCGATGGCGGCGATACCCGTCGTGGGTGCTGCGCCCTCACGAGCAAGGAAAACAATGGCTCCGGCGTTGGCGGAGGCAAAACCCTGAAATTGAATGCTGGTGTTCATTGATACCTTCTGGCCTTGATTGCGGAGCGGGCTTCGGCTTCCTGCTCACGCTGCTTGAGAGTTTCCCGCTTGTCGTGCAACTTCTTGCCCTTGGCGAGCGCGATTTCCACCTTGATGCGGCCTTCCTTCAGGTACATCCGCAGCGGAATCAGCGCCAGGCCCTTCTCGCGCGTCTTGCCATGCAACTTCTCAATCTCGCGCTTATGCAACAAAAGCTTGCGGGCATGAACCGGCTTGTGGTTCATTTGATTTCCATGGCTATACTCGCTGATGTGAACATTTTCGAGCCAGGCTTCGCCCGCGCGCACTTCCGCCCAGCCATCCTTCAGCTGGACTTTCCCGTTGCGTGCCGCCTTGACCTCGGTGCCCGTGAGCACGATGCCTGATTCCATCGACTCGAGTACGAAGTACTCATGGCGAGCCTGCCGATTGTCCGCGATTGTCTTGTTGCCTTCGTTTTCCCGCTTCATTGCACGATTTGGACTGGTGGATCGTCAATGTTCTAAGGCACGACGAAGCTTGACGTCCAAAAAAATCAGTTTAACACGAGAAAACGAATAAGATGCCTTTTTACAAAGGTTTAGCAAGAGTTAACAGCATCGCCCTCGCGTTTGTTCTCGCCTTTCACAGCGTAGTGGTTCCCGTTCCGCTCGAGGCCAAGACGCGCAAGGGCGAGAAGCTGATGCGCGATGCCCAAATCGCCGAAGCCAAGGGCGAATACGACAAGGCCCTTGAGCTCTACGAGCAGGCGCTGGGCACAGATCCCCGCGATACGGCCTACAAATTGGGCCTCGACCGTATGCGCTTCCAGGCCGCCCAGAAAATGGTCGACCGGGGCGAAAAGCTGCGCTCCGAAGGCAAGCTCGAAGAGGCGCTGGCGTTGTTCCAGAAGGCCTTCGCTCTCGATCCCGCCAGCAGCATCGCCGAGCAGCGCATGCGTCAGACCTTCGAAATGATCAAGCGCGAGAAAAAAGACGGCAAGAAAGAAGAGCCGGAAGACCGCGGCATGACTGCCGCCGATCGCGTCCGCAAGCAGAACGAAGCCAAGCTCGACACGCTGATGGACGCCCCCGTCCTCAAGCCCATCCAGCGCGAGATCGTCAACCTCAAGATGAACAACCAGCCCGCCAAGGTGCTGTTTGAGACGCTCTCGAAAATGGCCGGCATCAATGTGATGTTCGACCCGGATTTCATCAGCCAGAATCAGGGCAAAAACTACCCCGTCGACTTCCAGAACACCACCCTCGAAGAAGCCCTAGATTACCTCTCCCTGCTCACCAAAGCCTACTGGAAGCCGATCTCACAGAACGCGATTTACGTCACCCTTGAGAATCCCCAGAAGCGCCGTGATTTTGAAGACTACATCCTCAAAGTCTTCTACCTCCAGCACGCCCTCGAGCCGCAGGAACTGCAGGAAATCGCCAACGCCATCCGTGTCGTTGGCGAATGTCGCAAGGTCGTCCCTTATGCCGCCCAGATGGCCTTGATGGTGCGCTGCACGGCTGATCAGGTCGCTCTTGTCCAGAAGATCATCAACGACATGGACAAGCCGCGGTCTGAAATTGTGCTCGACGTCTTCATTCTCGAGGCCAACCGCACCAAGACTCGTTCCCTCGCCGCCACCCTTGCCAATGGCGCCACTCCTGGCCTCAGGCAAACGATTAGCTTTACCCGCGGAACTACAACATCTGGAACGACTACCACGACGACCAATCCCACCCTCGCCAGTCTCGGCAGGCTCTCCACCAACGACTTTTCAATCAATATGCCAGGCGCCTTTCTGCAGGCGCTGCTCGATGATCGCACTACCCGCGTCGTCCAGAATCCCCAGGTCCGCACGGTCGACAACAAGAAGGCCTCGCTCCGCATCGGTGATCGCTATCCCTATGCCACGGGTAGCTTCAACGTCGGCACCGGCGTCGGCACCGGCACCCCGATCGCCTCGACGCAGTTCCAGTTTGCGGAAGTCGGCGTCAACATCGATATCACCCCCAAGATCCACGGCAATGAGGAGATCTCCCTGCGTGTGGAAGTCGAAGTCTCAAACATTCGTGACCAGGTCGACATCGGTGGCGTCCGCCAGCCAGTCATTGGCCAGCGCAAGATCGGTGAGGATATCCGCATTCGGGAGGGTGAGGTCAACGTCATGGGTGGCCTCAAGGCCAATACGCGCTCGCGAAACCTGAGCGGCTTGCCATGGCTCGTTGGGCTGCCAGGGCTCGGATGGCTATTTGGTACCGAGGGTAACGATGCCAACGATAGCGAACTGCTCGTCGTCCTCGTGCCTCATCTGGTTCGAGCTCCCGAGCTGACCGATCTCAACTTGCGCGGCATCTCGACCGGCACCGACCAGCAGGTTCGCGTGAGCTTCCAAAGCAAAGAGGAGCCCAAGCCCACACCTCCGGCCACTCCACCACCACCCATGGCAAAGCCGCCCGCTGGTCCACCTGCGGTGCCGCTATCGGCCGTTCCAGTCAATCCTGCCATGCCGGTGCCCATGCTGGGCATTCCCGGTGCGGGCCGCGGAGTACCGCTTGGCGCCATGCAGCCCCGCAACAAGATGTCGCTGCAGGCGCAGAGTGGCCCGCACCACTTGAGCGCCCCCGTTCAGGTGACGCTCAATCTCGAGTCCGCCACCGACCTTGCCAAGGCTCCGGTCACCATCGAGTACGACAAGCAACTGCTCAAGCTGGTCAGCGTCAGCTCCGGTGGGTTGCTCAGTTCAGATGGCATCCAGGAGCGCATGAATCTCGACCTCGGCAAAGGTGAGGTCGACCTCTCCCGTGTCGATACCAGCAAGGGCATTACCGGTTCCGGTGCGCTGCTCAACCTGACCTTCGTCAGCCTCGCCAAGGGCGAAGCCGCCATTCGCGTCTCTGATGCCAGGCTGCGCAATTCCCGGGATGAAGTCGTCAAGCCCGGTGAGTTGCCCGAGCTCAAGGTCAACATCGAAGACTAGGAATGCCAGCGATGATTGCCATATCAGCGCGCCGTCGACAAGGTCAGAAAGGGCTCACCCTGGTCGAGTTGATCGTCGCCTTTACGATCCTGCTCACGCTCAGCGCCATGGCCCTGCCCATGGCCCGCTACAAAGTGCGCCGCGAAAAGGAACAACAGCTCCGCTACGCCCTCAAAGAGATCCGCACCGCCATCGACAAGTACAAAGACATGGCCGAGCAGAACCAGTTGGGCCAGGTCAAAATGGGCACCGAGAATTACCCTGAAACGCTCGAGATCCTCGTCGAGGGCGTCAAGGTACCCGGCCCGCAGGACAAGAAGATTCGCTTTCTGCGCAAGCTTCCCGTCGACCCCTTCACCGGCACCACCGACTGGGGCAAGCGCAGCGTTCAGGACGACCCCAAAAGCATGAGTTGGGGCGGCCAGAATGTCTTTGACATCTATTCAAAAACTATGGAGAAGGCCCCGGATGGAACCCCGTATTCAGAGTGGTAGGCTGCGGCGCGGGTTCACCATCGTTGAGATGGTGATCGTGCTCACGATCATCTCGATCCTGCTGTCGCTCGCCATTCCCATGTACAACAAGTCGCTGGTTCGCTCCCGCGAGACCGTGCTCAAGAACAATCTGTTCACCATGCGCACCGTCATCGACGAGTACACCTACGACAAGCAAAAAGCCCCCCAGGATCTCCGCGATCTGGTCGACGCCGGCTACTTGCGGGCGATCCCCGTCGACCCGATGACCGGCCGCGCCGACACCTGGCGCGTCATCATGGAAGACTCCCTCGCCAGCGTCAACCAGACCGAACCGGGCATCTATGACGTCAAATCCGGCTCCGACCAGAAAAGCCTCGAAGGCACACCCTACGGCGAGTGGTAGCCTAATAGTTCAAACCCCATATGTCTCTTCCACAATCTGACATCGGCCTCGTTGGCCTTGCAGTGATGGGCCAGAATCTGGCCTTGAATATTGCCGATCACGGCTTCCGCATTTCGGTGTACAACCGCACCACGGCGACGATGGAAAAGTTTGTCGCCGAAAACCCGAATACGCCGGGTGGCCTGGTGGGTGAAGCAACGCTCGAAGGGTTTGTCGCCTCACTCAAGCGCCCGCGCAAGATCATCATCCTCGTCAAGGCCGGTGCTGGCACCGACGCGGTGATCGACTCGCTCGTCCCGCTGCTCGAGCAGGGCGACATCATCATCGACGGCGGCAATGCGTTGTGGACCGACACGATCCGTCGCGAGAAGACGCTCAAGGAAAAGGGCCTCCGCTTCATCGGTTCCGGTGTCTCGGGCGGGGAAGAAGGCGCCCGTTTCGGCCCGTCGCTCATGCCCGGTGGCGATCCCGCCGCCTATGCCGAGATCCAGGCCATCTGGGAAGCCGTGGCCGCCAAGGTCGACGACACCACCGGTAAGCCGCTCGAAGGCGCCGCCCCCGGCAAGCCCATCGTCGGTGGCGTGCCTTGCACCACCTACATTGGCCCCAACGGCGCCGGTCACTACGTCAAGATGGTGCACAACGGCATCGAGTACGGCGACATGCAGATGATCTGCGAAGCCTACGACCTGATGAAGAACCTCCTCGGCATGTCCGCCGCCGAATGTGCCAAGGTCTTCAAGAAGTGGAACGACGGCGTGCTCGACAGCTTCCTGATCGAGATCACCGCCGACATCCTCGCCCAGGCCGACCCGGCCACCGGCAAGGCCTTTGTGGACATCGTTCTCGATACCGCCGGCCAGAAGGGCACTGGTAAGTGGACCAGCGCGAATGCCCTCGACATGGGCACCCCCGCCCCCACCGTTGCCGAAGCCGTCTTTGCCCGCTACCTCAGCGCTGTCAAGGACGAACGCGTCAACGCGAGCTCGACCCTAAGTGGTCCCTCCCCTCGTTTCGAAGGCGACCGCGAAGCGATGATCGAAGCCATCCACGACGCGCTCTACTGCTCCAAGATCTGCGCCTATGCCCAGGGCTTCCAGCTCATGCGCGCCGCCCAGGTCGAATACAAGTGGGAGCTCCCCTTTGCCGACATCGCCCGCATCTTCCGCGGCGGCTGCATCATCCGCGCCCGCTTCCTGCAAAAGATCACCGAAGCCTACCTGCGCGACGGCAACCTCGTCAATCTCCTGCTCGAC
>CAZBTA010000014.1:0-41926 GCA_964494515.1 uncultured Bryobacter sp.
GGCGGTTGCTGCGGGCGAAAAGATCGTGGTCGCCGGAGGCCTCGATGTTGCGGGCATCGAGTATCTCGAATCCTCCGACGGCCGGCTTGTTATCTACGACATCAACGCCAACTCAAACTTGCGCAAACCCATCGGCGAAGCCTTTGGCTTTGACCCCTTTGAGCGCGTCGTCGACTATCTCGTCGCTGAGATCGCGCGGGGCGCCGCCAGCGCTTAGCGCCGGCGGAACCCGCCACCACCACCGCGGATCACAAACGTCGGTCCGCCCCAACCCCAACCGGGGCCAAAACCGCGTCCCCAGCCCCAGCCAAGGCCTGGGCCCCAGAACGGGTCATAGAAGAAGGGTGAGGCGGCCACCACCGGCGCCACCTGCTGCCGTACTCGCGGCTGCAAGCGGTCTGAAGGGTAGTCTTCCTGCCGCACGGGTTGGAAGGCATGCGCCGCCTGCGCCGTGTCGATTTGCACGGGGGCCAGCGTACGGAAGCTGACCAGATCTTCCGGATACAGTTCCGTGGCCCGGCCCTTGGTGGCAAACACGCCGATCAGGCTCGCGCCCGCACCGGCAATCGCCCCCAGCCCGGCGCCTGCTCCACCCGCTGCCGCCGCGCCAATCGCCGCGCCCACACCGGTAGTCGTCGCCACCGCTGTCGCATCACGGCCCTTTGAAGTACCCGCCGTCGATTCCACCACCTGCGTCCGCACCGGCATGTTCTGCCCGTCCACCAGGCTCACTTCAATGATCTCGATACCCAGCCGCGAGGTGCCCTTCACCCTGCCACCTTTGCTCGTTTCTGTCACTCGCCCCAGCACCGTCTGGCCACGCCGGGCCACCACCATTCCGTTGGCGATCAGCGGTTGCGTCAGCGTGCCGGTAAACGTGTCACCGGCCTGGTTGCGATCGCTCGACAGCATTTGATTGAGCCGCACCGACACCCACGCACCCGCCGGCAACGTCAACACCGGGCCCGATTGCCCGGCAGGGGGCGGGGGAGGCGCATCCGGCCCGTTCTGCGCAAAAGAAGAGATTGAAAGTACAAGGAGGGAGAGAATTGTTCTTGTTTTCATGCCTCTTCAGTTTGCAAAAGACATGCCAAACATAAGTCGTTGAAAACAAAAGCCTCCCCAGTGGGGAGGCAGTTTGATTCCAACCACTCGTGGTGGATTTCAACCAGCTAGGCCGTGGCGGCCACCGTCTGGAACACGTTCTCGTTAAAGCTGTAGCCAAACCCGCGCACGCTGCGGATGTAGTTCGGCGAGGTGGCATCCACTTCAATCTTCTGGCGCAGGCGCAGGATGTAGACGTCCACCGTGCGATCGGTCACCGCGCGATCATGTCCCCACACCGCGTCGAGCAACTGTTCCCGGCTAAACACCACGCCAGGCCGCGTCATCAGAAACTCAAGCAGGCGGAATTCCGTCGCCGTCAACTGCAGGTCGCCATTGTGCAACTTCACCCGGCAGGCCGAACGGTCGAGCTCGAGATCGCCCGCCTTCAGCACCTTGGCCGCCGTCTGCTGCCCGCGGAAGTGTACCTTCACGCGCGCAATCAGTTCGCGCACGAAGAACGGCTTCACGATGTAATCGTTCGCCCCCAGCTCCAGACCAAGAATGCGGTCGGTTTCGCTGGCGCGCGCCGTCAAAAAGATCACCGGGATATTGGCCAGTTCCGGATGGTTGCGGATGCCTTTGCAGATATCAAGCCCGTCGGAATCCGGCAGCATGATGTCGAGCAGAATCAGATCCGGCTTTTCGCGCCGGCACAGATCGATGGCCCCCTTGCCAGTCTGCGATCCCACCATCGCGAAGCCCTCTTTCTCGAGGTTGTACTTCAGCAGTGAGAACAGATCAGCGTCGTCTTCGATCAAAACGATTTTTTTCATGTTGAGCTTCTGTGACGATTCTGACGGAACTGTGTAGGTTTATCATTACGATTACGTTACAGTTTGATGAATCCTCACCTCCGATTTTAACTTCCCGCCGCTGATCGAATCCACCCGTCCATACCGCTTGTCCTCTCAGCTATGGCATACCTCATTGCGATTGGTTGTGGCATTCTCGGCGGCGGGCTGATCGGCTTTGGCTGGGGCGTGCTCGCCGGGATTCTCTATTCCAATCTGCCCGTTCACCAGGACGGCGGCCCGGCCATGGGCGGTTTCTTCACCATGGCGCCTATCGGCTTCTGCGCCGGATTCCTGCTCACCGCCGGCTGGATGCTCTCCCGCAGCATGCCCAACTCAAACATCGGCAAGTACGGCATGTTCGGCAGTGGCTTCTTCTTCGTCATCGGCATGATCCTGTTCTTGCTGCCGATCATTGGCACCAGCTCGAACGGCCCATCATCCCCACTGCTCGCCATGGAATTCGACACCGCCGCCACCATCCCGACCGACCAGGTCACCTGGGGCTACAAGGGCCACGACCGCAACGCTCCCATCAACTGGCCGCTCTATGAGAGCCGGCTCGAAGGCGAACGCCGCATCTACAGGGCCAACATCAAAGCTAGCGATTACCCGACCGAGCGTACCGGCGTCATTGTCATCGCGGGCACACCACATGAATTCAACATCCCACTGACCGGCGCAGTCAGCACCCCCACCGAATGGTCCGAATGGACCGAGCGCGACGGCATCCGCTTCCGCTGGCGCGTTACGCCTTAGCGCGTCTGGCCCCGACAAAATACCAAACCAGCCCCACCGCCAACCAACTGGCGCCGTACATCTTGGAGGCCAGCGACAGGTTCCACCAAAGGAACGCGCACACTGCAAATCCCGCCGCCGCCATCAGCTTCTGTCCCAGCCCCTGGCCACGCTTGACGGCCGCAAGGTTCACCCCCATAAAGCCGATGAACGCGCCGAAGTTCAACAACTCCGCGCCGCTCTGGTAGCTCAACACAAAGCTGCCCACCAGCGCCGCACTGCCAATCAGGATGACGTTGCGCGCCGGAATGCCGCTCGACGGATGAATGTAGGAGAAGAACTGCCGCGGCAGCGTCCCCTCTCGGCCCATGCCGTACATCAGCCGCGCCCCGGCCAGTACACCGCCCGAGCCAGATCCCACCGTCGCCAGAATCAGCGTCAGGTTGATCACCTGAAACAGCAGCGGTCCGCCCGCACGCCCGGCAATGTGCACATAAGCCGTGTCGATATCCGGCAGTTTCTCGCCATAGGGCCATACCAACTGCGCCGCATAGCTTTCCACCGCGCTCAGAATGCCGATGATCAGACAAACCAGCACCGTGCCCCGCAAGATGTTGCGCCGCGCGTCGATCACCTCTTCGCCCAACGTCGAGATGCCGTCAAAACCGATGTAGGTCAATACCGCAAGGCTCGTACCCGCCGATACCGTCGCCACCGAAAACGTCTGCGGGTCATAGAACGGCTTCAGCAAATCTCCCGTTCCCGAGGCGAGATAGTAACGCGTTGAACAGTAAAGCATCGCCGCAATCACCAATCCCATGGCAAACGTCAGCATCTGGTTCGTGCGCGCCGTCGCCTGGATGTTGCGCAGGTTAAACCAGGTAAACAAACCAGCAAACACCACCCGCCACACCTCCACCGGCACCCCGCTCACAAAGTTCGTCATCGCCTGCGCACACCAGATCGTGCAGATCACCGGATTGAGAATGTAATCCATCAGCATCGACCAGCCCGCCATAAACCCTAGCGTCGGATGAATCTCCTCGCCAACATACGTGTAAGCCGACCCCGAGTTGGGATGGATCGCCGCCATGCGGCCGTAGGAGAACGCCGTCAGCATCATGCCGAACATCGCAATCAGAATCGCCGTCACCACGTGGCCCTTGGCCGTCTCATGCACCACGCCAAACAACGGCATCGGCGCCGTCGGCTGGATCATGATGATGCCGGTAAACACCAGTGCCGGCAGTGTCAGTGTGCGTCGCAGTTCTGTTTGGCCCATCGGAGGAATTTTGAGCATAACGCGGATCCCGGCGCTATGATCGTGATTTGAAGCCTGAACGCCGCAAGGGTCCTCTGCTGGCCCGCCTCAAGGAACGCTGGCGCGAAGGCATCCGCCACCGCGTCACTGCTCTCGGCGCCATGATGCTCGCGCTGTTGTTTACCAGCGGCCTGCTCGCCTTCACCACCACCCAAAACGTCTTCTTCCTGCTGTTCAGCCTGCTCATCTCCTGCATACTTGTTTCGAGCTTCATCAATCGCCTGATGCTGGCCGGCCTCGAGTTGCGGCTCGATCTACCGCCTCATGCCATGGCCGGAGAGGCAGTGCCTTGCACGCTCTCGGTGAACAACCAGAAGAGCTGGGTGCCCAGCTTTGCGCTCGAACTGGTTGCCCCCGTCGGCCGTCACTTCTATCTCCCGATGGTGCCTTCGGGCGGGCGGGCCTCGCTCGCTGTCGACGTCGTGTGGAGCCGCCGCGGCATTCCCGACCCTGTCATCGTCGAGCTCAGCACGCGCTTTCCTTTTGGCTTCAGTGTCCGCCGCACCCGCCTCGCCATTCGTGTACAACAGGCTCTCTATCCCTCGATCCGCGAGCAGGATGGCTTTCACCACGTGCTCAGCCAAATCGAAGCCACCGCTGCGCGTCTGCGGCAGGGTGACGACCCTGAGTTCAGCCACCTCCGCGAGTACCGCAGTGGCGATGACTGGCGCCGGATCGCCTGGCGCAAACCTGTCGCTACCGGCCAGTGGATGGTTAAGGAACATTCAGTATCAGCTGCCGGCGACCTCCGCCTCGGCCTGAGTACAAACGAAGCCAACCTCGAGCGCTCCATCGAATTGGCCGCCTACATCATCTGGGAATTGCAGCACCGCAAGATCGCCTTCGACTTCGAACTCGCTGGCCAGATCCTCCGCGTCGCCGATCTCGAGGGCGCGTACTCGCTGCTCGCCATCCTCGCCCTCGTGGCCCCGGAAACTGTTCTCAAACAAGCACTTTCTCCGGGCACCTTTACCATTTCCATACCGAACGCTAACATTTGAAACGTATACTGTTGGTGGATTAAATGTTTTTATTCTCGCTCGTCGTACCATCACTTCTTTTTGCCCAGCAAACCGCTCCAGACAAGATCGCCCCCGTGCGAACGAGCGTCACCGTCTTTGAACGCATCGAGCAGGAATCTCCCGCCGCCATTACCACCCTCGACAAACTGGACGTCGCCAAGGCGCCCGGCGTCAATCTCGACGATCGGCTTCGTTTGGTTCCGGGCTTTTCGCTGTTCCGTCGTACCTCGAGCCTCGTCGCCAACCCCACAACTCAGGGCGTCAGCCTGCGTGGGCTCGGCTCGACCGGCGCCAGCCGCACGCTTATTCTTTGGGACGGCATTCCGCTCAACGACCCCTTCGGCGGCTGGATTTACTGGACGCGTGTCCCGGCTGAAGAAATCGACCGCAGCGAAGTCGTGCGCGGCGCCACTACCAGCCTGTTCGGCGATCGTACGATGTCCGGCAGTGTTTCGCTGTTCACCCGTCCCGCCGAACCGCTCCGCCTTAGCCTCGGCATGGAAGGCGGCAATCGCGCCTCGCTGCAGCCCAGCGCCGGCTTCTCGCATGTGCTCGGCAAATGGGGCTTCAGCGGCTTCTTCCGCGCCTTTGATACGGATGGCTACCTGATCGTGCCCAAAGAGCGAGCAGGTCTGGCCGATACGCCCGCCGGTGTTCGCTTCGCCGCGGGGGCCTTCAAGGTCGATTACTCCACTACGAATCAGCGCGTCAGCCTGAAGTTCGATACCCTCGCCGAAGAGCGCGCCAACGGCACGGTGCTGCAGCGCAACTCTACCGGCCTTGGCACCATCAGCGGCAATTTCAGCCGCGACTTTGGCCGTGCCAGCCTGGGGCTGATCGGCTATCACACCCGCCAGCAGTATCACCAGTCGTTCAGCACCATCGCGGCCGATCGCAATAGCGAACGCCTGACCAGCTACCAGAGCGTGCCGTCGGAGGCCACCGGTGGTGGCGGCTACCTCAAGGCCAAGCCCGGCCGGGTGAACTGGACGGTGGGCGGCGATGTCCAAAGCGTCGACGGCACGAGCACCGAGACTGTCATCCCGACGGGTCTGCGAGTCGGCGGTGGCACTCAGACACAACGCGGCGTCTTCGGCCAGGGCGACGCGAAATTCGGCAAGCTACAAACGTTCTTCGGTACCCGCGGCCAATTCTCGGGTAGGGCAGGGAACTTCTTCCAGCCCTCAGGTGGCCTTGCCTACGACCTCGGCATCGTCCGCTGGCGCGCCAGCGCTTACCGCAGTTTCCGTGCTCCTACCCTGAATGAGCTCTATCGCGAGTTCCGTGCCGGCAATACCGTCACGCAGGCCAATGCTGACCTGCGCGCCGAAAAGTTGTGGGCCGTCGAGACAGGCTTTGACTACCGTGGCGAGCTCTTCAATCTGCGCGCCGGCGGCTTCTACAAGGAAATTGGCGACCTCATCACTAACGTCACGCTTTCCTCCAGCGCCACTGCCGTTGTTCGCCAACGGCGCAATGCCGCCGCTGCCACCGTAAGGGGCCTTGAGGCGGAACTCGAGAAGCGCTACAAGCAGTTCCGCTTTGAGGCGAGCTACCTTATGGCTGACTCGCGCTTCGTCACCCGCGAGCGCCTGCCGCAGGTGCCCAAGCACCAGGGTTCGGCCCAGGTGACCTGGTATGGCCCGCGCACGCTCGTCACCGTCAGCATGCGCACCTCCGGCCTGCAGTTTGAAGATGACCGCAATACCCAGTTACTGCCCGGCTTTGCCCTGTTTCAGCTTTCGGCACGCCAGGATCTCTATCGGGGCTTGAAAGCCACTCTGGCCATCGAGAACCTCGCCGATCGCCGCATCCTTACCGGTTTCACCCCGTTTCCGCAAACCGGTGGACCTCTTCTTTACCGCATCGGCCTGCGTTGGGATGGCCGAATTTAATGATGGCTAAGTAACGCGGACCCCAATTTAAGCGCCTATTCCTATGAACGCCGATCCCAATATCGTTGCGCGAGCCCAGTCGGGAGATGAAGCCGCGTTTAATGAATTGGTTCTATCGTGCCGTAAGCGTGTTCTGTCGATTGTCGGAAGACTGATCGGCAAGCCTGAGGATGTTGAGGACGTCGCCCAGGACGTGTTCCTGCGGTTGTACTACTCGCTGAATCAGCTATCGAACGTCGAGCTGTTCGACCGCTGGCTTTATCGCCTCACGGTCAACGCCGCCTACGATTACATGCGCAAGACCAAGCGTCGCAAGGAAAGCCGCATGGCCGACCTGAGCGAGGCCCAGATGGTGATGGCTGATGCCACCGCTGGAGAACTGAAGGGCAAAACGGAGGAGCGAAATTCCACCCTCCGCGATTTTGTACACTGGTTACTCAACGGGGTCAGTGAAGAGGATCGCATCCTGCTGCTTCTCAAAGAAGTGGAAGGATTGTCGATCAAAGAGCTGGAAGAGATTTACGGGGCCAATGAGAGCGCCCTCAAGGTACGACTCTTTCGGGCGAGACAAAGGGTTTTGAAAGCTTTCGAGAAGTCAAAGGAAGCAAAGGATTGAGGATGGAGAATCACGATCAACAACTGGACGCCCTGTTCGGTGCTTACCGGGCCGCCTGTCCTGATGTCGAGCCGGGTGCCAATTTCATGCCCCAGGTCTGGGCTCGCATTGAGGCGCGTCGCCGGGCGGAGCGGGGCTTCCTGCGCTGGGCCAACTCATTTGCCACTGCCACGGGTCTACTGGTGCTCGTGCTCGGGGTGCTGCTTTACCTGCATCCCAACCCACTGCCCCAACGTGCCTACATTGAAAAGCTCACTGACGAGATCAGCGAAGATCACTTCCTCGATGACGTCTACATGGCCAAGGCACAAAAGGCCTCCTGGGGTGGGCGCTAGATGGAAATATCCGCTTCCAGGGTAGCTCTCTACTTTGGTCTGGTGTTCTCTGGTGGGGTGGCAAGCGGCGTATTGGGTCACGCGTTGTACTCGTCTGAAACGGTGGCCGCCAAGGCGGTTCCCGCCCGCAACAATGACGACTGGCGGCAACGCTACGTCGACAGCATGCGCACCCAGCTTTCTCTCGACGACACCCAGCTCAAGCAACTCAACGATACGCTCGACGAAACTCGTGTCGAATACCGCCTGCTGCGGCAACGCTACAAGCCCGAGATGGACAAGATCCACCAGGGTCAGGTAGACAAAATCAAAAAGTTCCTGCGCCCCGAACAATTGCCTGGCTTCGAGAAGCTTGAGCGCGAGCGCGAAGAACGGATGCGGGCCCGCGAGAGCGGACCCGGCATGTAACCCTGGTCCTTACTGGACCGGCACTTCCTTAGGCCCACCGGGCAACCCATAAATCATTACCGTTTTGCGCACCGGTGCGGCCGGAGCAGCGGGCTGCTCGGCCACTGCAGGGGCAGCGGCGGGTGCAGGCGTGGCGCTGCTCACCACCGGAGGCTTGCCGCTGTTCAGCGGATTCAGCTTGCTCGCCATGATGCGATCGATATCTGCCTGTTCCATCGAGATGTTGAGCTTCACCACGTTGCCCGCGGCCGACATATTCAACACCTTGTCGATATCCACGGGAAACGGCTCACCACTGGTCGGCTGCATCTTGGCAAGCGCAATACCGCCCTTGGCCAGATCGAGAATCTGGGTAGCCGCCTTAGGAGTGGTGGTCTGCAGTTGCAAATCGAGCGAGACGTTGCGACGCACCGCAAGGCCCAGCGCAATGCCGCGCACCTGCGTGGCGAGCTGTGACATGGGGTCGTTCGATTTCGGCGCCGTCGCGCCATTCAGATTCAGGGCGTTCGTGTTGCCCACCAGCCAAACGTCATTGGCAGCTTCGAGGTCGCGAGCACGGTCAAACAGCGGGTTGGCCTGGGGCGTAAGGCCCGTCTCGATGCGTTCAAGCGCGACACGCAACGGCGCCTCTTCACCGATCACCACACGCTTGGCGTCAAGCAGCGCAAAGGCCGGGCGCGTATTGCTCGGGTCCATTTTGAACTGCGCCGGCGTAAAGCTCGCCTTCTTGCCCGGCGTCGGACGGCTCTTGGCCGCCGGCGGCACCAGCACCATCACCTTGCCCCACTGTTGCGGCTTGAGCCCCTGCAGCGCGCCGAGCGCCTTCAGTTTATCGAGCTCAAAGCGCCCTTCCACCAGGACGAGCAGATCGCTCGACTTCGGGCCTTTGGAGACTACCGACAGGTGAACGCTGTCAATCTGGTCCATGAATCCTTCGAAAGCCTTGAGTTCACCAAGGCTCCCACTCAATTCCTTGCGCATCGACTGGCCGAGGGGACTTTTCATCAACCACTTGACGTCAATGCCCATCAGCATTTCCGACTGCGGGAAGGCAAAACGGTAATCGGTTTCCGCAGTGGCGAGGCTCGCCACCAAGGCAAAACTGGTGAGAATGCGTGAGATCAACATGGGTGCTTATCTATTCCTATCGGCGGAAAGGTTGCGGTTCTGTAGAATAGGCGCATGATTGATCGCCGTCTGGTCCTGGCCGCCCCGTTTGCGCTGGCCGCTCAGGAATCGAAGTTTCGCGTTGCTGTGCTTGGTACCGAGCATGGCCACGTCAAGGGTTTCATGAACGCTGCCGCCAAGCGAACGGACGTCGAGGTCGTGGGCCCGATTCCGTTTGAGAAGCGCGAAGAGCTCCGCCAGCATAAGGTGGAAGCCGTAGCGAGCTTCACCTCCACCGATCGTCACCTCGCCTGTGCGCGTCTGTGCGCCGAGCTAAAACTCCCGCTGATGATGGAAAAGCCGCTGGCCACCACAAATGAGGACGCCCGCGAGATGGCTCGGCTGAGCAAGTCGGCGGGCATCCCAATCTTCGTCAACTACGAAACCACCTGGTACAAAAGCCATGGCGAACTCTATCGTTTTTTCAAACAGGAACGCGCCGCTGGCCGCATTCGCAAGATGGTGGCCATGGACGGGCATGAGGGCCCGAAGGAAATTGGGGTGGGGCCGGAATTCTTCGAATGGCTTACCGACCCGGTGCGTAATGGGGCGGGCGCACTGTTCGACTTTGGCTGCTACGGCGCCAATCTGATGACCTGGATGATGGACAACAAAAAGCCGTTGCGTGTGGTGGCCAGCGTCAAGCGCAACAAGCCCCACATCTACCCGAAGGTGGATGACGAGGCCACGATCATCGTCGAATACGATGACGCTCAAGGCATCATCGAAGGCAGCTGGAACTGGCCCTTCAGCCGCAAAGACTTTGAGGTTTACGGCGAAACCGCCTACGCCCACGCCTATGGTGGCAATACCGTCCGCCGTCGCAAGGCGGGCACCAAGGTGGAAGAAGTGATCACCCCCACCGACCTGCCAGCCGACGAGGCTGATTCGCTCTCCTACCTGCGCGCCGTCGCCCGGGGCAAGCTGAAACCCGGCGGCTTGTCGAGCATTGAGAACAACCTGATCGCCACCGAGATTCTCGTCGCCGCCCGCGAAAGCGTACGCACCGGCAAAGTCGTCCCGCTGCGTTAGGGGCGCTCGATATCGGCCAGGTGATGCAGCTGATGCCGCAAGTAATCCACCATCAAAAACTCGAGTGTCACCGGCTCGCCGCCGCCGATGCGGCAAGGCGTCTCCCGCTTTTGCGGCGGCACTTGCTCAATCACGTGGGCAATCCAAAGGTTGAGGCTGGCCCACAGTTCGAGCAGCGCTGCCGGTGGATAGCTGCGGTAGCTCTGGACGGCGACGAATTCCACCTGCTGATAGCCGGGAAACTCGAGCTCCGTCTGGATCATGGCGCGAACAAAGCGCTGGCAGTTGTTCATCGCCGAATCGACAAGATGCCCCAGCACCTCGATGCGCTGCCACTTGCCCGGCCCATAGGGCTGTTGCCAGGCAATCGAAGCGCTGCGATCCCGCAGTTGGCTCACCATGCGGCGCAGTTCGTTGGGGACTTCAGAAAAAGGGGTCACATCCCCAGCTTATTAAAGCTTTCGACTTAGATTGTCGATAGCCGGATTTATGGCATGGATCGAGGCGCGCCGTGATTTTCTGCGGGCGAATCAGAATCAGGACGGAGGCTGGGGCTACTTTCCCGGTCGGGAAAGCCGTGTGGAGCCGACCTGTTATGCCCTGCGGGCCCTGGGTCCCAAGGAAGCAGCTTTTCGCCCTGGCGTGAAGTTTCTGGTTTCCTGCCAGGATTCAACCGGCGGGCTGACGCCAGCCGTCAATATCCCCGGCGCCACCTGGGTAACGCAACTGGCGTTTCCGCTGCTCAAGATGGGTGCGATCGAGCCCAAGCGGCTTGAGAAAGCGGCCGACTGGATTCTCAATACGGAAGGGGCCGAAGGAAATGTACTGCAACGCATGCTATACGCCCTCGGCAAGAGCAAGGTAGAGCAAGACCCGAAGCTGAAGGGTTGGCCCTGGCGGCCAGACAACAACAGTTGGGTCGAACCAACGACGCACGGATTGCTGTCGCTGCCTTGGATGAAGGATATTGCCCCAGAGGCGGGCGTGCGCTACCGCCGTGATATCGCCACACGCATGATCCTCGACCGGCGCTGCTACGACGGCGGCTGGAATTATGGCAACAAGAAGGTGCTGGGAGAGATTTTGCCTTCCTATCCGGAAACGACCGGGCTCGCTCTGCTGGGCCTTGTCGGCAGTGGCGCTGATCTCACCAAAAGTCTCGAGCAAGCCCGCCAGACCTACGCGACCACGAAAGGCGCCTATGGCCGCTCGCTGCTCGCGCTCGCCTTGCGGCTGCACGGGCAGAATATCGAGTACCAGCCAACCGACCCGGCACCACATCCGAGCCGCAATCTCATGCTGGCCGGCCTTGAGGTGATGGCAGGGCGGGGAACCAGCGAGAACCTGTTGCCATGAAGCGTCGCGAGTGGATTGCCGGTGCGGCCCTCGCCACCGTGTCCTGCAATCAGAGCCCAAACCCACGGAGTCAAAACGTGCAAAAAGCAAGCGTGGCGGTGCTGAAAGCCGCCAGTTATGAACAGGAACTGCTGGGTTTGCTCGAGGCCGGGCTCACTGCGGCATGGCCGGATGCGGCGACGCAACTACGCGGCAAAACCGTGCTGCTCAAGCCCAACCTCGTCGAGTTTGACCAGAACACCTGCATCAACACCGATCCGCGGTTGGTGCTTGCCGCCCGCGAGCTCTTTCTCAAGCAGGGCGCATCCCAGGTATGGATTGGTGAAGGCCCTGGCCACCGCCGCGACACCTGGGATCTTGCCGACCAGGCTGGTTACCGCAAGATCGTGCCTGACTTCGACTCGCGCTTCGTCGACCTGAATCTCGATGACGCCTCGCCACTGCGTGCCTTTCAGAACTCGATGGATCTTTATCTGCCGAAGACAGTATTGAATGCCGACCTCGTGGTGAGCGTGGCAAAGATGAAGACCCACCATTGGGCTGGCGCGACGCTGAGTATGAAGAACTTCTTCGGCATCGTACCAAGCGCCATCTACGGCTGGCCAAAGAACCTGCTCCACTACCAGGGCATCGACAATTCCATCGTCGAACTCAACCGTCTGGTACGGCATACGTTCGCGATCGTCGACGGAATTGTCGCCATGGAAGGCAACGGGCCAATCCAGGGCACCCCCGTAAACGCCGGGGTGGTGGTAATGGGGCGTGACTTTGCCGCGGTCGACGCCACCTGCGCCCGCCTGATGAAGCTCGACCCGCTGAAGATCAAATACCTCCGCGAATCGGCCCGCCTGGGGATTCCCGACCTTGGCGCGATCGAGGAGACCCAGATCGACCAGCGGGGTGAAACGCTCAGCCAACTCGCCCGGCCATTTGCCGTCGTCGATGAATTCCGCGACTTACGGCTGGCCTGAAGCAGGTAGAATATGAATTGGCTATGCGCCGTTGGATATTTTGGGAATTCCCCCGCGCCAGTTGGCAGTACGACATCATTGTTGCGCTGCTCCTGGCCTTTATCTTTTTCACGCCTCGCGAGTGGTTCCGTGACCAGCCTCGGGCTTCGAGCATTGTGATGGTACCCGCCAGCGATGGCGCGTTCGTCTTCTATATTGACCCGCATGTTTTAACGCAGGTCCCGGAAGACCGGCGCATGAGTGAAGCGAGCCAGATGATTGCCCGCAAGTTCAAGGACAAGTGGTCAGTGGTCCGGCTTGAGACGCTTTATGATGCCGAGAACGAGGTGAAAGGTTTCCTTGCTTACGCGAAGCATTAGTGCCCTCCTCACGCTGACCGCGCTTGCCGCGGCCGCGCCGCTGTCGCTGCCCGACCTTTACGCGAAACTCGATCAGAACGCCGTGTCGTTCCGTTCGATGTCTGCTCATATCGAGCGCATCGACTATACCGCTGTAATCAAGGACGCCACCAAAGAATCCGGCGAGATCCGCATGTTGCGCCTCAAGCCCGGTGCGGTTGCCATGCGCATTGATTTCAAGATCCCTGACGAGAAACAGATCAGCTACGCCGATAAGAAAGTGCAAGTGTTTCTCCCCAAGATCAACACGGTGCAAATCGTCGATGTCGGCAAGATCGACAGCCTGATCAGCCAGGGCATTCTGATCGGCTTTGGCACCAATTCGAAAGAACTGCAAAAGACCTACAGCATCAAGTTGCTCGGCGAAGAAGCTGTCAACGGCAAACCCTGCACGCGCATCGAGCTCACGCCCAAGCAGGATTCCGCGCTGCTGAAGCTCAAGAAAATCGAAGTCTGGCTGAGCAATGCCGATGGCTATCCGCAGCGCCAGAAGCTGTTTCAGGGGGCAGGGGATTACAACCAGGCCACCTACACCGACCTCAAAATCAATTCCTCGCTTACGGAAAAAGAACTTCGCCTCGACTTGCCGAAGAACGTAAAGAAGGAATACCCGACGAAGTAAGATGGCTGCCGAGCGGATCCACGCTTCCCAGTCCCGGCTGGGCTTTCTGGACTGGACGCGGGGCATCGGCGCACTGATCATGCTCCAGGGTCATGTGACCCACAGCTTCATGGCCAAGGATCTGCGCGAAGGTCCGTTCTTTGTCCTTTCCCAATTCGTCGGCGGCATGCCGCCCGCTTTCTTTCTGTTTCTCACCGGCGTAACGCTGGCCTTTCTGATGGACAGCTTGTCTCGCAAGCAGCCTTCGGTATTCAGCCGGTTTGGCGCCGCCCTCCGCCGGGCGCGCTTCCTGATTGTGATTGCGATCCTGTTCCGGTTGCAGATGTATGTCTTCTCGTACCCCTATGGCAACGCGATGGATATTCTGCGAGTGGACATCCTCAATTGCATGGGGTTGTCCGTCGCCGCATTGAGCTGGCTGGTGGTGTTCGATACGCGCCAGCGGGTGCTGTATGCCGCGGTGGTTGGCGCGCTGATCGCCTGTTGCGGTCCGCTGGTGGCAAACGCCGACTGGACCTGGGCGCCGACGCTGCTACGGCAGTACATCGTGCCCGATGCGAACTTCTTCAGCTTCTTCCCATGGGCGGCGTTTCTGGCGTTTGGCGTTTCAGCCGGAAGCGTGATTCGCATCGTGCCTCGTGAGCACTACGAGAAGATGATGCAGTGGTCGATGCTGATCGGCTTTGGGCTGATTCTGACGGCCAACTACTTCTCGGGCTTGCCCTATTCGATCTACGCCAAGAGCGACTTTTGGCTTGATGCGCCGGGGCTGGTCTTCATCAAGACAGGTATTGTCCTGGCTCTGGCGGGAGTCGGATATGTGTGGATGGCGTACAAACAGGATCGCTGGAGTTGGGTGGCTACGCTCGGCCAGCATAGCTTGCCGGTGTACTGGATCCACATCGAGCTTGTTTATGGACGCTGGCTGGGATTCTGGAAAGAGTCGCTTACCGTATTCCACACAGTTATCCTGTCGGTGATTGTGATCGCCCTGATGGTGGGTATCGCCGAGCTCAAGGGTCGTTATGACCGCGGGGAATGGCCAGAGCTACGCCGGCGCCTGAGCTTTGAGGGCGGCCAGTAGCGTCAGCGCATGGGGCCCATCCCCATGTACACAGACCGTATCGCTAAACTGCGCCAGTGTGTGCCATTGTGCGCAAGCCTCGGCCGGATCTTCAATCATGGCATTTGGCTCGGTACGCGGCACCAGCATCCCTGCCTGCGTGTAGCGACGATCTGCAAAGGCTTCTCGCAGGACAACAAAACCCTGGCGGCGAAACACATTCACCATCGTGGACTTTGCAAGCCCCACCAGAAAAACATCCCGCAACACCATCCGCACGCCGCGAGCAATCGCTTCGGCGACTTCGCCATCGGCGGCCGCCTCATTGTAGAGAGCGCCGTGTGGCTTGACGTGGTAAAGCGCAAGGCCCGCCTCCCGCGCTGCCTCAACAGCGAACGCCACCTGCTCGGCCACCAGGTCCGCCACTTGGGCAGCGCCAAACGATTTGCCGTAGAGCGGCCGGCGACCAAAATGCTCCGGATCAGGATATCCAGGGTGGGCTCCTACTCGCACACCGGCGGCGGCAGCCTGCCGCATCGTTAGGCGAGTCAGCTCCGTGCTTCCCGCATGCGCGCCACAACAGACGTTGGCCAGGTCTACCATCGCCAGAATCCGTTCTTGCACCCCACTCGCCGCGAGGTCTGGCAACTCGCCCAAGTCGCAGTTGATCTTCACAGGTTTTGCCACCAATCCGCCTGTCGGCGATAGAGCTGACGGGCGATATCAATGCTGACGCGCCCAAAGCGAATCTCTTCGCGAGGCCGGAGTTGGCCCAACACTTCAAAGTCGGCACGAATCACCGAAGCGAGAATCGGGTAGCCGCCGGTGGCCGGATGGTCTGTGCCGAGAATCTGCGGGATACCCGAGGGCGGAATCTGAATGGCCCCATGCCAGGCGCCGGCACTCAGCAGTGGATCTTTCGGGCAGGGAAGCTCCATGCCCTCCACTCGCACCGCCATGCGCGAGCTCTGCTCGGTGACTTTGTAGACTGTACCGCACAACAACGAGATCGCCTCGGGTGCAAACTGGGTGGCATGGACGCCTTCGACCACTCGCAATACCTTATGCGGCCCGTTGTACATGGGTCCAGGTATCCGGTCCGGCATCCGCCGGGGACGCATGTCGCCGCCATCACCCACCATGAGCTCGTCTCCACGGTTGAGTACCGCGCCACCCAGCCGCGCTTGTACATGTGTAGCGGCACTCTGACGCCAGCGACGAATCTCGATCCCGCCAGCAAACGCGATGTAGCCGCGCAGCCCCGTCCGACAATAATCTCCCTGTAGCGTGGAACCGGGCCGCACTTCGAGTGTCGTTCCAGCTTGTACAGGACGGTTGTCGAGTCGCCAGCCGAAGTCAGCGCCCCCCAGACCAACGAGAGCTCGTGAGCGGAAGAGCAACCGGGGAGGCTTCATGGTTACCTCAAGCGTGGGCATCGGTTCGCGATTGCCAGCGATGTAGTTTGCCTCGAGGAAACTGAGCGGCGCCATCGGGCCAGCCTCGCTCAAGCCGTAGCGCGCGAGCCCGAAACGGGGCTGATCCTGAATCGAGGTGAGAAACCCCGCGTCGATTACTTTCACCATGCCGAAGGGTTCGAGGGGTAAAACCGAACCTGCGCTCCGATCGAAAACAGCGAGAACTGGTCTCGCGTCACATCAATCACCTTCACCGGAGTGCGTCCGAGAATCTGCCAGCCGCCAGGAGAATCGACAGGATAAATCCCGCATTGCACGCCAGCGATAGCTACGCTCCCCGCAGGTACTTTGGGACGGGGGGTGTCTTTACGCGGCATGCTGTACTTCTGCAGCCAGCCAGACAGATAGGCAAAACCAGGCAAGAATCCGAAAAAGGCGACTGTATAGATCTGGTCGCAGTGGGCCTGGACCAGCTGGGAGACGGTGAGGTTCAAACGCTCGGCTGCCGGGATCAAGTCTGGACCATACTCGCCACCGTAAAAAACGGGAATTTCAAGTTGTTGCGCTACTGGAAGCTCAATATTTCCTATTTCTTCCATGCAAAATCTTAAGTGATCGATGACGCGTTCTGATTCCAGCTGTAACGGGTTAAATTCAACCAGCAAAGTGGAATAAGCCGGAGTGAGTTCCTCGATGCCTTCCAGCGGCGAAAGGTCAAGAATGGAAACGAGGCGGTGGATGCGCTGGACAATTTCCCAACGGATCTCATTCGTGCCAAAGTCCACCAGGATTGCAGCTTCGCTGGCTTGTCGAAAGGTAGGGGTCATCACGCCACCGGTACCGCGACGGGGTCGCCGTAGAAGGCGGCAGCCTTCCGTCGTGCCGCGAGAAAGCCGTCCTGGTCCGCCGCGCCGAGATCACGTTCCTCAAAGGGATCCTTAGCGAGATCGTAGGACTCCACGACCTGATTCGACCAAGCCATCTTGCGGCTTCCTATCCGGACGGCACGTTGGAAATCTCGATAGCCAAAATAAAGCGGCCCACCGGGGATTTCCACATGTCCTGGCGCCGAAACACCAGTGATCCGGCACAGCCGGCTGTAGAGTTCAAAGCTAAATGCCGATGAACCATCCGTTTTGCCGCGGCCGATGCCAGGCCCAGCGAGAATCAGCGGCACGCGCAGCGAATGCTCGTACATGGATTGCTTGCCCATCAATCCATGAGCACCCATCGCAAGGCCATTGTCGCCCATAAAAACGACGACAGTACTTGAGAGTTGGCCGACATCTTCAAGATTCTTCAAGATGTTTCCGATACCTTCATCCATTTCAGTAATCAACGCGTAATAGGCGGCAAGCTCCCTCCGGCAGGTCGCTCGATCTCTCGGCGCGGGGATTACGACCTCGTCTCGAACCTTGAGTTCGCCATTGTCTTTGGCTGGGGAGGGAAGCCAGGGGCGGGGAAGTGCGAGTTCCCTGCTTTCGTAACGCTTCAGGTCGTCAGGCCGAGCATCGCGGGGATCGTGAGGCGCCGTGAAGGCGCAGTAAGCAAAGAATGGATTCTGAGCATTAGAGCGAGATCTTAGAAAAGCAGCTAAATCCTTTGAAAACGCAAGCGTTGTTCGCTCAGGATATTCCGTGGCAGCAAGATCGCCGATTCTGCCAAGCTTTGGGCGTGTGTGTGGGCCCATGCCCCCAACGAGGACACGGCCACCGGTCTTGAAGCAGCGCTCGAGCGTTTCCTTGCCGGTATGCCATTTGCCGGTAAAGAAGGTGTCATATCCGGCCTCGGCAAACCGTTCTGGCAGCAGCGGTACATTCAAGCCCCCAGTGCCGGTAGCGCGCCAGAGGCTACGTCCACTCAACAGCATCGCGCGTGCCGCAATACAGACGGCGCCCGCATGGCCACCCTGGTTGTAGCACTGGCGGAAGGAAACGCCCATACGCGTCAAGCGATCCAGATTCGGCGTGTGGATCTGCGGGTTACCCCAGGCCGAGATCGTATCGAAGCGCTGATCGTCACTGTGCAGAATGAGAACGTTAGGGCGGCGGGATTGCGCCTTGAGGGTGAACGGCAAGCCAGCCAGTAGGGAACGTCGGCTGCATATCGCTTCTGATAACATATATTATATCGCCAACGAATCAGACCCGCCCAGTCTGGCTCGTAAAGGTGCTTTCGAAGATCTTGTCAGCGTTTCCCGCCTCAAATCCATCCCGACGATGTTCACGCCCAGGGGTGGCTACATCCGCGTACTGTGGCAATACCTTGCGCTCGGCAAACTCCACATAACTGCCCGCGATGCGATGCCGTGAGCCGTCAGCAAACTCTGCATCCACCATTTCAGCGACCGTGGAACTCTGCAGCAGCAACCCATCAGGGCTAACCTTGATCTTGCCGCCTGAATCGTTGAGCTTAACTCCGATACCTTCAAGAAACACATTGAATCCCTGAACCGTATCGTGTGGTGGCAGCAGGTTGTGCACGCTGATCGTGAAGTGATTCAGATAATAGCGGTTGTAGATCACCCACGCAGCATACTCGCTCTCTTCGAGCAGCCGGCTGTAGTCTGCCCAGGTGGGCAATCGCCACAGACCCGAATGCAGAAACTGGTCCACTGCCCCGGCATCGGCGAGGTCGATGGAATCTACGGGGTCTGTCTTGACCTCGTCGGTATACGACCGGATGATGCGCTGCGCCTCTTCGCTCAGGTCACCCACGCGTAGCTCAGAAACAAAGATCCGCGGATGCCGCGGCGTTGGTGGCGCATACCAGAAGGCATCCAGCTTCTTGGAAGCGAAAAAGTATGGCTCACGCTTCTGATAACCATAGGCCAGAAAGATCTTCTCAAAGCTCTGAATTCCCAACTGCGGCACACCCATCGTGCGGAATGCGATGTGATCGTTTTCAATCTCATCACGGCTGGCCACCAGCCCGTGCGACTCCATGGCCCCCAAAATCTTCCCCACGTCGGGCACGCGCTCCGAATAGCGCCGCATCAATCCACCGAGTACCTGATCAAGCACCTGCATCACAGCATCCATTGTAACGAGCCAATGAAAAAGGCCACCGGCAATTTGCCAGTGGCCTTTATCGAAATCAGGAAAGCGAAGCTTTACTCGGCGTCACCACGCGGACGCTTTTTGCGGTTCCGCTTACGGGCCAGCGCCTGCTTGACGCGCTTCTTTTCACCCGGTTTGAGGTAGAAGGAGTGCTTCTTGATTTCCTTGATGATGTCCTCCTGCTGCACCTTGCGCTTAAAGCGACGCAGTGCGGCTTCCAGAGTTTCTCCATCCTGAAGGATAATTTCAGCCATCTCGATTCACCTCCTTTCCGGCAAAACTTAAGGATACCATACCTGTATTAAGATGGTGCGTACGGCAGTATTCGATGAGTGCTTCGGGTGACGTAACGCGACTGTTGGCGGCATGGTCAGAAGGTGACCGTGAGGCGCTCGACGACCTGATTCCGATTGTGTACAACGAGCTGCACCGCATGGCGCGCCGCTGCTTTCACGGCCAGCCCAGCCAGCACACGTTGCAGCCCACTGTCCTGATCCATGAAGCCTACCTCCGGCTGTCGCATCAGGGCCAAAAGCAATTCACTGATCGCGCCCATTTCTTTGCCGTCGCATCCCTTGCGATGCGGCAGATCCTGGTCAACCACGCCCAGACCCGCCTGACTGAAAAGCGCGGCGGGGGCGCGGTACAGGTGCCAATCGACGATCTGGGCATCGCCGCCGAACAGGAAGCACGCGAAGTGCTGGCGCTTCACGACGCCCTCAAGCGACTCGAAGCCATCGACGCACGCAAGTGTAGGGTGGTGGAACTGCGCTACTTCGGTGGCTTGAGCGTAGAGGAGACCGCCGAGACGCTCGGCGTATCCACGATGACGATCACTCGCGACTGGCAAGCAGCTCGCGCCTGGCTGGCGCGTGAGCTAGGCGTAGCGGGAAAGGACTCGCATGAATCCCACTGACTGGCCCAAGATCGAGGAAGTTTTCCTCGACGCTGCTGCCCTGCCCCGCGCCGAACGAAACGCCTTTCTCGACGAGAATTGCCCGTCTCACTTGCGCGCCGAAGTCGACAGTTTGCTCGAGGCCGATGATCGGGCTGGTTTGGGATTTCTGACCGATCTGCCTTCAAGACTGGCCGCCGATCTGATCTCCCGTCATCCGAACCAGATGGAGCCGGGCGAAACCATCGCCAACTATCGTGTGCTCAATCTGGTCACCGTCGGTGGTATGGGCGAAGTCTATCGGGTGGAACACGAACCCACCGGCCAGACAATGGCGCTCAAGGTGTTGCGCCGGCATATGCTGGTGGATCCGGCCGCGGCCGGTCGCTTTGAGCGTGAGGCACATGCCGCGCAGGCCTTGGCGCATCCAAACATCGTTCAGGTATTTGAATTCTCCGACTCCGACGACGGCATGTTCATGGCAATGGAATGGGTGGATGGCGAGACGTGGCGTAAGCGCATCGATGCCAGCCGCCCAGCGCCCGCCGAGGCGCTGCAGTGGAGCTGCCAGGTGGCCGGCGCAATCGCCGCGGCTCACGAGGCCGGCGTCGTGCATCGCGACATCAAGCCTGACAACATCATGGTGACGCCTGCTGGTCAGGTAAAGGTGCTCGATTTTGGGTTGGCGCGTTTGGCGGGATACGTGATGCCCGAAGTGGAAGCGATCGGGTCTAACGGCACGATTTCAGGAACTCTATCCGGAACGCTGCCATACATGTCCCCCGAGATTCTTATGGGCGACAATGCGACCTATGCTTCGGACGTGTTTTCGCTGGGGTCTGTATTGTACGAGCTGTTCACTGGTCATCACCCGTTTGCCGGTGAGACACCGCTGGATATCTTTGAAGCGCTTGAGTGCCGCACACCTGCGCCGCCTTCGCAGTTAACCCCGGAGCTGCCATCGGCGCTCGACGCGGTGCTACTCGCGCTGCTGGACCGCGACCCCACGCGGAGACCGTCGGCCGCTACAGCGCGCAAACAGCTTTGCGCCATCAGTCTTTGACCGGGATCGCTCTCCAGACCCAATCCCGCCAATTCACCGGAGGCTTTGGTGTAGCCTCAGCACGACGAGTACCATTTAGCTTCCACAGCCAAATCGCGCCACGCACTGCACTTGAATAGCTTCGTTCACGCCGGCGCTGCCGCGGCAGCAACATGCGCTTGAAACGAAGTTCGCTTTCCATCTGGAAATCTGATTGTCGCCACTTTCTCAAGAGATTCAGCCTCCTCCGGTCGGGATTAGGGTCCGTCCGTCTCCCGGCACAGAATTATCTTCGTCTCTCAGGTCATGCATTCCGGGGCTTCCTCCGATTCGCTTGTGTCAGGGTCCCCTCCACAGGACCTTGACACCCGGAATGCAATGACCCAACCATGTGCCGCTCACAGCCGTAACGGAAACCAGAGTCCGTCATTTCCGTCCGGGCGCGTCACAATGGCCCTCCTGTATGGGTAAACAGGAAAGGAACCGGAAAAACCACATCACCACGAAAAAAAAGTTTCCAAACGCAGAAATCCCGCGCCCCTGGTGGGAAGCGCGGGATTCTGATAAAGGTTGGTATGAATTCCAGGGTTGGAACTAGGAGCCAGCCTGGGCAGCGGTCGACAGCGTGGTCGAAACCTTGCTGAAGATCGTGCTGATGCTGGTGGCCACGTTCGGCATGATCGCACCGGCGGCAACGGCCACAAAGCCGGCCATCAGGGCGTATTCAATGAGGTCCTGACCTTTCGTATCCTTGACGATACGCAGGTTCATAACGATGTTCTTGAGCTTGTTCATGTTGGTTTCTCTCCCCAATCAATTTGCAGTAACAAGTACTACAGAGATGAGAATACTAGCCCATAGGTTTTCTTCCAATTCGGTAAATACCTTAGATTACCTTAGTAAGCGATTTACCTCGCTGCCCTTTGGGAGAAAATAAAAGCTCGCTCCGAAGAGCGAGCTGAAAAATGAATTGGAGGGCAAAACAGAGGCCTTTGGAGCAACCGCGTTAAGGTTTTCCTCCGGCCCACCATCTCAGCATAACGGCTCGAGCTGATTCGTGTAGATGGTAGAAAACCTCAATTTGCGACATGGAAACACCTTAGGTACTGCCCTGCCCCCCAATAACGGCGAAAGGGCCCACCCCTCCGGACGGACCCTCCCAATTCCACAACCTGTAATCAGGTATCTGACGACTAGGAGCCGGCAGCGGCAGCGGTCGACAGAGTGGTGGAAACCTTGCTGAAGATCGTGCTGATGCTGGTAGCAACGTTCGGCATGATGGCGCCAGCGGCGACGGCCACGAAGCCGGCCATCAGCGCGTATTCGATGAGGTCCTGACCCTTCGTATCCTTGACGATACGCAGGTTCCAGAACAGATTCTTGAGCTTGTTCATTTTGTTCGTTCTCTCCTCTTTTGTTGGTGCAGTTTGGTGCTGCTAGGTCAATCATAGGTACTAGAACTTTCGTCACCAATTAGCAGTTTTCCCCGTTTCGCGGCGGCAAACACCTTAAAAATCAAACGGCCAACGCCTGATGTGGCGTTGGCCGATTTGCAGATGCTTTACAGGTGGATGAGAAGGTTAGGAACCGGTACCCGCGGCGGTCGACAGAGTCACCGAGACGCGGCTAAAAATCGTGCTGATGCTCGTGCCCACGCTCGGCATGATGGCGCCAGCGGCAACGGCCACAAAACCCGCCATCAGCGCGTATTCAATCAGATCCTGGCCCTTGGTGTCCTTCAGGATACGCAGCGACCAAACCATGTTCTTCAATTTCTTCATTTCGTTATTCTCCAGTGGTGACTTTCCTATCGATCGTCTGTCTTAAGCCTAGGGCTTCGCCGCACACAACCAAATGGAGCCAATCCCGCGAAATGACCGGGAATGTTTTTTAGTCTTTGAAGAATCAGCGGGATAGCCCGCTAGAACACGAGGGCCTGGAATTGTCCTGTGTTGCCAACCCAGTACATCAACTGAGGAGGTTTTCCCTTACCGTCCCGCTTGGGCAAAACGCGATTCACCTGATCGCGCTGCCAGTCCATGAGCAGGTCATTGCGTAACTGCACTTGCCCCGCCCCCGCATAAGGCGCCTCGATATAAACGTTGACGTTGCCGCCCTTGATCTCCCAGCCCACCCATTTGGCCGCCATGCGCTTGCCCGCCCCATCGCGCAACTCAAACCGCCCCAGCACATAATCCCGCGCCAGCGCTTCGGCATCCGGCGTCCGGTCAATCTCAATCTCGCGGCCCGTCTTGCGCCGCAGAATCTCTTCCACATGATCGGCCGACAGCGCAATCATGATCTCGAGCCGCTTTGAGGCGGCCTGGTAATCCACCGTGGCCGTGCTCATGTGCACGCCATGCCAGAACCAGGCCAGCCCCAACAGCAGCCACATACTACTTGGCCGCGCCCTTCTTTTCGAGCTGCATCGGATTCGGGGTTTCCCGCTCCTTAAACAACTGGAAAGGCGTCTTTACCGGCTTGGGCGGCCACGCATTGTTCGACAGGTCGGTATCGGCCGTCTCAAGATGCGGGTCCACCACAATGCTCTTGATCTCACGCGGAGTGACGATCATCTTGGTCACCGCCTGGTTGTTACGGCGCCAGATTTCGGCCGGAATGCGCAGCTCTTCCTTCTTGCCGTCGGCGTACTCGATCTCGAGGATCACCGGCATCACCAGGCCCCCGATATTGCGCAAGTCCACCAGATAGAAGTTTGAGCCGCCACGCAGCGCCGACTTCTCGTCTTCATCGAGCGATTCGAGCAGTTTGTTGTAATCCTGCTTGTCGCGCTCGGTGACGTTGAGCGGGTCGTAGGTGTTGTAGAAGTCCTTCAGATCCGGATTGGCGTCGACGAGCTTCGGCAGGGCTTTGTTGCGCTCCTGTGACAGCGTGATGGGCTCCTGATCCTTCTTTTCGCGTTGATTCTTCTTCTCGACTTCGGGGTTCTTGGTGTCGATCACAAAATGGCGCACCTTGCTGATGGCGATGTCCGTGTGATCGATCGAATAGAACCAGCCGCGCCAGAACCAGTCGAGGTCCACGCCCGAGGCGTCTTCCATCGTGCGGAAGAAATCCGCCGGCGTCGGCCGCTTGAACTTCCAGCGCCGCGAGTACTCACGGAAGGCGAAGTCAAACAGCTCGCGACCGAGGATCGTCTCGCGCAGGATGTTGAGGCCGGTAGCCGTCTTGGCGTAGGCATTGGGCCCGAGCAGCAGCACGCTTTCGGAATTGGTCATGATCGAGTCGTGCGTGTCGCTGGCCATGTAGGCGGTGATGTACTTCGGCTCACCGCGCTGCGAGGGATAGTTCTCTTCCCACTCCTGTTCGGCCAGATACTGCAGGAACGTGTTCAGGCCTTCGTCCATCCATGTCCACTGGCGCTCGTCGGAGTTGACGATCATCGGGAAGAAGTTGTGGCCCACCTCATGGATCACGACGCTGATCAGGCCGTACTTCGTGCGTGAAGAATAGGTCTTGTCCTTGAGCGGCCGCGGACCGTTGAAGCAGATCATCGGGTATTCCATACCACCCACCGGGCCGTTCACGCTGATCGCCACCGGGTAAGGGTAGGTGAATGAATAGCGGGAATAGACGTTGAGCGTATGAATGATCGAAGCCGTCGAATAGCGCTCCCAGAGCGGATTGCCTTCCTTCGGGTAGAAGCTCATGGCCATCGTCTTGTTGCCGTCAACCGTGTGGCCCTGGGCGTCCCAGATGAACTTGCGCGAGCTGGCAAAGCCGAAATCGCGCACGTTGTCGGCATGAAAGATCCAGGTCTTCTTGCCCTTGGGTTGGTTCTTCTCATTGGCCGTCGCCTCAGCTTCGGTGACGATCAGAACGGGCTTCTTGGCTGAGGCCGCCTCGACCAGGCGCTGGCGTTGCGCGGCGGTGAGGACCTGCTGCGGATTCTGCAATGTGCCGGTGGAGGCTACGATATGGTCGTCCGGAACGGTGATGGCTACCTTGTAGTCGCCAAACTCCAGCGTGAATTCGCCCGCGCCGAGAAACTGCTTGTGCTGCCAGCCGTAGACGTCATAGTAGGCGGCCAGACGCGGAAACCACTGTGCCATCTCATAGATGTAGTTCTTGTCTTCGGGGAAGTACTCGTAGCCGCTGCGCGCGCGCAGCTTCTTGGCGTTGACGATGTTGAAGTTCCAGTCGACACTGAGCACCGTGGATTCACCAGGGGCGAGCGGCTTCTTGAGGTCAACGCGCATCATCGTCTTGACCACGGTGTGGCTCAGCGGAGCGCCCGCGGCGTCCTTGACGGAGGTGATCTTGTAGCCACCCGGAAACGGATCGCGCATCAGCGACAAGGCTTGGCCGTAGCTCAACTGCGCAAGGTTCGGGGCGGTTACAGTGAGGTTGGCGTCGCTGCCGGGTTCAAAAATGTTCTGGTCGAGTTGTAGCCAGAGATACGTCAGGGTATCGGGCGAGTTGTTCTTGTAAGTGATGGTTTCAGAGCCGATGCAGCGTTGGTTGACATCGTCGATTTCCACCTTGATGTTGTAATCCACCTTCTGTTGCCAGTAACGGTGGCCGGGAGCGCCAGATGCCGCACGGTATTCGTTCGGCGTGGGCAGGATCTCCTCGAGTTGTCTGAATTTGTCCGACGGGTTTGCCTTCGTGGTTTGAGCCAGACCCGCGGACGCAATGCAAAGCAAGAGAGCAAATGCGCGCATTGTTACATTATCGCCACAACGCCGCTGGCTGCGGCCAGCTTCAGCCGCGCAAAAGCCCGGCGACAGGCTTGCCCTTGCCATCCTTTGTCGCATAGACAGGGCGGCGTTCCACCTCGTAAGCCGTGTCGGGCGCGATGCCCATCAGCGAGTAGATCGTGGCATGCAAATCGGTAATCGTCACCGGATCGCGCACGATGCGACAGGGGCGCTCGGGCGCCGTCTCCCCATACACCTTACCCTTTGCGATGCCGCCGCCAAACAGCAGCACGCTCGAGGCCTCGGTAAAGTGGCGATGCATGCCGTAGTGCTTCGGCTCGGTCATCACATCGGGCACGTTCACCTGGTTCTTGACGAGATTCTCGGGCTTGCCTTCCATCATCATGTCGCGGCCAAACTCGGTGGCGAGCACGACGAGCGTACGATCGAGCAGACCACGCTCTTCCAGGTCGAGGATCAACTGCGAGAGCGGCCCGTCGATCGTCTGCTTCATCTGTTCGGCGCGCATATGGCCGTTCTCATGCGTGTCCCAGTAACGGAACGGGATGTACTCGGTGGTGACTTCGATAAAGCGGGCGCCCGCTTCCACCAGCCGTCGCGCCAGCAGACAGCCCTGCCCAAAGCGCGAGTTGCCATAGCGAGCGGCGACCTCGGGCTTCTCAAGACTGAGATCAAATGCCTTGGCGGCCGGCGAGGTCAACAACCGGTGCGCATTCTCAAGCGAACGAGCCAGGCTTTCCTTGTGGAACTCGCTTCCCTGCTCCCGCAACGGCGATTTTTCAACGAGATCCTTGTAAAACTTGTAGCGATTCTCAAACCGGCTCATGCCGAGGAACTCGCTGGGGCGCGTCGATGCCACCGCGTCTTTCGGATCCATGATCATGAAGGGCGAGTGTTCGCTGCCCAAAAAGCCAGCGGTGTGGAAGGCCTTGAGACTATCGCTCTCGCCACCAATCTCCATGTTCTGACCGATGTCGATAAACGCGGGGATATCGGGGTTCTTAGGGCCCAGCGTACGCGAAATGAACGAACCCATATGAGGCACCGCCACGCTTTGTGGCGGCTCATAACCGGTATGCCAGTGGAACTGGTGGCGAGAGTGGAGGATAAAGCCGAGATCGCCCACCCGGTGAGAACGCAACAGCGTTCCCCGATCGAGCACTCGCGCCGTGCGCTCGAGGCCCTTGCTGAGCTCAACGCCATCGAGCACCGTCGGGATCGACGGGAACGTGCTCAACACCTTCTCGCTGCGCAAACCCGTCTCATACGGCGTGTAGCGCTTGGGGTCAAACGTTTCTGTCTGCGCCATGCCGCCGGCCATCCAGAGCAGGATCATCGCATCGGCTTTGGCTTCCGGTTTCTGCGGGGCGGCGATCAGGCGTGCCTCGCCCGCGGAAATCGCCGCGGCGGTGGCGGCCTTCAACCAGTCTCTACGGTTCACCATATGTATTGAAACTCCGGATGCATCAACAGACTCCACAACAAGTCTTCAACGCCTTCTCTTACCAGCTTGCCACCAGCAAACAATTTCTGCGCCTGCTCGCGCTCGGCGGCGCTCGGCTTGCGGCTCAGCACCGCCGTCCAAAGATACTCGATTGACTGCTCGACCGTCTTTAATTGCGGGGCCTCACCCCACGGCCGGTAGCCTGAGACCTTAACCAGCTGCTGGCGATCCGGCTCGGCGCCAAAGGCAAAAAATCGCACCGCCGCGCTGATGTCACTCGTCTTGGACGCATCGCTGATCCACACCTTGCCGGTCAATCTCTGCGTTCCGGCGGGCAACTCATAGACGAGCCGCGTGCCCAGCGGGGTACGCACCGCCTTCTCTTCAAGTACAGTCTTGCCCTGCGGCCCATGCGCCACAATCTGGCTCCAACCCACTTCGGCCTTCTCGGTGTCATAGGTATCGACATCTTCCGTCAACAGGTAGACCTGCTTGAGGCCCACGACGGGGATGTCAAAGTCCTTAGAACCATTGCGCATCATCAGCGAATCGAACAGGCTCGACGGTGCCGGTGGCAATTCACCCAGCAGTCGCATCACGCCACGATGGATCGCTTTGGCAAGCGTCGCGCCATTGGCGAGCTCGAGGCCCTGAAAGGTGGTAGCGGATTCATCACGCGTCGTATATACCTGATCGCGGATCGGCCGGCCAAGGGCGCGGCTGAGCGGGTTGCTCTTGAATTCCCAGTCGCGACCGAGCAGCGCCTTGTCGCTATTGCGCGTCACGAGCGATCGCCATTCGCCGGTCACCGCGCTGACCGTGTCGCTAAACTGCTCGGCGCTGATGCGGCGCGGTTGCGCGTCGAGACGCTGGTAGGCCTCCGACATCATGATGTTCTTGATCAGGTACTTGAGGTCATAGCCGTGGGCCACGAAATCATTGGCCAGCCAATCGAGCAGATCAGGGTTGGTGGGCTTGGCGTCCATGTCATCGACAGGTTCGACGAGGCCTTTGCCCATCAGCTTGTGCCAATAGCGGTTGACGATGGTCCGCGCAAGCCGCCCGTTCTTTTCATGCGTAAACAGGCGAGCCGCCCACATCCGGCGCTCACTCGGGCTCAGATCGGCGGGCACTTTGCCCAGTTCCGGCCAGATGAATTCGGGCTCTTGATAGACGCCCGTCTTGTTGTCGCAACGCACAAGCTCGAGGCGGCTTTCCCGCGAGAACATCGCCGCCAGGCCATAAGCCTGCTTGAGCTTGTACTTGTTGATGAAGCTGTCGTGGCAGCTGGCGCACTTCAGATTGATCCCAAGGAACACCTGCGCCGTATTCTGCGAGGCCTGCATGAAGGGCGTCTGGCTGGCGTTCACTTCACCACGCCAGTTGACGCCGATCAGAAAACCTTCCGGCGAATCGGCGCCAATTGGATTCAAGAGCTCGCGAACCATGTCGCGATAGTTGAGGTTCTCGCGCAGTGCGCGATCGAGCCAACCCGTAATCGACTTGCGCTCACCGTGATACACAACGCCGATGTCATTGCGCAGCAGGTCGTTCCACCAGCTGATCCAGTTGCTTGTGTAACGGCGTTCATCCGCCAGCAACGTGTCCACCAGCTTCTCCCGCTTGCCATCAAAAGCGTCCAGCATTTGCGGGCTCGGCGGTACGCCCCAGATATCGAGATAAGCACGGCGCGCAAAGCCCCAATCGCCCACAACGCCCTTGGCGGGCTTGCCCAGAAAGCGATCAATCGGATGCCCCGTGCCCGCGGGTACCGCCACCTGCCGGGGCTCAAGCGGAGCCACCCATTCCGTGGTCTTTGGCGCCACGTCCACCATCGGCGTTCCAGCGGCTACCCATTCCCGCAACAGCTCAATCTGCTTCGGCTCGAGCGGCTTGCCGACCGGTGGCATCAACCGCCCCACCTTGCCTTCCACCCGGCCAATCAACACATCTTTCACCCGCGCCACGCCGGCCTTCGTCGTCAGGTCCAGCCCTGCCTGCGCCCGTTCTCCGGCATGACAACTCAGACAGCGACTGGCCAGAATCGGGTGGATGTCATTCACAAAATCCGCACCCGCCAGGCCCGCCGGCAGCAGCATCAACACAAATGCAAATCGCCTCAGCATGAAACATCCAACCTATCACTACAATGGTTCCAATGCGTGCCATCACACTCAATCAGCCCGGCGATTTTCAGTGGACCGATCTCCCCTCCGCGCCGGCCCCTGGGCCCGGTGAAGCCCTTGTTCGCATCCAGACCGTCGGCATCTGCGGCACAGACCTCCATGCCTTCAAAGGGCGTCAGCCATTCTTCAGCTATCCGCGTATTCTGGGTCACGAGCTTGGCGTTGAAGTGCTTGCGGTGGGCCCGGACGTTAGCGGGCTTGAGCCGGGTGACTTGTGCGCCGTCAATCCCTATCTGAACTGTGGCGAGTGCATCGCCTGTCGGCGGGGCAAGACGAATTGCTGCATTCAGTTGAAGTGCCTCGGTGTGCACACCGACGGCGGCATGCGCGAGCAGATGATCCTGCCGGCCGCCCACCTCTATCCTTCAAAGAAGCTCTCGCTTGAAGAGTTGGCGCTCGTCGAGACGCTCGGCATCGGCTGCCACGCAGTCAATCGCTCCGCCCCCGTGGAAGGCGATCGCGCCCTGGTAATCGGGGCCGGCCCGATCGGCTGCACGGTGATGGAGTTTTTGCGGCTCAAGGGCATTCCTTATGAAGTGCTCGACCTGAGCGAACAGCGCCGTCAATTCGCTACCCAATACATGGGCGCTGCTCGCGTTCATAGCTCAAACGAAAGCGTGCTCGACCAGACGCCCGAGCTCCCCACGCTCGTTTACGATTGCACCGGCAACAAGGGGTCGATGGAAACCTCGTTCCGCTACACCGCGGCTGGCGGCAAGCTCGTCTTTGTGGGTTTGTTTGTGGGCGATGTCACGTTCCATGATCCTGACCCCTTCCACCGTCGTGAGCTCACCATCATGAGCTCGCGTAACGCCACGCCGGCCGAACATCGCTTCATCATGGCCGAGTGTGAAGCCGGCCGCATCCAAACCAAGCACTGGGTGGGCGAGATTTGCCCGGTCTCCGACATGGCCGGGCGGTTCAATGCGTGGACAGAACCGTCGAGCGGCATCCTCAAGGCCGTGGTCGACTGGCGCGCCTAGTCTTTTGAAACCCGCGGGCTCTCTGGATCGTTTCAACGATTGATGGGGGCCCTTACTTTTCTTTTGGCGCTGCTTGCCCAACAGGCGGACTTTGTTGCCAGCACCACACTAGCCCGCGTAGAACTACGCGGAGACGCCATTGACATCACCGCAAGCGATCTGGAACTGCGCGAGAACGGCGCACTGCGTGAAATTGTCCGCATCGCCCGCGACGAATTGCCACTTGATCTGGTGCTGCTCATCGACACCTCACGCAGCATGAAGAAGCACTATGAGCTCGTCGTAAAGCAGGCCCACCAGGCGCTTGAGCAACTGAAGCCGCAGGATCGGCTGGCCATCATCAGCTTCAAATGGGCATCGCAGGAGTTGCTGCCCCTTACGAGCGATCGCAGCCAGATGGAACAAATCCTCGTAGCTCTCGATAATCCCGACAAGTTCTACGGCGGCACGATGATCGTGCGCCCCATTACGCGCGCGACCGAACTGCTGAAGGAGCAATCCACGCCCGACCGGCGTCGCGCGCTGCTCATGATCTCTGATGGGGATGGCTTTGCGGGGGCCAGCGAAAAGAAGGCGTTGATCGACCTCTGGGAAGCCGACATCTCGCTGCATGCCTTCGTGCCCACTCGCCGCAATGGCAAGCCGGCACGTCTACAGCGCGGCCGGGTCTTGCTGGCCGATCTGCCGCGGTTGATTGAATCCACCTCGGGAGAGGTCTTTCCGATTGAAGAAGACTCGGATTCATTTGCCCATGCGATCAGTCGCATCCGGCGGCGCACCGTGGTCTACTTCACGCCCGCTGCAGACACCAACAATCGCCGCAAGGTGGAGGTCAAGCTGTCCGACTCTGGCAAAGAGAAGTACGGCCGCGAGCGCATCAGCGGGCGCCGTGAGTTTACCCTGCCCTAAACCTTTTCGCGCTCGCGTCGCGAACGGCCAAAGACGCCATTCCACGGTGGAATCACGATGCTCACGCTGCCATTCACGCGTGCCTGACAACCGAGGCGCAACAGCGGCCGTTCATCATTGCCATCCACAAATCCGCTGTCCCAGTAGCCGAAATATTCCATGCGCTTGCGCTCAAACTCTTCAACCGGGTCCACCTGGTCGTTACCGCCGAGGATGCCTACCCAGCAAGTGCCGCAGGATCCCGCGCGGCAATCGACGGGGATCGGCCCCATGCCCTCATAGCAGCGCTGGTCTTCAAGATGATAGGGGCGCTTGTCGAGCTCTGCGGCGGTCGTGATTTCCTGCTGCGGCAGCACCGGGAACCAGCCTTCCGCGCTCTCCTCATCAAAGATTACGCGTTGCTGTGTTACCCGGCCCGAGAGTCGTTCGATCCATGATGGCTTGAGCGGCGTTGCCCGCCGGCGCAACCAGTCATCCGGGTTCAATCCGTCATCAGCGGGCGTGTAGCCGCTCGCGAGCCAGCCTTCCCCACACTGCTCAAGTGTCATGACAGCAATCGCCGCCATGGCAAGAGCAAACTGTTGCGGCGCGCCGCTCTCGCGAGCCACGGCCTCGATGCGGGCCCATCGCTCCGTCGCCGTCACCCGGGCCAATGCCTGCTTGATCTTTGCCCAATAGCGATGGCCGTAGAGGTACTGGTGTGAAGTATCGGCCTGTGTCGTCAGTTCAAACTGGCCGCTCATCTGGAAAAACTTCAAGCGTTTTTCCTGCTCCGGGCCTGGGGCCACGAGCTCCTGAATCAATTCGGGCCACATCGCAAACCAGATGCGTAACCCGTCACGATCCACCTGATGTGTTTGGGCCGCCACCGCATCCACGATGGCCAGCCATCCCTGCAAAGTACTCAAGCCATCAATCCCTTTACAACGCGGGCCTTCTCCACGCCAGTCAGCTTCTGATCGAGGCCCTGATACTTGTAGGTGAACTTCTCGTGGTCGATGCCGAACAGATGTAGCATCGTCGCCTGGAAATCACGCACATGTACAGGATCGCGCACAATGTTGTAGCTGAAGTCGTCCGTCTCGCCATAGACAATGCCTGGCTTCGCGCCGCCGCCGGCCATCCACAGCGAGAAGCAACGAGGATGGTGATCCCGGCCATAATCGGTAGCCGTCAGCTTGCCTTGCGAGTAGATTGTACGGCCGAATTCCCCGCCCCAGACCACCAGCGTGTCGTCGAGCATGCCGCGCTGCTTTAGATCCTGAATCAGCCCGTATAACGCCTGATCGACATCCTTGCACTGCGACGGCAGCACTTCGGGCAACATGCCGTGCACGTCCCAGCCGCGCATGTAGAGCTGCACAAATCGAACACCGCGTTCGGCCAGTCGCCGCGCCATCAGCGCCTGATTGGCAAAGGTGCCGGGCTTGCGAGCTTCCTCACCGTACAACTTGTAGGTGCTCTCGGGTTCCTTCGAAAGATCGGTCAGCTCGGGCACGCTCGACTGCATGCGGAATGCCATTTCATACTGGGCGATGCGGGTCTTGGTCTCAGGGTCGGCAAACTTGTCGTAGGTCACCGTATTCAACTCGCCCAGCGCATCGAGCATGCGACGCCGCATGGCGGCCGGAACGCCATCCGGATTCTTCACATACAGCACGGGGTCGCCCGCGCTGCGCAGCGCCACGCCAGAGTACTGCGCGCTCAAGAATCCAGCGCTCCACAGCCGCGCCGAGATCGCCTGCACGTTGGCCTTGGGGTGAGTATGATTCGCGTTGAGCACGACAAAGGTGGGCAGGTCCTGATTCATGCTTCCCAGGCCATAAGCAAACCAGCTACCAATGCAGGGGCGACCCGCGATCTGATTGCCGGTTTGGATAAACGTGATCGCCGGCTCGTGGTTAATCGCCTCGGTATGCATGGTCCGGATGATTGTGATGTCATCGGCCATCTTGGCCACATTCGGCATCAATTCGCTGATCCAGGCGCCAGTCTGGCCGTGCTGCGCAAACTTGAAGATGCTCGGCGCGATCGGGAAGCGGCTCTGGCCACTGGTCATCGTCGTGAGGCGTTGCCCAGCGCGGATGCTTTCGGGGAGGTCTTTATCAAACCAGTCCTTCATCTTCGGCTTGTAGTCAAACAGATCCATCTGCGGGGGCGCGCCCACCATATGCAGATAGATCGCACGCTTGGCCTTGGGGGCGAAGTGCGGGATCGACTTGCCATCGGCCATCATCTGACCAAGCGCCAGGGCGCCAAATCCTCGCGCCGTACGGCTGAACATCTGCCGCCGTGTCTCGAGCAGTACTGCTTCGTTATCAAACGCGTGATTCTTCATTTGTTCAGTACCTCGTCGAGATTCATCAACTCGTTGGTCACCATCGTCAGCGCGGCAAACTCGGGCGCGGGTAGCTTGGCGTTCGCCTTGCTCTCGCCAATGGCGATCAGCTTGCGCGCGTCATCCGGCACGGTGTCATAGTGGCGCAGAAAGTCCTTGTAAGAGGCGCGGATGATGGCCCGCTCCTTGTCGTCGAAGCGACGGTTGACGAGGCGCTCCGACAGGTAATCGAGTTGCGAGTCAAAGTTGTTCTTGTGCGCCTCGATTGCCCGCTGCGCGAGGTTGCGCGCGGCTTCGACGAATTGCACATCGTTCATGGTCAGCAGCGCCTGCAGCGGCGTATTCGTCCGTTCACGGCGTACGGTGCAATTCTCACGCGTCGGGGCGTTAAAGATGTCCATCGCCGGTGGCGGAGCACTGCGCTTCCAGAACGTGTACATGCTGCGGCGATACAAGCCTTCGCCATGGTCCTGCGTGTAAAAGCGCGTATCCGAGCCTTCCATCGCCACAGTTTCCCAGATCTTCACCGGCTGATAGGGCCGCACGCTGGGCCCGCCAATCTTGCGCACCAGCAGTCCACTCGCCGCCAGCGCATAATCGCGCACCACCTCAGCATCCATGCGGAAGCGTGGGCCACGGGCCAGCAGACGATTATCAGGATCGGCCTTGAGCTTCTCTTCGGTAGCCACTGCCTGCTGGCGATAGGCCGCCGACAGCAACATCTGCTTGAACAGGCGCTTCACATCCCAGCCATTTTCGCGGAAGTCCACCGACAACCAGTCGAGCAATTCCGGATGCGTGGGCGCCTCACCCTGGCTGCCCATGTCGTCGGAGCTGCGAGCCAGCCCCGAGCCGAAAACTTCTTGCCAGTAGCGATTCACGGCCACGCGAGAGAACAGGGGATTCTCTGGCTTCACCAGCCAATCCGCAAGCCCCAGTCGATTGTGCGGCAACTCGGGCCCAAGGCCACCCAGCACAGCGGGCACGTCGGCTTCCACCTTGTCGCGTGGCTGGTCGTACATACCGCGATAGAGGATGTTCGCCATGGGCTTCTGGTCGTCGCGCTCCACCATGATGTGCGTTACGGCGCCCGCGCGCAGAATGCGCTTCTTCTCCATCTCGAGCTCACCCAGGCGAGCGATCAGCTTCTTTGAGGCCCCGTCCTGTGCGGCAGACCACACACGCGAGAGTTCCAGCGCCTTGCCTTCACGCGCCCGTGGCAACATCTCGAGCAAGGCAATCTCTTCGCTCGACAGCACGCGGTCATAGATGCGCACGTCACGCAATTCGCCGCCCTTGAAGTAGCGCTTGGCGCCATCGCCACCGATACGCAACGGCTCGTTGTTGAGGATCGAACCCTGCAGCCCGGGGCGCGATGATTCCTGTTTGCCTTCGTGATTGATACGCGATCCATTGAAGTACAGCTCAAGCGAATCCTTCTTCTTGCGCAAGCCGTCATAAGTCACCGCGACGTGATACCAGTTGCCCGGCATCATCTTCGCAGCGTTGCCACCGCGGGCGGCGATGGGTTGGGCGTATTCGCCGATCATCCGCACCACGGGCGAGCGGCCCTGAATCTCGATCGTCCAGCCACGGATCTTTGTGCTGTCCTGTTCGGTGGCGTTGATCTGCGACAACAGCGTCCAGTTGTCATCCGGCTTCGGGTAGTAAACCCACATCGACACCGTAAACGGCTTGTCGGCCTGGATCTTGTCAAAACCCTTCTCCTCGCGGACGTCCTTGCCATCCGGGCCAAAGATCGCCTGATCGAGCTTCCAGACGGGATCAAACTGCCTGGGTAGCTTGAAGTCCTTCTTCGCCTTGGCGGCCAGCAGATCAGCGCGTTCGCCACGCTTGCCACGCAGGGCAATCGTCTCAGAGTCAATCGCCTTCCAGCGCGCTTCGTCCTCGGGTCGCGGAATGAAGATCACCGGCGGCGTATCGCTGATATTGCCATCAAGCGGCTTCTGGGTCGTATTGCGGAAGAATGCCGCCATCGAGTAAAAGTCTTTCTGCGTGATGGGGTCAAACTTGTGGTCGTGGCAAGTGGCGCATCCCACCGTCAGGCCCATAAACACGGTGCCCGTCGTATCCACACGATCCTTGGCGTACATGGCCGCCACTTCGTCTTCGATCACACCGCCTTCATTGGTGGTGACGTTGTTGCGATGAAAGCCCGAGGCGATCAATTGCTCTTTGGTGGGGTTGGGCAGGAGGTCACCCGCCAACTGTTCACGGGTGAAGACGTCATAGCGCATGTTCTTGTTGAAGGCCTGAATCACCCAGTCACGGTAATGCCAGATCTCGCGGTAATTGTCGATGTGTAGCCCGTGGGTGTCGGCATAGCGCGCGGCATCGAGCCAATAGCGGCCACGGTGCTCGCCGTAGTGGGGCGATTCGAGCAACTTGTCGATATAGCGCTCGTAAGCATCGGGGCGGGTGTCCTTCAGAAAGGCATCCACCTCGGCGGGCTCCGGCGGCAGGCCCGTAATGTCGAGCGAGGCGCGGCGGGCCAGCGTGCGGCGGTCCGCCTCAGGCGCGGGCTTGAGGCCAGCGGTCGTCATGCGGGCAAAGAGAAAACGGTCGATGGGCGACTTGTTCCACTCCGCGTTGCTCGCCTCTGGTGGGATGATCTTGCGCGGGGTGATGAAGGCCCAGTGTTCTTGCCAGTCGGCGCCCTGCTCGATCCAGCGTTGTAACGTTTCAACCTGCTTGGCGCTCAAAGACTTGTGCGAGGCGAGCGGTGGCATGCGCAGCGCCGGCTTTTCATGAAGGATGCGTTTGAGGATCAAGCTGTCGGAGGGCTTGCCGGGCACGATCGGTGCGCCGTTCTTACGCGAGGCGAATGCCTCGTCCTTGACGTCCAGGCGCAGGCCCGCCATCCGCGTGCTCTTGTCCGGACCGTGACAGTGAAAACACTGATCACTCAAAATGGGCCGCACATCGCGTCTGAAATCAACCCGTTCGGCCGCCACCGCAACTGTAGCGCCAACCAGCAACACCAGAACCTTCATGTTGCTGTACATCTTATCGTGCTCTGAGGATTATGAACTTCCGCTCATGGTGAGCTTGCACTTAAACTAAAAGGGTCAAGCAAGAATGAAGGCCACCCTCGTCATCATTGCCCTGGCTGCCTCCACTCTGGCCGCCCAGCAGAGCGCCCTGCAAACTGTACAGCGCAATCCCCTCGCCGCCATTGCCAACCACCCTCGCGTCAAACAAGCCGAACGTCTGGTGAGCGAAGGTCGCGCGGCAATCACAGCTGATAATGCTCGCGAGGCGCGCCGCCTGTTCGATGCCGCTATCGAACATCTGCTTGACACGCCGGCCAATGATCCCGATCGCGACGCCATCGACCGCTACATCCAGAACCTCGCCGAAGAGATCTACACGATCGACCTCGATTCGCTGGGTGCGGCTCGCGCGCTCGACGATGTGCGCTTCGACAAATCGCCGCTCGATGAGATCCGTGAGCTTACCTTTCCCGTCGATCCCCGCATGAAGTCGAAGGTACAGCAGGAAGTGCAATCGATCACCTCCCAGCTGCCGCTGGTGGTGAACGATACGGTACTCGGGTTTATCAATTACTTCGCCAACGGCAAGGGCCGCCGGACGCTCGAGTATGCGCTCAAGCGCTCGGGCCGTTATCGCCCGATGATCTTTCGCATTCTGGCCGAAGAAGGCGTGCCCCCGGAGTTGATCTACCTCGCCCAGGCCGAATCAGGCTTTCTGCCACGCGCCGTCAGCTACAAGGCGGCTGTAGGGATGTGGCAGTTCATCAAGGACACCGGTCGCACCTACGGCCTTTCGCAGACCGCATTCACGGACGACCGGCTCGACCCCGAACGCTCCACACGAGCCGCCGCTCGCCACCTCCGCGATCTCTACGAAGACTTTGGCGACTGGCATCTTGCGCTTGCCGCTTACAACTGTGGGCCTGGTTGCGTGGATCGCGCGGTACAGAAGACCGCTTATGCCGACTACTGGGAACTGCGCAACCGGCACGCCGTCCCGATTGAAACCACCAACTACGTCCCGATCATCCTCGCGCTCACCATCATCATGAAGAACCCCGCCGACTATGGCCTGGCGAATCTGGAGATGGAAGCGCCTCTCGAGTACGACACGATCGAGGTTTATTCGAATACCAGTCTGCAGTTGGCCGCCGACGCGGCCCAGGTGCCGCTGACCACGTTGCAGGACATGAACCCGGCGATTCTGCGCAACATCGTGCCCGCCGGTTACTTCATGCGCATCCCCAAGGGCTCGGCCGAACAGGTAACGAATGCCCTCGCGCTCGTACCCACCGAGAAGCGAGATTCCTGGCGACTGCATCGCATCGAGCCCGGCGACAGCGTGGAAACAATCGCTCGCCAATATCGCCTCACCGCGAGTGTCGTCGAGCAAGCCAATCCGAAGTTCGAGCAGTCGCAGTTTGCTGTAGTGCCACAGTTGGCGCCCAAGCCCATCAAGCCCACATCAATCAAGCCAACCGTGACACGCTCCAAGGCGAAAAAGCCAACTCCGATACGCAAAACAGCAACCACCAAAAAGACAATCAAGCCCACCGCAAAGAAGCGCTAGATAGTAAACTCGAGACTTAGCTCCATCTCGAGGTACCAGTAATGAGCTTGCGCGAGAAGCGTAGTATCAACCCCGTGCGAGACAATCTGATCGCCACGGGTCTTTATCATTCCTTTCAGTTGCCAGACGGCCGTCGCCTCGAAGGCGCTATCCAGTATGAGTTTCTGCTGGAGCGCTGGAATTCATTCCAGCTGCCCTCAAATCTCGCCGGCAAAACAGCCCTCGACATTGGCCCGTGGGACGGTTTCTTCACTTTCGCATTGGAGCAAGCTGGCGCCCAGGTAACCGCTGTCGATTATGTCGATCTGGATACCTTTCGCGCCCTGTACCGTGCCTTCGATTCAAAGGCGCGCTACCTGCAAAATGATGTTTACGAGTTACACCCTTCCACTCACGGTACGTTCGATTACGTCCTGCTACTGGGAGTTCTCTATCATCTCAAGTACCCGATCGAAGGTCTTGAGCGGGCATGTGCGGTTACCCGCCACACCTGCATCATCGACACGTTCGTAAGTGATGCGCCAGAAGGCGACATCCTGACGGCGGAATTCTATGAAGGCATCGAGCTGGCCGGCCAGTTTGATAACTGGTGGGGCCCCACGCCAGCCACCGTCATGGCCTGGGCGCGCACCGCCGGATTTGCAGAAGTAGAATTGCTCGCTACCCGTGGCCAGACCGCGTGCTTTGCCGCGCGTCGTGTCTGGACAAAGCTCGCCGCACCCAGCGCCCCACCACTCCAGCTTGTGGCGATCCACCAGCACCAGAATCGCGGCCGATCGTTCCAAACCAGCAAAGAAGAATACATTCTTATCTGGGTCGAGGGCGAAGGCTACACGGTGGATGACGTGTTCCCGGAAGTCGATGGCTATGCGGTGCCGCCCATCTCTACGGCAACATATCAGGGCAACACGCAAATCAGCATCCGGCGGCCCTATGGCCTTGCCCCGGGTCGACATGAGGTTCGCGTTCGCGGTCGTGAGGCGGATTGGTCGAGTCCGCAACACTTCTGGCTCGACTTGCCACAGGCTGGGCAACCTCCGGTAATCATCAGCATTCAGGACGGCACTGATTGGCAGACTGGTCAGGTTGCGTGGCAGAACGAGGCATGGATCACCGTCTGGACCCAGGGCCTAAGCCCGGAGGCGGATTGTGGCAACACAACCATTCATATCGATGGCATTCCGCACGCGCCGTTCTACATGAATCTCGAGAACGGCCAGATCAACCTGCAATTGCGCCCACTCATCGCCGCCGGTCTCAGCACTGTTCACGTCGAGCACCGCGGACAACTCTCCGCCCCGGCTCAGCTCAAAGTAGTCGGCGACCCGCCGCCGATTCGCGGCCTCGAACCGTTGTTCAACCGAGCAGCCAGTTCGTAAACTCGCCTTCGCCATGGACATCGGTCAAGCGCATGTCCCGCCCCTGGAAGCGATAGGTCACCTTGGTGTGATCCATCCCCATCAGCCGGAACATCGTCGCGTGCATGTCATGCACGTTCTTCTTTTCCTCCACCGCGCGCAGGCCAAATTCATCCGTCGCCCCAAGCGCCCGCCCGCCCTTGATGCCAGCGCCAGCCATCCACATGGAGAACCCGTACGGATGATGATCACGCCCATTCTTGCCTTCGGCGAGAGGTGTACGGCCAAATTCGGTAGACCACACCACCAGCGTTGAATCGAGCAGTCCGCGGCTCTCGAGATCGGCCAGCAGGCCGGCAATCGGCTGATCACTCTTGCGCGCCATCTTGTTGTGGCTGCCGAGCAGATCGTTGTGCGCATCGTCCCAGTCGTCGCCCAGATTGGTGCCGGAATACAACTGCACAAACCTTACGCCGCGCTCCACCAGCCGCCGCGCCAGCAGGCATTTACGGCCAAAGTCATCGGTAGCCGTTTCCCCGATGCCATACAGCTTCTGCGTCGCCGCGCTCTCCTTGCTGATATCCACTACGTCCGGCGCCTCGGCTTGCATGCGGAAGGCCAGCTCATAGCTCGCGATGCGCGCCTCAAGAGTGGAATCCCCCTCGCGGCTGGCCGAATACCGCTTGTTCATGCGCGTGATCAGATCGAGCGTATCCTTTTGCGCTTCGGTCGAAACACCTTCGGGCGAAGCGAGGTGCAGCACCGGACTTTGGCCACCGCGGAACACCGTGCCCTGATACACCGCGGGCAAAAAGCCACTGCCATAAGCCCCTGCCCCGCTCTTCATCGCCCCATCACTCATCACCACAAACGAGGGCAAGTTCTTGTTCTCACTTCCCAGGCCATAAACCGTCCAAGCGCCCAGCGAAGGCCGTCCCGGAAACTGGCTCCCACTCGCGCGCAGGTACAGCGCCGGGGCATGGTCAAACGCATCCCCGTAACACCCGCGCACCACCGCCAGCTTGTCGGCATGCTTCTGCAGGTGCGGATACAGCGAGCTGATCTCGAGCCCACCCTGGCCACAACGGGTAAACTCCCAAGGGCTTGGCCGCATCACCGCCTTGCGAAAGTCAATTCGGCTCGTAATCAAACCCTGCCCAAAGCTGCCTGGCAGTGGCTGGCCGGCATACTTGGCCAGCGAAGGCTTGGGGTCAAACGTATCCACATGGCTCACGCCGCCATGCATGAAGAGATAGATCACGCGCTTGGCCCGGGCCTGCTCGGCCGCCCGCGCCATCATGCCCGCCAGCGCCACCGCGCCAAAGCCGCGCCCCGCATCGAGAAAGAATTGCCGCCGGTTCATCTTGCTCTCCTAATCCACATACAGGAATTCGTTCGTATTCAACAGGCCCCGCACAAACTCGCGCCGCGCCGCTGCTTCACTACCCAGCCGGGTGGTTTGCCGCGCGATGAATTCTCGGGCCATCTCCATCTCATTGGCGTCGGGCTTACGCAACATCACACGCTCGAACATCTGTTCGACACTCGTCGTCTGCTTGACGAGCGCCTCCGCCTGATCCACCGTAAACCGGCTGTTCAACAAACTCAAGCTCTGCGTCGAGGTCGTCGAGCTCTCGCGTCGGGAACAACTCAGCACGCCTTCGGGGCGGTCAAACACCTCAAGCATCGGCATGCGATACGTCCGCCGCGCCAGCATGTAGATGGATCGTCGCGTATGTTCCGTCGCATCTGTGGTCACCGGCCAGGCGCTTGAGGCCGGCTGACTCATGCCATACAGCTCCTCTGGCGCCAGTTGCGGCACCACCGGCCGGCCATACATCTTGGCATTCAGCGTGCCGGTCGCCGCAAGCACCGCATCACGGATCTCCTCGGCCTCCAGCCGCCGCCGCGTGAAGTGCGACAACCACTGATTCTCCGGATCCGCCTCCACCTGCCCCAGCGCCACCTGCCGGTATGTTGCCGACGTCAACATCAGGCGGTGCATCTGCTTCATGCGCCACCCACCCGCCATGAACTCGCCCGCCAGGTAATCGAGCAGCTCAGGATGCGACGGCGTCGCGCCGCGCATGCCGTAATCACTCGAGGTCGCCACCAGCCCCCGTCCAAAGTGATACTGCCAAATGCGATTCACCATCACCCGCGCCGTCAAAGGATTCTCCTTGCGAGCA
>CAZBTA010000014.1:41936-44109 GCA_964494515.1 uncultured Bryobacter sp.
AGCAATCCACTCGGCGAGCGCTGCCCGGCGCCGGGTTGTTAGAGAATCCACCGGCGGCTCGGCGATATCGCCGCCACCAAGTGCGGACAGAAAACCGGGCTTCACCTCTTCGCCGTAAGGCGTACCCTTGCCTGGCACATACGTCCGCGGCGACTCACGGCCCACATCCGTCACACCGGGCGAGAACGGCCCCGGGGCATAGCTACCATAGAGCGCCAGCAGCCGGTTCTTCAGCGTCTCAAGCCTGTCGCGATCCTTGTCATCCAGCACCTTCCAGATCTCGCCGTCACTCGGGTAAACCTTCTTCTGGTGCTCATCGTGCAATGCCTTCTGCTCGGGGGTGCGCTTGTCTTCCTCGACGGCAAACGCCTCACGCACCACCGCTGGCAGTTGTGCGAGCCGCTCGGTCTTCATCCGCTCGAAGTAGGGCTTCTTGAGCGCCGCCAGTTCCGCCCCGATGTCGTAGAGCTTGAACTGCCGGTTGACCTCGCTCAGGTCGTAGCTGCGCGCGTTGTTGTAATGCAGAAACACGCGATTCTTCTGATACGGCGAAAACACGGCCTGCAGCCGGTAATAATCCTTCTGCGGAATCGGATCGTACTTGTGATCGTGGCAGCGCGCGCATCCCACCGTCAGCCCGAGAAACACCGCCCCCGTCGTATCCGTAAAGTCCGTGAGGCTCTCCACACGATTGATGTCCTCCACCTTGTAGAGCATGTCGCGATTCGGCCCCACGGCATAGTAACCGGTGCCCTGCTGCTGTTGTGGATCTTCAAACAGCTCATCACCCGCGATCTGTTCTTTGATGAACAGGTCATAGGGCTTGTCCGCATTGAAGCTGTCGATCACATAATCGCGATAGCGCCAGGCGTACAACGTATACGGATCCTGCTCAAAGCCCGCCGTATCCCCGTAGCGCACGAGATCAAGCCAGTGCTTGCCCCACTTCTCGCCGTAGTGCTTGGAGGCGAGATACCGATCCACCATGCGCTCGTAGGCTCCCGGGGCGGCATCCTTCTCAAACGCGGCAATCTCCTCCAGCGTCGGTGGCAACCCTGTCAGATCAAAACTCACCCGCCGGATCAGCGTCCGCCGGTCGGCTTCGCGCGCTGGCTTCAAGCCCTTTTCAGCATGCTTGGCGGCGACAAACCGATCGATTGCATTCTTCGCCCACCCCTCGCCCGCCTGTGGCACGGCCACCTGCTTGACCGGCTGGAACGCCCACCACTTGGGCGCCTCCACTTTAGCTTTCGTCGTGGGCCACTTTGCCCCTTCACGAATCCACTCGCGAATCGTCGCCAGTTCCGCCGTGCTCAGCTTGCCGGTCGGCGGCATCATTGCCCGCCCCTTGCCGGTCATCATCAGGTAGAGGCGGCTCTCATCCGGCTTGCCCGGCACCACAATCTCGTCCTTCAGCTCGCCCGGCTGGTCAAGCCGCAATCCCGCCATCGCCGCGCTGCCGTGACAGCTGTAGCAATTCTTGCTCAGAATCTCTGTCGCCCTGCTAGGCAACTCGCTATCGGCAGCCAACAACATAAGGAGCAACAACATGGTGCTTTGCATTTTATATCCACCCGGCGACAAGAATTAATACAATCTAACGAAGCGCATGAAAACCCTCCTTCCACTTTTGCTCCTCGGCGCACTGGCCTACGCCGCTGAGCCCGGCGGCAAACCCTACCAATACGAAGTCCGCATCGAACGTCACAAAGCCATCCCCATGCGCGATGGCGTCGTCATCTATGGCGACGTCTATCGCCCGGCGGCCGAAGGCAAGTACCCCACGCTCATCGTGCGCACGCCTTACGGCGTCCAGCGCGATGGCGTCCACGAGACGATGACCAAGTTTGCCCAGCGCGGCTACGCCGTCGTCATGACCGACAATCGCGGCCGCTACGAATCCGGTGGCGATTGGGATCCCTTCCGCTTTGAAGCCAAAGATGGCTACGACGAGATCGAGTGGGCGGCCAAGCAGGATTTCTCGAACGGCAAGATCGGCCTGCAGGGTGGCAGCTACCTCGGCCACGTGCAGTGGGCCGCCGCGTCACAAGCCCCGCCCAGCCTTGTCGCAATCTTCCCCTCTCTCGCCTCCACCAACATCTATGCCAACTGGATCACCCACGGCGGCGCCTTCCGCCTGAGCTTCAACTACGGCTGGGGCGTCGTCCGCATG
>CAZBTA010000015.1:0-19478 GCA_964494515.1 uncultured Bryobacter sp.
CCCCTTGCTGCCAAAACACACCTGCCGCCACCCGGCTTCCACCGCGGGCTCAAGCTCCCGGCAACACACAAGCGATAACGTCACCCGATGCTCTTCGAGCAACGCGCTGAGTTCTTCGGGCGCTGCCCCCGGGTCACATTCCGGATCAACAATCGCCACCAGATGCCGCCGCACGCTATCGGACGGATACGTCCGCACCAGCTTGTCGATGCCACGCGCAAAACTCTCGGCCGCGCCCTTCACCGCGCGCAACTGGTCGCTCTCCAGCGTACTCTTCTCGCCCACATAGTTCGCGCGAAACGGCTCAATACCCCCCGCCTGCAGCTTGTACTTCGCCACGGCCCAGAAGTCCGCCGCCCGCTTGGTGGCAATCGCGTTTTCCATCGCACTCACCAGCGACTTGGCAAACGGATTGTCCACACCCGTGCGCAACGGCACATAGAACGCCGTATGCATACTCGCCTCCCCACCACGAGCTTCAAACAGATACTGATCCACCTTCAGATCGTTATCCTGCACCAGCACCTGCGTCCCCATCAGCTCATCCGGCCGCAGCAGCACTCCGTTGGACTGCCGCAGTTGAAACACACACCGCACCCGCCCTTTATCCGCCCGCTCAAAGTGCAGAATGTCGGGCTCAAGCTGCGGCTTCATCCGCAGGTCGTCCATCCGTTTTTTGATCTTGCGCCCGGCATTGAGCAGCGAGAATTTCGTCCGTCCCGTCTTTACCGTCAGGTTCTCCTGGATGATCGGCAGAAATCTCGGGTCACCCGTCTGCCCGAGCAGCCAGATTCCCGCCAACTGCCGGGGCAGATCCGTCTCGCGCGCCAGCTTCAAAATGCCCCGGATCGCTGACACATCGCCCCCCAGATACAACCCGTAGTAAGCATTCGCCGCCACGCGATGATGTGGGTCATTGCTCGCCTCGCGCAACAGCTGGATCGACTCCGGGTCCTTACGCCCCCATAGCGCCTCGACCGCATTCGCTCTCACCCGCGGATCCGCATCCTTAAGCAACTCAATCCGCTTGGCATACCCCCGACCCAGGGGTCCACACAGCAAAGCCACCTTCGATCGCAACCGCTCGTCCGGATGCTCGATCATCGAGGCCAGCATCGTCGCCAGCTTCTCGCTATCCATCGACTTCGACAGAATGTCGAGCATTCGCGCCAGATCCGGATTCGGCGCCCCGGTCGCCGCCTTTTCAAGCGCCGTGCGCACGCTCGAGATCAGATTCATCTGATAGCTCGGATCGTTCTTGCCCGCCACCCGCAGCAGCCGCGCCGCTTCCTCAAGACTCAGAATGTCCGCCGTAAACTTCAATTGCTGCAAGTCCCGCGAGTCTTCACGGCACAGCTGCGTCAACACCTGGGTATAGCTATTCGTCGCCGCCGTCTCGAGAAATACAATCGACTGGCGCAGAAATTCTCCACGCTCCGTCTCCTTCCACAGCCGCAACTGCTCGTGTGCAAGCTTGGGATTCTCGATGAAGACTTTTTCTAGTTCGGCGATCGAAAAGTTGGCCACTGCCACCTTGACCATATCGCCCAGCCAAACCCTAACTTGAAGGATTTGTCTTTATCGAAACCAGGAGAAAATGCCCTTTTTCCGCGGCACTGAAGCCCCCACCAGCTTCTCCCCGCGGATCACCGCGCCGGGGTTGCCCCGAAACAGAATCTCCGCCGTTTCTCCGCCCCAGCGCTTCTCCACATGCGCAAAAGCCTCATCGAGCCGCGGCGGCCGGTGCTTCAGATCATGCGCGTCGCTTGCGATAAAGTGCGTCAGCCCCTCATCCATCAAGGTCTCGCTAAACTTCAGCGCCCGCGATCCAAATTGCCCCAGAATGCTCTGCCCCGTCACCTGCACCGTGCATCCCATCTCCACCCATTCCTTCAACTCGCCCAATCGCTGCTGCAACAGCGTGTTGCGCTCCGGATGCGTAATCACCGGGATCATCCCCGCCCCCAGCAAGTCCCCAAAGATCTCCGCCGTGTTCTTGAAGATCAACAGATCCGAAAACTCCACCAGCAGATACGGCCCGCCCGCAATCGTATACTTGCGCGGGTTGGCCAGCGCGTCGGAGATATTTTCGTATTGCAAATGAAAGTCGCACCCCAGGTGCACCTTCACGCCACTATCGTTCACCGCCTCGAGCGCCGCCCGCTTCTCGGCATTCACGGCCGGGTCAAAACGATATTCGAGATTGGCGTGCGGGCTCGCGACGATATCCGTTGTGCCGTGGCGCCCTGCCATCCGCAACATCTCAAGGCTGGTATCGAGGTCAGGCGACCCATCATCCAGTCCAAACAAAACATGACTGTGAATATCAACCACGAGGGTCAAATAAACATTTCTTCGTCTTGCGTCGCGTTTACCACCGACGGCCGCGGGCTCTTGAACAGGAACCCGAACGCGCTCTTCACCCCACTCAGCAGCGCCTTGGCTTCACGCACCGGCTTCAGCAAGCCCTCTTGCGTCGAGTGCACCATCCCCTGCACCTTCGATACCGTCTCGCTCACCACGAGTTCCACGTGTTCCAGCTGAACTCTGGCGCGCTCGCTCGCATCGCTCACGAGCGCGTCAATCTTCATTACCTGGCTTTCGGCGGAATCGAGAATCCGGTTCGTCTTCGCGGAGATCTCCAGCATCTCCTTGCGACCCTCCTCGATCGTCTTCTTGGCGGCATCCAGCGTCTCCTCCGCCTTGCTCAACAGCGGACGCGCGTCTTCCTGCATGGTTTTCACCTTGCGATACAGACCCATCAGCGCAATCATCTGTCCGAGTTGCGAAAGTGCGGCCAGCGCCACAAAAACGATCAGGGTGATCAGTAGAGTCGAATCGGTCATCCCGGTTTCCTCCTGAAACTATCGGTTTAAAATCCGAAAGGCCTTAGACCCCTTCGGATTCAAGACTATCCAGCGTTTCGCCGCGGGTATCACGGTAAGCCTGACGACCGGCTTCCACCGCCGCCGCTACCTGTTCACGCTGACGCAACACCGCTTCCTTGCCACGCTCATAGAAATCCGTCGCCTGATCACGCACTTCCGACGACTTGCGCTTCAGCAGATCACGGCCTTCTTCCGCGCGTTCCTTCAGCAGCGCGCGCGTTTCTTCCCCGCTCTTGGGGGCAAACAACAGCCCCACGGCAAGGCCCACGCCAACGCCAAGGAAAAAGTAGGGCAGGTTATTTTTTTCATCCATTTCTGATTACCTCCTTAGGGGATCTCTGCCTTAAGTGTACATGCTAAGCTTCGACTGTGCCGCTCGGGAAACCACCAAAGAAAGTCGACCGCGAGGCCCTTGTCCACTACGCCTCCATGCTGCTGGCCCAACGCGCCATCTCCACCGGCGACCTCCGCCAAAAGCTCCGCCAGAAGGCTCTCTTTCCCGAAGACGTCGAATTCGTCATCAACCAGCTCACCGAGTACGGCGCCTTGAACGACGCCCGTTACGCCGAGGCCTACGCCACCGCCCGCAAAGACAATCAGGGCTTCGGTCAGGCCCGCGTCCTGCGCGACCTCAATCGCAAGCGCATCCCCGGTGACCTCGCCCGCCAGGCCGTCTCCGCCACCTACTCGGAAGTGGACGAGATCGCCATGATCTCCGATTACCTCGCCCGCAAGTTCCGCGGCAAAAACCTCAAAGAATACCTCTCCGAGCCCAAACACCTCGCCTCCGCCTTCCGCCGCCTCCGCACCGCCGGCTTCTCCTCCAATAACTGCATGAAAGTCCTGCGCGGCTACTCCTCGGCCGCCGAACATCTCCAGGACGAACCAGACCCCGCCGACGAAGAATAACTTACGATAAAGAACGGTATGGAAAAGCGGCTCACGGCCCACGCCAAAGCAGCCGGTTGAGCGAGCAAATTGTCGCCAGGGGTCCTGGCGCAGGCTCTCGCCACGCTGCCGCGTGCCGACAATCCGAACGTCCTTCTCGGGTTTGAAACCTCCGACGATGCCGGGGTCTACAAGCTCTCGGATACGTGTGCCCTCGTGCAGACCGTCGACTTTTTTACCCCCATCGTCGACGATCCCTTTGAATTCGGGGCCATTGCCGCCGCCAATTCCCTCAGCGACGTATACGCCATGGGCGGCAAGCCCATTACCTCGCTCTCCATCCTCTGCTATCCGGCCAAGGATGATATGGATGTGCTGCGCGCCATCCTCGAGGGCGGCGCCACCAAGATGCGCGAGGCCGATTGCGCTCTGCTTGGCGGCCATTCCGTCGCCGACGATACCGTCAAGTTCGGTTATTCCGTCACCGGCCTCGTCCACCCGGCCCGCTTCCGCGCCAATGCCCATGCCCAGCCCGGCGACGTGCTCGTGCTCACCAAATCCCTCGGTACCGGCGTTATCTCCACCGCCCTCAAGCGCGGCCTCGCCCACCCCGATCATGTTGCCGGCGCCACCGCCTCCATGCTCATGCTCAATCGCGCCGCCGCCGAGGCCATGGATCCGCTCGATGTGCACGGCTGTACTGACATTACCGGCTTTGGCTTCATTGGCCACGCCCGGGAGATGGCCCTCGCCTCCGGGGTCACTCTCGCCATCGACGCCGCCGCCATTCCCGCCCTCGCCGGCGCTCTCGAGGCCATCCGCCAGGGAGCTATCCCCGGTGGCCTCAATAACAACGCCAATTTTGCCAGGGCCGACGTCTCGGCCGCCTCCCATGTCGATGCCGACCGCATTACACTGCTATATGACCCCCAAACCAGCGGCGGTCTGTTGATCTCTCTACCGGCCGCGGATGCCCAACGCCTCGTTGACGCCATCCCCGCCACCATCGTTGGCAGTGTCATCCCCAAACAGGATTTCGCAATTCAAATAAGCTAATGCAGCACAACCCCATCATTGTTGCCCTCGACGTCGAAACCGGCCAGCAGGCCCTCGACCTCATCGATCGCATCGGCGATAGCGTCGACTTTTACAAAATCGGTATGGAACTCTACGCCGCCGAAGGCACCGCCATCGTCCGTCAGGTGCTCGGCCGTGGCAAAAAGGTCTTTCTTGATCTCAAGTTCCACGACATCCCCGAAACGGTCAAGCGCGCCGTCAGCCGCGCCGCCGATCTCGGCGTCCACCTGCTTACAGTCCACGCCTATCCCCAGGTAATGGCCGCCGCCGTCGCCGGCAAGGGCTCCTCAGACCTCCGGCTGCTCGGCGTTACCGTCCTCACCAGCATGAGCGAGGCCGATCTCGTCGACCTCGGCTACCCCGAAGACACCACCGTCGGCGATCTCGTCCGCATGCGCGTCAAGCAGGGCATCGCCGCCGGCATCGACGGCTTCGTCTGCTCCCCGCTTGAGGCCAAGGCTGTGCGCAGCCTCACCGGCCCGCAAAAAATCCTTGTCACCCCCGGCGTACGGTCCGCTGGCAAGGACGCAGGCGACCAAAAGCGCATCGCCACCCCCGCTCAAGCCATCGCCGACGGCGCCTCTTATCTCGTCATCGGCCGCCAAATTACCCGTGCTGAAGACCCCAAAACTGAAGCACTGGCGATACTTAGCGAGATTTCCACAGCCTAAGCCATTCAATCCATTCATTTTTTCTATAAACCTGAATACCTGTTAACCACTACAAGGTGGTTGCTTAGCGATTTCAATTTTGCTAATTCTGGTGGAATCGGTCAGTTACCGGCTGGCCGATGATCAGGGGAAAGGATTTTAAATGATAAGGACTCTAGTCACTCTCTCGCTAGTGGCCTGCCTGAGCATTGCTGCTTTCGGCCAGTCCCTAACGTCCCTCAATGGCTCGATTGTTGACCCCACCGGCGCTGCCGTCCCCGGGGCCTCGATCACGCTCACCAATACCGAAAACAACTCCAAACGCGAATCCACGTCCGATGCGTCTGGCAAATATAGCTTCCTGGCGGTTCCGCCCGGCTCCTATCGCCTCCTGGCCAAGAAGACCGGCTTCTCCGACATTTCTGTCCAGCAGATCCGCCTTCTCGTCAACACGCCCGCTACGTTGAACCTGACGTTTGAAACAGTCGGTTCGGTTTCGCAGACCATCGAAATCTCTGCGGAAGGCGTGCAGCTCAACACCGTCGACGCCACCGTCGGCAACTCCTTCGGCACCAAGCCGATCACCCAGTTGCCCTTTGAAGGTCGTCGTGCGGACCGTATTCTCTCGCTCCAGCCCGGTATCTCTTACATCGGCGACTCCGACACCGTTAATGGTGGTTCAAACACCGCCACCGACCGTGGCGGCGTCGTCAACGGCGGCAAGAGCGACCAGTCCAACCTCACCCTCGACGGCGTGGACATCAACAACCAGCAGACCCGCGAACCCTTCAACGGCGCCCTCCGCGTGACTCTCGATTCCGTTCAGGAATTCCGCGTCACCACCTCCAACGCCAATGCGGATTCTTCGCGCGGTTCCGGCGCCCAGATCACCCTCGTTACCCGCTCGGGCACCAACGAGCTCCATGGCGCTGCTTACTGGTACGTCCGCAACAAGATGTTCAACGCCAATACGTTCTTCAACAACCTCACCACCAATGCGGCCGGCCAGAGCCTGCCCACTCCCAAGCTCAACCGTAATACCTACGGTGTGCGCCTCGGTGGTCCGGTCATCAAGAACAAGCTGTTCTACTTCGCCAACTGGGAAGGTCAGCAGGATCGCCTCGAGCAGTCCGTGGTCCGCACCGTGCCGCGCGAGAACATGCGCAATGGCATCGTCGACTACCTGAGCGTGGGTGGCTCGCGTGTGTCGGTTCCGGCTTCGGAACTCGTCTCCCGCATCGCCGGCGCTGGTCAGATCAACCAGACCGCCCTCCAGGTACTCCGCAGCTATCCCCTCCCCAACGACTTCACCACCGGTGACGGTATCAACACCGCTGGTTTCCGTTTCAACTCGCCGCTGTCGCGTCGCTACAACACCTACGTCGCCAAGCTCGACTACGTGTTCAACGATCGCAACCGCATCTTCGCCCGCGGTCAGTTGCAGAACGATAACGAAGGCTTTGCGCCCCAGTTCCCCGGTCTCGCCCCCAACTCGGTCGACCTCAACAACTCGAAGGGCCTCGCCCTCGGTTGGGATTCCACCGTCACCAGCTCGCTGATCTCCTCCACCCGTTGGGGCATCACGCGCCAGGGCGTTGAAACCTCCGGCAGCGGCAACTACGCGATCACCTCCTTCCGCGGTCTCTCCGATCCGGTCGGCCTCACCCGCTCGTTCCGCCGCTTCTCGCCCACCTACAACTTCACCCAGGACTTCACCTGGACCAAGGGCAAGCACACTATCCAGTTCGGTGGCAGCATCCGCGTCTACCAGAACGATCGCGTCAACTTCGCCAACAGCTTCTTCCAGGGCACGGTCAACTCTTCCTGGATGACGGCCTCCGGCGCCGTTCTCAGCGCTCCCTGGGCTGACGCCGCCCTCGGCAACAACCGCATCAACGCCGGTTCCCGTACGTCGTTCAACGACGCCACCGCCGCCGTTCTCGGTCTCGTTACCCAGGTCAACAGCCGCTACAACTACACCCCCAACGCCGATGGCTCGGTCAATGCCCAGGCCCCCGGCACCGGTGTGGCTCGTAAGTTCCAGGGCGAAGAAGCTGAAATGTACATCTCCGACTCCTGGAAGGCCACCCGCAACCTGACGATCACCGCTGGTGTTCGTTATATGCACTGGCCCGCCATCTACGAAGTCAACGGCGTTCAGACCAGCCCGAGCATCCCGCTCAGCCAGTGGTTCGACACCCGCGTCGCCAACGCTGGCAACGGTGTGGCTGGCCTCACCGGCCTCCAGCCGATCTCCTACGTGCTAGCCAACAAGGGCGGTCGTCCGCTCTATGACAACCTCAAGAACTGGTCGCCCCGCCTGGCTATGGCCTACTCGCCTGACGCCAAGTCCGGCCTCGGCAAGTTCCTGTTTGGTGGTCCCGGCAAGAGCGTCATCCGCGCTGGCTGGGGTATCTACTACGACGTGCTCGGCTCGAGCCTGATCCGCGAGTTCGACGCCTCGGCCCTCGGCCTGTCCACCTCGCTCAACAACTCCTCGGGTCGTCTCACGGTTGCCGATGCTCCCCGCTACACGGGCGTCTTTGGCATCCCGCAGGCCCTCGTTTCCCCGGCTCCTCCCGCGCAGTTCCCGGTGGTTCAGCCCAACAACTTCGCCATCACCAACTCGCTCGACGATCGTATCCGCGCTCCCTACACGATGCGCTATAACCTCACGGTCGCCCGCGAATTCAATGGCGGTTGGAATCTGAGCGTCGGCTATGTCGCAAGCCAGGGCAAGCGCACCATGACCAGCGAAGACTTGGCCACCCCGCTCAACATTCGCGATCCTCAATCGGGTACCGACTACTTCACGGCCGCCACGGCGCTGACGAACCTCATCCGTTCCAATACGCCTACCGCCAACGTGCAGCGCATCCCCTATTGGGAAAACATGTTCCCCGGTCTTGCTGGCAGCGGCCTCACCGCTACCCAGTCCGCCTTCAACCTGTATCGCGATTACTATCCGGACGCCACCGCCGCCCTCGAGAGCATGGACCGCTTTAGCGACCCCAGCCCCTCGCGCCTCGGCGCTTACGCTTTCTACAGCCCGCAGTATTCTTACCTGCGCGCGCTGCGTAGCGTTGGCTTCTCCACCTACAACTCCATGCAGGTCACCGTTCAGAAGCGCTTCTCGAGCGGCGATCAGTTCGGTGTCAACTACACCTGGTCTCACTCGATCGACCTTGGTTCCACCTCCGAAGACAACGCCACTGCCGGCCGCGGTATCAGCATCAACCCCTACCGCCGCTATCAGATGCGTGGTTCCTCCGACTTCGACCAGCGTCACAGCATCAATGCCAACTTCGTCTACGGTCTGCCGTTCGGCAAGGGCAAGAAGTTCATGGGCGGCGCCACGGGCGTGTCCAACTTCGTGTTCGGCGGCTGGCAGCTCGGCGGCATCTGGCGTCAGACCAGCGGTTTGCCCGTCAGCGTTGGTCACAACCGCACCTGGCCGACCAACTACAACATCACCGGTTGGGCCACCCAGATCGATAACATCGTCGATGGCTCCAACAAGAACGCTCCGGCGCCTCCTGGCGGTGCCTCGGGTCCGAACATCTTCGTCAACCCGGCCGCTGCCCTCCGCGCCTTCACGTTCACCAACCCCGGTGAAATCGGTAGCCGCAACGTGGTTCGTGGCGACGGTCTCTTCAACATCGACATGAACCTCGCCAAGAGCTTCTCGATTCGTGAAGGTCACAGCGTCCAGCTGCGTTGGGAAGTGTTCAACATCACCAACTCGGTTCGCTTCGACCCGCTCAACATCAACCTCGCGCTGTCCAACCCCTCCGCGTTCGGCCGTTACGCCGGCACGCTGGGCGGTCCGCGCGTCATGCAGTTCGCTCTCCGCTACGATTTCTAATCGCTGGCTGAAAGCACTGAATCCACTCTGGGGGCGGGTCGCAAGACCCGCCCTCAAAACGTTAGGCCATACTCCAGCACCAACCCGTTCTTGCCATTCGATGGATGGTTCGCAATCTTGTAGGCCACCACGATCACCTGCTCATGGGGCAGATGAAAGCTGATACCCGGCACGAAGAACCCAAAGTCATGCTTGCCCTTCATCCACTCGGCCACGATCTGGATCTTGTGGTGGAATAACGGCTGCTCCACCGACGCGAGCAGATTCCCCGTGTTCCGCAGAAACAGCTCCTTGGTACCGTAGAATCCCCCAAGCGTCAGCCGTGTCCGTGTCCCCGGCGTCCGCATGCTCAGGTGCGAGTAGCTAAAGCTCCCCAGCCCCTTGCCCCGGTGATTCAACACCGCCATCTGGCCCACCGTCAGCTTCACTTCAAGCTCCGGCTTCGACTCGCGGAAAAACTGCGGCGCCGATTTAAAGCCGATACCCGTCGCAAAGTTTGCCGCCGTCGGCCCACCTGCGTTGTAGCTCGTCACCGCCAGTTCGGTCGACTTCCCCACCCCGTAGGCGTAGAAGTTCGTTCCGTACCAGTAACGGCCCGGCAACTGCGGACGCACCTGCGTCTCATGCATCACAAAATGTTTCCCTTTGGCGGTGATGTCCGCCGAGGGCATGTTCACGATTGCTTGTTGAGAATAAAGAGAAAAAGGAAGGAGAAAAAGACAGAACCGCTTCACTACATATATCGTAACATCTTCACATTACGATTCATGCCGTTCAGTACAAATGCAAATATCGGTGCAACAACACAATTTGCCCGCAGTGGTACGTATTGTGGCTCGCGATGCCCAGCAGCATGTGCGCCACGTCATAAGCCCTGCCCGGCACCTGTGACGCCAGCGCCTTGTCGTCCAGCGTCGCCGTCCTCTGTGTGAGCTTTTCGGCTGAATCCCGCAATCTCTGCACTTCCGCCTTCCAGCCCGGTTCAGAAATCTCCGGCAGCGCATGCCATCCCAGTTGCTCGGCGATCTCCCCCGGCGGCAGCGGCTTGCCCGCCATCGCCTCCAGCCCCGCCTCATGCCAGCACCTCATGTGTTGCACCAGCGCCCAGATCGAGTGGCTCGATACCGGCGTCACCGCGCCAGCCTTGGCCGCGTCCAGCCCGTGCAAGACCTCAAGCACAGCCGGACCATGCCAACCTTCATAAAAAATGGACCGGCGGATCTGGCCGGCGATGCGGATCGACTGTCGCATAGGTCTCGGGTTGGCTTAGTGCATCCTATCAGGACTTACCACCGAAGATTCGCACGATTTCTTCGTTACTGCATGACGAAATCTAAATAAAGATTTCAACTGCATCTTCACAACCCAGTCTCCAAAGAGATTGACGATTGCGCCTCCGGGTAGAGCATATCGAATTGTGTCAATCAATTGTGTGCCACCTTCGCAGGGCTCCATGCGGTGCTCGTGTCGCCAATACGCAAAAGGCCCCGACACCTGCTCGTCCACAAATAAATGCGGCTTCTCGTAAGCCACATGCCTGGCATGCCACCGCGAGCGAATCGGCCCCAGAATCGGCACACTAACCACCACTTCCGCCCCCGCCTCAATCCCGCCCTTCTTCGAGATCACCGTTACTTTCTGCCATGGCGGCGCCAGCCGCTCAAATGCCCCCGGCGCTTCGTGGAAATCCCACACCGTTTCAACCGGCGCGGCAATGAATGTGGATGCTTGAAATTCTGGCACGATACTCCTGAAGCTTGGATAGACTATGTAGTTTCGATGTTGCTCGAACTCAAATCGGTTCAGAAGCGCTTTGGCGGCGTTACTGCCCTCCGCGACGGCAATCTTTCCGTCCGCGAAGGCGAAGTGCATCTGCTGATGGGCGAAAACGGCGCTGGCAAAAGCACGATGATGAAAATCGTCGCTGGCATGCAGGGCTACGACGGCGGTCAAATGCTCCTCCGCGGCAAACCCGTCTCCTTTGCCAATCCCAAGGAAGCAGCCCTCAACGGCATCGCCATGGTGCATCAGGAAAGCCTGCTCGCTCCCCATCTCTCCGTCGGCGAAAACATCTTCCTCGGTCGCGAAGAAATGGGCAGCTTCGGTCGCATCAAGCGCGCCTCCATGATGCAAAAGGCCGCCCAGTTGATCGAGACTCATGGATTCCCGCTCAAGGCCGACTGGCGCGTCGAACGCCTCAGCCCCGCCGGTCGCCAGCTCGTTGAGATCTGCCGCGCGATCGCCAGCGGCGCTTCCCTGCTCATCTTCGATGAACCCACCTCCAGTCTTTCCGAGAGTGAGACGAAGGAAGTGTTCACAATTGTTTCAACTCTCAAGCAACGCGGCGCTGGCGTCATCTACATCACCCACCGCCTCGAAGAGCTGCGCACCGTCGGCGACCGCGTCACCGTCCTCCGCGATGGCGCCACCGTCCACTCCTGCGACCTCAAAGATCTCTCCCGCGCCCAGCTCATCCAGCACATGGTCGGCCGCGACCTCGGCGCTCTCTACTCCCGTGAACCCCTGCCCCCCGGCAAACCCATGCTCACCATCAAGAATGTTACCCGTGGAAACATTCTCCGCGACATCAGCCTCACCATCCGCGCTGGCGAAATCGTTGGCCTCGCCGGCCTGATGGGCGCCGGTCGCACCGAGCTCTGCCGCGCCATTTTCGGCATCGACGCCGTCGAAAGCGGCGAGATCCAGGTCGAAGAGAAATCCCTGCGCCTGTCAAGCCCCCGCGACGCTGTCGCCGCCGGCATCGCTCTCATCCCTGAGGACCGCCAGCGCACCGGCCTCGCCACCCAGCTCAGCGTCGGCTGGAATCTCACGCTCTCGAGCCTCACGGCTCACTCCCGCGCCGGCGTCCTCCAGCACGCCCAGCTCGCCGCCACCGAAAAGAAGTACATCGACCGTCTGCGCATCAAGACCGACGGCCCCGGCCAGAAGAGCGTCCGCCTCAGCGGCGGCAATCAGCAAAAGATCGTTATCGCCAAGTGGGTCGCCCAGGGCGCCCGCATTTTCCTGTTCGACGAGCCCACCCGCGGCATCGACGTCGGCGCTAAAACTGAAGTGTTTGAAGTGATGGATTCCCTCGCCCGCCAGGGCGCGGCCATCCTCATGGTGTCCAGCGAACTCCCCGAGCTCATCCAGGTTGCCGATCGCATCCTCGTCATGAACCAGGGCCGCATTGCCGGCGAACTCCCCGGCCGCACCACCCAGGAAGAAATTATGGCGCTCGCCGCCTTCGAAGAAAAAGAGGCTTTGCAATGATCCAACGGTTGCTACCGTTCGCCACTCTCATCGTCTTGTTCGTCGCTCTGTGTTTCGTTCCCAACTTCCTCACCGAAACCAACCTCTCGAGCGTCATCCGTCAAACCGCCGTCATCAACATCATGGCCCTCGGCATGACCATGATCATCATCACCGGCGGCATCGATCTTAGCGTCGGCTCCATCCTCGCCATGGGCGGCCTCATCGGCACCATGGCCATGGAGAAGGGCCAGCCCATCCTCCTCGGAGTCGCCACCGGCATCCTGATCGGCGCCTTCTGCGGCTTCGTCAATGGCTTTCTCACCACACGACTCAAGATCAATTCCTTCATCGTTACCCTTGGCACGCTCGGCATCGTCCGCGGCCTCACGCTCGTGATCTCGAACGGCCTGCCCGTCCACCAGATTCCCCCCGGCTTCAGCTTCCTCGGCGAAGGCAACGTCCTCGGCGTCCCCTTCGTGCTCTGGGTCCTGCTTGCCTGCGGCCTGCTCGTGCATTTCATCCTCGAGCACACCAAGCTCGGTCGCTACGCCTTCGCCATCGGTAGCAACCCCGATGCCGCCTTCTACGCCGGCATCCCCGTCGCCTTTCACATCACCTGCATCTACGCCTTGAGCGGCGCCCTCACCGGTCTTGCCGGCATGATCGAGGCCTCCCGCCTCATGACCGGCCAGCCCACCGCCGGCCAGGGCTACGAGCTCCAGGCCATCGCCGCCGTCGTCATCGGGGGCGGCAGTCTCCGCGGTGGTGAAGGCAGCGTCATCGGCACCCTCGTCGGCGCTTTCATCATGGGCCTGCTCGCCAATGGCAGCGATCTCCGCGGCATCTCCCCTTACTGGCAACAGGTCATCATCGGCGCCATCATCATTCTCGCCGTCAGTTTTGACGAACTCCGCAAGCGGCGCGCCGTCTAGTGCGCGATTCTAGTAAAGATGGACCTGGCTCAGAAAATCGATCACACGCTGCTCCGCCCCGACGCGACAGAAGCCGAGATCTCTCGCCTCTGTGACGAGGCGCGCGAGTACAAGTTCTTCAGCGTCTGCGTCAATCCCTATTGGGTCGCTTATTGCGCCCAGGCCCTTGAGGGCAGTTCCGTAAAAGTCTGCAATGTGGTCGGCTTCCCGCTCGGGGCCACCACCACGGTCGCCAAGCAGCTCGAGGCCACTCAGGCCACCTCTCACGGCGCCACCGAGATCGACATGGTGCTCAACATCGGCGCGCTCAAATCCGGCCTGCTCAGCGATGTCGAAACCGACATCCGCGGCGTTGCCGAAGCCACCCACAAAGGCGGCGCCATCCTCAAGGTCATCTTCGAGACCTGCCTGCTCACCGACCTCGAAAAAGAACACGCCTGCCGCCTCTCGGTGGCCGCCGGCGCGGATTTCGTCAAGACCTCCACCGGCTTTTCCAAAGGCGGCGCCACCGTTGAAGACATCGCCCTCATGCGCCGCATGGTCGGCTCCCGCCTCGGCGTCAAAGCCAGCGGCGGCGTGCGCACCTACGACGACGCCATCCGCATGATCAATGCCGGCGCCTCCCGCATCGGCGCCTCATCCAGCATCGCCATCGTCACCGGCGCCCCCGCGAGCGGCGGAGGTTACTAATGCCCGCCAACAGTGATCGCAAGGTTCGCTTCGAGGAGCGCGCCGAGCTACTCGACTTTCTGCTCGAAGTCGCCGAAACCACCGCCAGCACTCTCGACCTTGATCAGGTGCTCGACACCGTGGCCGACGTCGTCCATCGCGTCATCGGCTACGATCTGTTCGCCATCCTGCTCTACAGCGATCGCGCCAAACAGTTGCGCGTGCGCTACTCGATCGGCCACCGCGACGAGCTTGTCCGCACTCTCGCCATCAAGCTCGGCGAAGGCCTCGTGGGCGCCGCCGCCGAATCGCGCGAGCCCATCAACGTTGGCGACGTCCGCAACGATCCTCGCTATCTCAATGCCCTCGACGCCGTCCGCAGCGAGCTCGTCATTCCCCTGCTCGCCCGCGGGCGCCTGGTCGGCGTGATCGACCTGCAAAGCACGCGCCTCAACGCTTACGCCAAGCGCGAGGTCGCTCTGCTGAGCCTGCTCGCCAGCCGCGTCGCCTCCGCCATCGACAACGCCCGCCTCTACCGCCGCGTCGATCAGAATCACCGCACGCTCAAGGTGCTCACCCAGCTCACCAAAGAGTTCTCCACCATCCTCGATCTCGACACGCTGCTTGAGAAGATCGCCGCCGGCGTCCGCAGCCTCGTCCACTACGACGGCTTCAGCGTCCTCCTCGTCGACGAAGAAGCCCAGGCCCTCAAGCATCGCTTCAGCCTCCGCTTTGACCAGCGCAAGACAGAGGACATCCCCCTGAGCCGCGGCGTCACCGGTGCCGCCGTCCGTGCCCGTCACGCCATTCGCGTCGCCGACACCGCCGAGGACGAACGCTACATCGAAGTCTCCTCCGGCATCCGCAGCGAAGTCGCCGTCCCCCTCATCGTCAACGATCGCGTCATCGGCGTCATGGATATCGAAAGTGAGAAGGTCAACTTCTTCACCGAAGAACACTCGCGCACCCTCGGCCTGCTCGCCCCCCAGGTCGCCGCCAGCATCGAGAACGCCCGCCTCTATGAAGAGGTCGCCTCAAGCCAGCACCGCCTCGAACAGGATCTCATCGCCGCCCGTCGCGTCCAGAGCCTCCTGCTCCCCTCCGAGCCCCCCGAAATCCACGGCCTCGAGATCGGCATGGGCATGCGCCCGGCCCGCGAGGTCACCGGCGACATCTACGACATCTTCGAAATCGAAGAAAAAGTCGCCCTCATTGCTTTTGGCGACTCCTCTGGCAAAGGCGCGGCCGCCGCGCTCTATGGCGCCATGGTCGCCGGCTTCCTGCGCAGCCTCGCCTACCGCCGCCTCTCGCCCGCCAAGATGATGAAGGTCCTCAACGACCGCCTCTGCGAGCGCCGCGTCGATGGCCAATACCTCACGCTCCTGCTCGTCCGTTGGGACGCCGCCAATCACACGCTCACCTTCGCGAGCGCCGGCGGTGGCCTGCCCCTGCTTGAGAGTAATGGCCAGGTCAAGCGCGTCCATCTCGAGGGCGTCCCTCTCGGCCTGCTCGAAAATCGCGAATACGAAGACGTCAACCTCAAGGTCAAACGCGGCGATCGCATCGGCCTGTTCAGCGACGGCTTTGAAGACCAGCAGAACCCCGCCGGTGTCGCCTTCGGCCAGACCGAACTCCCGCGTCTGTTCCGCAAGTACCGCAAGGCCCCCGTCGCCCACACTTACGAAAAGATGCTCGCCGAGCTCGATACCTTCCGCGCCTCCGTCCACATCCAGGACGATCAAAGCGCCATCATTCTGAAAGTGAAATAGCCGATGCACTACGAATACCGCCAGGGCCGTCTCTCGGTCGAAGGCGTGGACCTCGCTCAAATTGCCGCCGAAGTCGGCACTCCCACCTACGTCTACAGCGCCGGCATGATCCGCGAACGCTACCGCGCCTACGATGCCGCCCTCGCTGGCATGCCCCACAAGGTCTGCTACGCCGTCAAAGCCAATTCCAACCTCGCCATCCTCGCCCTGCTGGCCAAAGAGGGCGCCGGCTTCGACATCGTCTCCGGTGGCGAGCTCTTCCGCGTCATCGCCGCCGGTGGCGATCCCGCCTCCGTCGTCTTCAGCGGTGTCGGCAAAACCGCCGACGAGATCCGCTACGCCATCACCCACGGCGTCCACAGCTTCAATTGCGAGAGCATCGCCGAGATCGAAGTCCTCAATCGCGTCGCCGGCGAATGCGGCAAGATCGCCAACGTCAGCCTCCGCGTCAATCCCGACGTCAACCCCGTCACCCACGAATACATCTCCACCGGCCTCAAGGAAAACAAGTTCGGCATCGACATGTCCGTCATCGAGGCCGCCTATGAGAACGTCGCCAGCCAGCCCCACCTGCGCATCACCGGCGTCTCCTGCCACATCGGCTCCCAGATGCTCGATTCCTCACCGATGGTCGAGGCCGTCGAGCGCGTCATCTCCCTCGTCAATCGCCTCAAGTCCCGCGGCTTCCCCGTCGATCACGTCGATCTCGGCGGCGGCCTCGGCGTCAAGTATCAGCCCCACGAGAACACGCCGTCCATCCTCGACGCCATCACCTCCATCCGCCGCATCGTCGAGGGCACCGGCCTCACCGCCATGGTCGAACCCGGCCGCTCCATCGTCGCCGAATCCGGCATTCTCCTCACCTCCGTCCTCTACCGCAAGAACAACGGCGGCAAGGAATTCACCATCGTCGACGCCGCCATGAACGACCTCATCCGCCCCTCGCTCTACAAGGCCTTCCACGATCTCTCTCTCGTCATCGCCAAGGACGCCCCGCCCATGGAAGTCGACATCGTTGGCCCCGTCTGCGAGAGCGGCGACTGGCTCGCCAAAAAGCGCACTCTCCCCACGCTCGATCCCGGCGACCTCATCGCCGTCCACACCGCCGGCGCTTACGGCTTCGGCATGGCCTCAAACTACAATTCGCGCGGCCGGGCCGCCGAAGTTCTCGTTGATGGCGATCACTTCCGCGTGGTCCGGCAGCGCGAATCCTGGTCCGATCTGATTCGGGGCGAGTCGCTTTAGGCGAACGCTTCCCGCAACACCTTCAGGCTCTTCGGCACCGCAGTCATCGGGTCCTCATTGCCTTCCATCTCAAGGCTCACCCAGCCGCCAAACTTGGCCGCCTTGAGAATCCCCGCGATCTTCTTGTAGTCGAGATCGAGCGTGTACCACACGCCACCGCCATAGTAGGTCTTTGCCTGCACGATCGAGGCATGCGGCGCCAGTTGCGTGATGCCCTCGTACACCTTGTCCGGATAGTTGCCCGTATCCAGGTTGATCCCCAGCCACGGCGAGTTCACTCGCTTCCAGATGTCGAGCAACACGGGCACCTTCGTCGTCAGGCCCCAGTGATTCTCGAGCGCCAGCTTCACGCCCGTGCTTTCGCAGTGCGGCAGAATCTCGCGGATCGAATCCACACACCACCCAATGGCGTCGGCTTCTTTGTAGCCCGCCACCGGCGGCTCATCGCCCTTTACCTTCATCAGATCATCAAAGCTCTTCACCGTCTTCCAGCGGCCCGAGTTCAGCCGCACGCAGGGGATCCCCAACTGCGCCGCAAGATCAATGCAGTGCTTCGTGTGATCGATGTTCTTCTTCCGCTCCGCCGCCTCCGGAAACACAAAGTCCTGATGGATCGACAGCATCGGCATAGCCAGCCCCTTGTCGAAGGCGCGCTGCTTCAGCCCGTTCAGGTAGCTCTTCTCTTCGGAGGCAAACTGACGGTGCAGCAGTTCCACGCCATCAAAGCCCATCACCGCCGCCTGATCGATCACCTTCTCGATCGGATACTTCTCGCCTCTCAGGTGCCAGAACGAATACGTCGAAACGGAGATTTTCTGTCGGGGTTGGGCCCGCAAAAGCGGGGCAATTGAAGTTGCAATCGCAACACGACGCGATATTGACATATGCTGAGTTTAGACCATGTCTACGAGAAGAGAATTCATTGAAGTAAGCGCCCTCGGCGGCGCGGTGGCCAATATTGCTCTGGCCCAGAAAGTTTCGCCGAATGACAAGATCCGTGTCGGTTGTATCGGCATGGGCAACATGGGTCTCGGTGACGTCAAGACGATTTCCACGGTCCCCGGCGTCGAGTTCGTCGCCGTCGCCGACGTCTACGAAGGTCGCCTCACCAACGCCAAAGAACTCTTCGGCAAGCAGATCTACACCACCCGCGACTACCGCGAACTGCTCGCCCGCCCCGACATCGACGCCGTCATCATCGCCACTCCCGACCACTGGCACGCCATCCAGGCCGTCGACGCCCTCAAGGCCGGCAAGCACGTCTACTGTCAGAAGCCCATGGTCCAGGACCCCGCCGATGGCCACAAGGTCATCGCCGCTGAAAAGGCCTCCGGCAAGATCCTCCAGGTCGGCAGCCAGCGCGTCAGCAACATTCTCTACGCCCGCCTCCGCGAGGTGATCAAGGAAGGCAAGATCGGCGAGATCCGCATGATCGAAGCCTTCTACGACCGTAATTCCGCCCTCGGCGCCTGGCAGTACGTCATTCCCTATGACGCCTCGCCCACCACGGTCGATTGGGACCGCTTCATCGGCCCCGCCAAGAAGCGCTCGTTTGAGCCCATCCGCCTCTTCCGCTGGCGCAACTATCAGGATTACGGCACGGGCATCGCCGGTGACCTCTTCGTCCACCTCTTCAGCGGCATCCACTACGTCATGGATTCCATCGGTCCCGAGCGCGTCTACGCCTCCGGCGGCACCTATTACTGGCTCGATGGCCGCGACGTGCCCGATCTCATGATCGGCCTCTACGACTATCCGAAGACGGCCACCCACCCGGCCCACCAGATCACGCTGCGCGTCAATTTCGAAGCCGGTACCGGTGGCGGCCAGAGCTTCCGCTTCGTCGGCACCGAGGGCTACATCACGCTCGACGTCGCCAGCGGCTTCACCGTCACCAACGTCCCGCGCGAAGCCCGTCCCGGCTACGATCTCCAGCCCTTCCCGCAGCACGTTCGCGACAACTTCCTGTCTGAGTACAAGAAGAAGTACCCCGATCAGAAGCCCACTGCCGACGCCATGCGCCCCGCGGCCAGCTACAGCTACCGTCTGCCCCAGGGCTACACGGAACAATACGCCCACCACGCCAACTTCATCGACGCCATCCGCAACAATCGCCCCGTCGTCGAGGACGCCACCTTCGGCCTCCGTGCCGCCGCCCCGGCCCTGTTGAGCAACACCAGCTACTTCGAAAAGCGTCAGGTCCAGTGGGACCCGGTCGCCATGAAGATCAAGGCCTAGCC
>CAZBTA010000015.1:19578-43366 GCA_964494515.1 uncultured Bryobacter sp.
TCGAAAAGCGTCAGGTCCAGTGGGACCCGGTCGCCATGAAGATCAAGGCCTAGCCGCAACACACAAAAATCTGAAAGGGCGCTTCCCACCAGGGAAGCGCCCTTTTTCGCGCTAAATCGTATACCCCGCGTCAAACCGCAGGTTCGCCCCCGTCATCCCGCTCGCCCCATCCCCACACAAAAACACAATCGCCTCCGCCACCTCATCCGGAAACGCCATCCGCTCGAGCGCCGGCCGGCTCCGGTCCGGCGCCTCCGGCAATTCCTTCCACATCGGCGTCACCACTCCCGCCGGGCTGAACACATTCACCCTCACCTGCGCCTCCTTCACCTCCAGCGCCGCACACCGCGCCAGCATCTCAAGCCCCGCCTTCGAACAACAATACGCCGCCGCCCCCGCCGCCGCTTTCGTCCCCGATGCCGATCCCACCAGCACCACGCTCCCCCCGCCCACATTCGCCTTCAGCAGCGGCAGGACATGTTTCAGCCCCAGAAAAGCCCCCGTCAGGTTCACCTCGATCGTCCGCTGCCACTCCTCCAGCTCACACTGCTCCACCATTCCCGCCGTCGCAATCCCCGCCGAGTGCACCAGCACATCCAGTCTGGGAATTTCGGCCACCACCCGCCGCCAATCTGCCTCCGACCGTACATCCAGCGCCACTTCCGCCCCTGCCGCCACATCCGCGCGATACACTTTCGCCCCGCGGCTCTCAAGCAGATCCGCCACCGCCATCCCAATGCCAGAAGCCGCCCCGGTTACCAGGGCGGCTTTGTGTTTCCAATCTGTCATTTGTTCTACTCGGGCTTTTGCGCCGCCGATTCAGCAGCTTCCATATACGCCTGGCGCGACTCGAGAATCGCTTTTCGCGCTTCCTTCGGTCCACCCCAGCCCTCCATCACCGTGCGCTTGCCTTCGAGCTCCTTGTAAATCGTAAAGAAGTGCTCAATTTCGCGCCGCGTGTGCGGAAAAACCTGGTCAATCGTATGGATCTGCTCATATCGCGGATTCCGCAAAGGCACTGCCAGCACCTTCTGGTCCCGCTCCGAGCTGTCAATCATGTTCAAAATCCCCACCGGGCGCACATACATCAAGCAACCCGTAATGCTCGGCTGCGACACCAACACCAGAATGTCCAGTGGGTCGTTGTCTTCCGCCAGCGTGCCAGGAATAAAGCCATAATCCCCCGGATAGTGCACCGAGGCGTACAGAGAACGATCGAGTCGGAATACTCCGAACTCCTTGTCGTACTCAAATTTGTTGGCGGACTTCATGGGGATCTCCACAATCATCCGCACAATTTCCGGCATTTCTTCGCCGGGATCAATGTCGTATAAAGACTTCCCGATCATAATAGCCTTCCCACTGTAGCAGAACTCCCCCTCCCTCAAACCCCTTTTCCCATTCCTTCTAAGCCAAACAAAAGGCGAAACTTGATATCCCTATAGGCCTACCCAAAAAAAGATCATGGGAGTATTGCAACCCCATTGGATTCCTCGTACACTCAGTTTGTATTGGGAGTGGCCCAAAGTGGCCAAGAATCCCAGAACAGTGAGAATCTAACGTGGCAGAGCACCTCCAAACCGGGGAATTCGCCCCTCTGGGCTATTACCCTTGCTCTGTCGACGCAAAGGGGCGCCTGAAGGTCCCTTCAGATTTCTTAAAGTACATGAGCACCCTTGGTGCACGGTTCTTTCTAACGTCATACGACGAAGCCGATATTCAACTCTATACCCGGGATGCGTTCCTGAAGCAATGCGAATTCCTGGAAAATCTGGCTCTCAACCCAGATCACCAGGATGACGCCGAAGACACTCTCTTCCGTATGCGCGATCTCGGCGCGGATGTATCGCCTGACAACGACGGCCGAATCCTCCTCCCCCCAGTCCTTCGGAATCGGCTCAATCTCAATGAGCTGCCCGTCTCTTGTTACATGGGCGTTGAACGCGACCATTTAGTAGTCATTACGGCGGAACGCTACGAAGCGCGCCGCAAGAAGGCAAGTCAGTCCTCTCCGACGGAGACCGCAAAGCGCGTCCGTCTGTTGGGGCTGCGCTAGAGAAGTGATGGCACACTTCCCGGTGATGTCCGCGGAGGTGCTCGATTACCTGGCGATCCGTAGCGATAGCCGGGTAGCCGATATGACTGCCGGCCTGGGGGGCCATTCCAAACAAATTGCCGCCCTCCTCGATACCGGCGTCCTGGTGATGAATGACCGGGATGGCGAGAGTCTCGCCTTGGCGATCGAGAACACGCGCGATTTCGCCGCGCGGATCCGGCCGACCAAAGGCGTCTTCTCCACCTTCCCCGAAAGGTTTCAGGAAATGGGCATCGGGCAATTGGATGCACTGCTTGTCGACCTCGGCGTCAGCATGAAACAGCTGACCGAGCCCGAGCGTGGCTTCTCCTTTCGCCTCGATGGTCCGCTCGACATGCGAATGTCGCGCGATTCCGACACGGATCTTACTGCGGCGGACGTGGTTAACACGTTCCCCGAAAAAGAACTCGCCTCAATACTTTACGAGTACGGCGAAGAATGGAGGTCGCGGGCAATTGCCAGAGCAGTGGTCCGGGCCAGGCCCATTACTACTACCAGGCAGCTTGCCCAGCTGGCTGGTCACGGGGCCGGGGCCCGGGACACAAAAGTCTCCCCCGCCACCAAAACCTTCATGGCTCTCCGCATCTTCGTGAATCGCGAGTTGGATGAGGTTCAGGCTTTGCTCGAGGCGCTTCCGGGCCTGATGGCTCCCGGCGGCAGGGTGGTGGCGCTCACGTTTCACAGTTCTGAAGACAGAATCGTGAAACAGCGCTTTCAGCAGTTTCAGCGCGATGGTCAGGCGAAGATCCTGACCAAGCATGTAGTCAAGCCGAGTGACGAAGAAGTAAGAATCAACCCGGCGTCACGTAGCGCCAAGCTACGGGCACTGGAATGGATGGCAGCTTAGTAATAACTTTCGGAGGATCTTATGTCAGCGTTGGCTTACGAATATCAGAACGAACAGGATCAGCAGTCGCTCCGTCGGCCACAGCCACAGCGTCTGCGCTCTGGCGCGCGTGCTGCCCGCAACGCCTCAGCCTTCCGCAAACTCCCCGCCTTCCCCGGCGAAGACCTTTTCTTTGAAGCCAAAGCCATCGACAACTCGATGGTCGTTCGCGCCAATGACCCGGCCGAACACAAGACTTCGTGGCGCGCCGCTGGTGCTGTGATCACCGGCGCGCTCATCTTTACCGGTCTTCTCCTTCCCGGCGCCTACAAGATGGTGGCCGGCATCGAAGTTCACAAGCTGCGCGACGAGCAGGATCAGCTCCGCCGTGAGATTGCCGAGCTCCGCGCCCTCGAGGCGCGCCATACCAATCTCAAAAAGCTTGAAGAAGTGGCCAAGAACCAGGACCTCATCGATCCTGCCCCCGAAATGGTGCAGCATCTGACTCCCAAGGGTTCTTACGCCATGAACGGTCTCCCCTCCGGCAAGTAGAAGGCATTCGGCCACGGGCCACAATGCCCCAACTGAGTGCCTTCTACTTGATTTTTTCCGACTCCTGATCTCAAACGCCCATGGTTACGCCAATTCATCCAGCCGTCGAAAGAAGAGCAAGATGGCTGCTGCGTCTCCTCATTCTTTGGGGCGTGGCGGTTGTCGTCAAACTCTTCTATCTCCAGATCATCAAGCACGACGAGTTCGCCGAGCTCGCCGAGTCCCAGCAGACCCGTCTCGTCGAGATCCCCGCCCACCGCGGCACCATCTACGACCGCAACGGTCACGTCCTCGCCATCAGCATCCCGGTTGAGACCGTCGTCGTCAACCCGATGCAGTTGCCCAACATCGAAGTCGCCGCCGCGCTGCTCGCCGATATTCTCAAGCTCGATCAGCGCGAGCTGCTCGCCAATCTCCAGGCCAAAGCCGCCGAAAAGCGCGGTTACTACAAAGTCGCCACCAACATCTCCCAGGATCAGCTCAAGAGCCTCAAGAGCCTCAAGCTCGGCTGGATCCAGTTTGAATCCAGCTCCGTCCGCGTTTACCCGCACGACAATCTCGCCGCCCACATCCTCGGCGGCGTCGACTTCGAACAGCACGGCAACGCCGGCATCGAACAGGGCCTCGAAGACGAACTCGCCGGTCGCCCCGGCTATGCCAGCATGATCACCGACGTGCAGCACCGCGGCTTCCAGTCCAGTGTCGAAGTCGAACCCATCCCCGGCAACGACGTCCGTCTCACCATCGACTACCGCATCCAGTACGAGCTCGAAAAACAGCTCGGCGACGCCATCGAAAAATGCAAGTGCTGGTCCGGTCGCGGCCTCGTCATGGATCCCAACACCGGCGAGATCCTCGCCATGGCGAGCTATCCCACTTACAATCCCAACGATCGCGCCGCCGAGATCTCTGCCCGGCAGAATCTCGCCGTCCAGTCGGCCATCGAGCCCGGCTCCGTCTTCAAGGTCTTCACCATCGCCAGCGCCATCGAAGAACATACCGTCAAGCCCACCACCGGCTTCCACTGCGGCAATGGCCGCCTCAATCTCTTTGGTCGCGTCATTCACGACAGCAACCACCACGGCTACGGCTATCTCAGCGTCGAAGACATCCTCGCCAAGTCGAGCAACATCGGCGCCATCCACGTCGGCCTTACCCTCGGTGACAAGCGCCTCCACGATTACATCAAGCGCTTCGGCTTCGGTTCGCGCACCGGCCTGCCGCTGCCCGGCGAATCCACCGGTCGCGTCATCCGCCTCAACAAGTGGACCAAAAGCTCCATCGGTTCCGTCGCCATGGGCCACGAGGTCATGACCACCACCACCCAGCTCGGCCGCGCCGCCTCCGTCATCGCTAACGGCGGCACCTTGCTTGCCCCCAAGCTGGTCTCAAGCATCACCACCCCTGGCACCAACGGCGTTCACCTCCGTCGCGCCACCTATGAGGATCAGCCGGAAGAACAGCCGAAGACGATCATCTCGCCCGAAACGGTCGTAACGATGCGCAAGATGATGGAACACGTCGTTCTCGAAGGCACCGGCAAGCCCGCCAAGATCCCCGGCTACTCCGCCGGCGGCAAGACGGGCTCGGCCCAGATCTACGACCCCAAGACCAAGCAGTACCTGCACAAGTACCACGCTTCCTTCATGGGCTTTACCCCGGTCAACAACCCGCGCCTCGTCACCGTAATCACCATCAACGGTTCCAGCCTCTACGGTGGCGTCGTCGCCGCGCCGGTCTTCAAGGATGTTACCGCCTCGGCGCTCCGCATCCTCAATATCCCCAAAGATCTCCCCGACGAACCCACTAAGTTCGTCAAAACCTCCGACGTAATTGAGGCCGACGTCTCCGACGCGCTTCTTACCGAGGAAAAACCTGTGGAAAACTCGGAAAACTCTGCCACCGAGGTCACCACTAACACCCTTGTTACTCCCAACCTCATGGGCATGACGCTCCGCGCTGTCCTCGAAGAGACAAGTAAGAAGGGTTTCCGCATCGATCCTTCCGGCTCCGGCCTCGTCCGGGAACAGCTTCCCGCCCCCGGCCAGCCCATTGCTTACGGGCAGAAAATCAGACTGCGCTTTGCGCGCTAGAGGAATTACTACGGAATTGAATCTGAAGTCCTGGCACATCGCTGAGTTGTTTGAGGGAATCGCCCTCGCATCGCCCATCCCGGCGGCGCTCGCCACTCGTGTCTCGACCGGCATCCACTTCGATTCCCGCCGTATCACCCCCGGCATGCTCTTTATGGCCTTCGCCGGCGCCAACGTGGATGGACGCAGCTTTTCCACCGCGGCCCTGGAGGCAGGCGCCGTTGCAGTCGTAAGCGAGCTACCACCGCTGCCGGGCCTTGAAGATGCCTGGATCCAGGTCGCCCACGGCCGTCAGGCCCTCGCCCTCATCGCCCGCAAACTTTTCGGCGACCCCACTCGTAACGGCCTCGACCTCTACGGAGTCACTGGGACAAACGGTAAGACCACTACGTCCTACATCCTTGCTTCCATCCTCAAATCCGCCGGCTATCACACCGGCCTGTTCGGCACCATCGAGTACCGCATTGGCGACCAGATTCTCTCTAGCGTCAACACCACGCCTGAGAGCATCGACCTTTATGGCCACTTCGCCGCGCTGACCGGCGGCTCTTCCCTGCCCTGCGCCGTCGCCATGGAAGTTTCTTCTCACGCTTTGTCTCTCGGCCGTGTCTGGGGTCTCCACTATCGCTCCGCCATCTGGACCAACCTCACGCGCGACCACCTCGACTTCCACGGCGACATGGAATCTTACTTCGCCGCCAAGTGCGAGCTCTTCCGCGGGCAGGACACCACTCCCCCCGCCGTTGCCGCCATCAACTTCGATGACGAATACGGCCGTCGTGTTCCTGTCGCCGCCTCGACTGATCTCTGGAGCTTCGCACTGCGCGATGCTTCCCCGGCCACTCGCGTCCGCGCCCGTAACATCGAGGTCGGTTTCGCCGGCCTCAACTTCGATCTGGTTACGCCCCTTGGCACGCGCCGCATCCACTCGCCCATGCTCGGCGAGGTCAACGTTTCGAACATCCTCGGCGCGGCCTGCGCCGCCCTCGGCGCGGGCGTCCCGTTTGACGCCGTCGAGGCCGGCATTGCTTCCTGCCCCAGCGTCCCCGGCCGCTTCGAGCGTGTCGACTCGGGCCAGCCCTTCCTCGTGATCGTCGACTACAGCCACACCGATGACGCCATCCGCAACGCCATTCGCGTCGCTCGCGCGCTCAAGCCCGCTCGCGTCATCACCGTCTTCGGCTGCGGTGGCGATCGCGACCGCACCAAGCGTCCTCTCATGGGCGCCGCCGCCGCTGAGGCCAGCGATCACGTCATCCTCACCAGCGACAACCCGCGCACCGAAGATCCCATCGCCATCATGAACGACGCCCTCGTCGGCCTGCGCCGCTTCGACACGCCGCATACCATCGAGCCCGATCGCGCCAAAGCCATCCACAAGGCCGTCGCCATGGCGCGCCCCAACGACATCATCCTCCTCGCCGGCAAGGGCCACGAAGACTACCAGATCATCGGCAAGACCAAGCATCCCTTCGACGACCGCCTCGTCGCTCGCGAAGCTCTCGCCGCCTACGGCTACTCTCCGAAGGGGGCCGCACAATGAAGCTCTCCCTGCTCGAGATCGGGCGCATCCTCGCCATCGCCGTCCCCACGGCCGACGCCACCGTCACCGGCTACTCGATCGACACGCGCGAGCTCGCCCCGGGCGATCTCTTCATCGCCTTCCCGGGTGAGCAGGTCGATGGTCATAACTACGTCGCCAAAGCGTTTGAGCTCGGCGCCAGCGCCGCCCTTGTCGAGCGCCTCGTGCCTGAAGTAAACGGCCCCCAGTTGCTCGTGCCGAACACGCTCGCCGCGCTGCAACAGTTGGCCACGGCCGCGCGTCTCAAGTGGGGCCACACTGTGATCGGCGTCACCGGCAGCGCCGGCAAAACCTCCACCAAAGAAAACATCGCCGCCCTCATGGCGGCCGCGCTGCCCACCAGCAAGACCGTCGGCAACTTCAACAACCACATCGGCCTGCCGCTGTCGGTGCTGCGCATCGGTGACAACACTCGCGCCGCTGTCCTCGAGATGGGCATGAACCACGCTGGTGAGATTGCTCGCCTCTGCGAGATCGCCCGCCCCGAGATCGGTGTCGTCACCAACGTCGGCTACGCCCATATCGAAAACTTCACCGACATCGAAGGCATCGCCGCCGCCAAGCGCGAGCTGGTCGAATCACTGCCTTCCACGGGCACCGCCATCCTCAATGCCGACGATGCCCGCGTCGCCGCCTTCGCCGGTCGCATCGCCGCCCGCAGCGAGACCTTCGGCCTTTCTGAGGCCGCCAAAACGCGGGCCACCGGCATCTCCTATGCCGCCGACGGCGCCCACTTCTCCATCGAGGGTGTACCGTTCACCTCTAAAGTTCCCGGGCGCATCGGCGTCCTCAATATCACTGCCGGCGTCGCCGTTGCCCGCCTCTGGGGTGTTCCCCTGCGGCAACTCAGCGAAGCGGCTCACTCGATCGAACTGCCCAAAATGCGAACCCAAAAACTCGAGCACAACGGGCTGACGATCTGGAACGATTGCTACAACTCCAACCCGGATGCAGCCAAAGCCATGCTCGACCTCGTGCGCGATACCGCGCCTGGTCGGCGGGTCGCTGTTCTGGGGGAGATGCGCGAACTTGGCCACTGGGCCGAGCCTCTCCATAGCCAGCTGGGAAGCTATGCCGTGGAGAGTGGTTTTTCTGTGCTACTTGGGATACGCGGCGCGGCTCGACATCTTGTCGAGTCAGCAATGAAAGCAGGCCTGTCTGCACGCGCCGCGTGCTTTTTCGAAGATCCCGCCGAAGCCGGAGAAGCCCTCAAATTGCTCACCCAACCTGGCGACACGATTCTCTTCAAGGGCTCGCGAGGCACCCGCGTCGAACTCGCTCTGGAAAGGTTCCTCTCCTAGCCCATGCTCTACTGGCTCCTGTTTGAAAAACTCCAGCCCTTCTTCGGCCCCTTTCGTGTGTTCGGTTATGTCACCTTCCGCACAGCCATGGCTCTCATCACGGCCCTGCTGATCTCGCTGCTGCTCGGGCCCTGGATGATCCGCAAGCTCCGCGAGTTGGCCATTGGCCAGTTCATCCGCGAAGAAGGCCCCAAGTCCCATCAGTCCAAGGCCGGCACGCCCACCATGGGCGGCCTGCTCATTGTCATCTCCATCCTCGCGCCTACGCTGCTGTGGGCCAACCTGCGTAACAGCTACGTCTGGATCGCCATGGGCAGCCTCATCGGCTTCGGCGCCATCGGCTTCTACGACGACTACACCAAGCTCAAAAAGATGCGCAATCTCGGCCTCACCGCGCGGCAGAAGTTTGCCCTCCAGGTGCTCGTCGCAATGCTCATTGGCTTCGTTCTGCTCCTGATGAACGCCAACGGCAACTACACCACGGCCATGAACGTACCGTTCTTCAAGAGCTTCCGCCCCGACCTGCTGATCGACGAGCTCGCCCGCAATCCCTGGACGTTCCCGCTCGCCTTTGCGCCGTTCTACATCTTCATGGTGCTCGTGCTGGTCGGCTCCACCAACGCCGTCAACCTCACCGACGGCCTCGATGGCCTCGCCATCGGCCTCATGATCATTGCCTCCTCGGCCATGACGGCTCTCTGCTATCTCGCAGGCCACCGCGAGTTCGCCACCTATCTCGAGCTGCAGCGCGTGCCGGGCGCCAGTGAGCTCACCATCTTTTGCTCGGCCATGATCGGCGCCTCTCTCGGCTTCCTCTGGTACAACGCCCACCCGGCCGAGGTCTTCATGGGCGACGTCGGCTCCCTCGCCCTCGGCGGCAGCATGGGCACCGTCGCCGTCCTCATCAAGCAGGAGCTTCTGCTGCCCTTCATCGGCGGCGTCTACGTCATCGAACTGCTGAGCGTCGTCCTCCAGGTCGGCAGCTTCAAGCTTCGCGGCAAGCGCATCTTCAAGATGGCGCCGCTGCACCACCACTTCGAAATGCTCGGCTGGAAAGAAGCCAAGGTCATCGCCCGCTTCTGGATCGCCGGTCTCATCATGGCTCTGTTCGCGCTCGCCACGCTCAAGCTGAGGTAACCCGTCGCGATGCGTTTCTCCGGTCAGAACATTCTCGTCCTCGGTCTCGCCAAAAGTGGCGTGGGTGCGATTCATTTATTGCTCTCCCAAGGCGCCAAAGTTACTGGCGCCGATAACCGCAAGCTCACTGACTTACCCGCTGTGCAAAAGCTTGTGGAAAACTCGGAAATCTTTTTTGTATCTGACAAAGAAGCGAGCTTACGTGGTCTCGACGCCATTGTTGTATCTCCCGGCGTCCCGCTAACTCATCCTCTACTGGTCGCCGCCACCGCCGCTGGCATCCCCATCGTCGGCGAGATCGAGCTCGCGAGCGAGTTCCTCCGCGGCCCCGTGCTCGCCATCACCGGCTCCAACGGCAAGACCACCACTACCTCCCTCGTCGGCCATATCCTGCAGTCCGCCGGCATCGCCTCTCAGGTCGGCGGCAACATTGGCTTCGCCGCCACCGACATGATTGCCACCTCCGACTTCCTCAAGTGGAACGTCCTCGAGCTATCGAGCTTCCAGCTTGAGACCATCCACCGCTTCCGCCCGCAGATCGCCTCGGTGCTCAACGTCACCCCCAACCACCTCGACCGCCACGGCTCCATGCAGTCCTACGCCGCCGCCAAGGGCAACATCTTCCGCAATCAGCGCAGTGGCGACTGGGCCGTGCTCAATGCCGCTAACGACATCAGCAACTCCTACACCACCTCAGCCCAGGTGGCCCGCTTCAATGGCCCCGCGGCCCATGTGAATGGGGACGCGATCGAGCTGTTCGGCTCGCGCCTCATGGCCGTCGCCGACGTGCCCCTGCCCGGTGGCCACAACCTCGAAAACGTCATGGCCGCCGCCACAATGGCTTCGCTGGCCGGGGCTTCAAACGAAGCCATTGCGAGCGCTGTCACCACCTTCAAAGGTGTCGCCCACCGCCTCGAGTTCATCCGCGAGGTCAAGGGCGTCAAGTTCTATAACGATTCCAAGGCCACCAGCGTCGATGCCGCCCTCAAGGCCGTCGAGGCGCTGCCCGGCCCGCTGTTCATCATCCTCGGGGGGCTCGACAAGGGCGGCAGCTATCTCCCGCTCTCCGAGCCACTCTCCCGCAAGGGCAAGGCCGCGCTGCTGATCGGCTCCGCCGCCCCGCTCATCGAGAAAGAGCTCGCCCCCTTCATCCCCATCGACAACTGCGGCACGCTCGAAACCGCCATCCATTCCGCCGTGAATCAGGCCCGGCCCGGAGACATCGTTCTGCTTGCTCCGGCCTGCGCCAGCTACGACCAATTCAAGAGCTATGAACACCGTGGCGACGTATTCCGCCACCTCGTGGAGGCCCTCTAAATGGCACGCAAACTGACTGACTGGACCCTCTTCTTCACCGTCCTCCTCATGACCTGCTTCGGCCTGATCATGGTCTATAGCGCCACCTCGATCCCCTCGGCGATCAAGGGCGGCAACATGGAGGCGCAGTTCCTGCGCCAGCTCGGCGCTGCCGTCGTCTCCTTCTTCATCCTCATGTTCCTCAAGCGGCAGAACTACCTGCTGCTCAAAGACCCGCTCTGGGCCTTCATCCCCCTCGGCCTTGTCATCGCCGCCCTGCCGGTGGCCTACTTCCTTGATGGCCGTACGCACCGCTGGATCCGCACACCGTTCATGCAGTTGCAGCCCTCCGAGTTTGCCAAGCCGGCCCTGATCGTCTTCATCGCCTACTTCCTCACGCGCCGCCTGCCGGCCGTCAACAGCCGCTACACGCTCATGCCTGTGGCCGTCACGCTCGCCGTGCTCGCGGGCGTCGTGCTCGTCTCTGACCTCGGCACCGCCATCGCCCTCGTCATCCCCGTCATCGCCATGTTCTACGTCGCCGGCATCCGCATGAAGTACCTCGGCCTCGCCGCCGCCGGCGCCTGCCTCGTCATGGCCGTCGGCATTGCCTCCAAGCCCTACCGCCTCTCGCGCGTCATCCAGTTCGCCGACCCCAAGTTCGAGTTCATCTCCAAGATCGACCCCAACGGCTACATCAAGGAATACATCGGCAACTCCAACACCACCCGCGACCCCGGCTACCAGATCCGCCAGGCGAAGATCGCCATCGGCTCCGGCGGCGCCCTCGGCCTCGGCATGATGCAGAGCCGCCAGAAGCTGCTCTACTTGCCCGAAGCCCATACCGACTGTATCTATGCCGTCATCGGCGAAGAGCTCGGCCTTTGGGGCGCCTCCGCCGTCATCGGCGGCTTCTTCCTGATCTTCTGGCGCGGCTTCCGCCTCTTCTGGCTGGCCAAAGAGGACTTCGGCCGCTTCCTCGCCCTCGGCATCAGCATCTCCCTGCTCGTGCAGGCCCTGATCAACATCAGCGTCGTGCTCGACATGGGCCCCGCCAAGGGCATTCCCCTGCCCCTGATCAGCTACGGCGGCAGCTCGCTGATGAGCACGCTGATCTCCCTTGGCATCTTGATGAGTGTAAGTGAGGATGCGCAGTGGCTCGAAAATGCTTCCTGATGGCCGGTGGCGGCACGGGTGGCCATGTCATGCCCCTGCTCGCCGTCGCTGAACAGCTTCGCTCCCGCGGCCATGAGCCCTACTTCATCGGCACCCGCACGGGCTTTGAGGCCCGCCTGGTGCCCGAGCGCAAGTTCCCGCTCGAGTACATCGATATCGGTGGCTTCGTCGGCCTCGGCCTCGCCCGCAAGCTCAAGCTGCTCTACCAGCTCCCACTGAGCATCCTCAAGTGCCTGTCCTCGATCCGCCGCCACAAGCCGGTCGCCTGCTTCAGCCTCGGCGGCTATGTCGCCGCGCCGCCCGTAGTGGCGAGCCTGTTGAGCGGCATCCCGCTGATCGTCATGGAGCCCAACGCCATGCCCGGCGTCGTCAACCGCTGGATGGGCCGCTTTGCCCGCAAGGCGCTGCTCTCCTTTGAGCAGGCCGCGGCTTACTTCCCCGCCCCGGCCGTTGAGATCACCGGCCTGCCGGTGCGCGACGAGTTCTTCCTGATCCCGCGCAAGCCATTCTCGGGCGAGCTCACGCTGCTTGTCACCGGCGGCAGCCAGGGCTCTCAGACGCTCAACCGCGCCCTCCGCGAGCTCTGGCCCCTGCTCGCCTCGAGCGATCTCAAGGTCAACCTCATCCACCAGTGTGGCCGCCGTGACGAGGAGCAGTTGAAGCAAGACTTTACGGCCACCAACCTCAAAGGCCGTGTCACCGCGTTCCTGTCCGACATGCCCGCCGCCTTCGCCGAAGCTGACCTCGTGCTTTGCCGCGCCGGCGCCGGCACCGTCGGCGAACTCGCCGCCGCCGGTCGGCCTTCGATCCTCGTTCCCTTCCCCTTCGCCGCCGACGACCACCAGACCAAAAACGCCGCGGCGATGGTCGCCGCTGGTGGCGGCTTGATGTTCCGTGACGAGCAGTTGACCGGGCCGGTCCTGCTCGATGTCCTGCGCGATTTCGCCACCCATCCTGACAAGCTCGAACGGATGGCCGAGCGCGCAAAATCCGTGCAAAAGGCGGGCGCGGCCACCCGCGCGGTTGATATCCTAGTGGAAATACAATAAAACGTAAACGGGCAAAAATGTTTTTTAGAAAGCAGCACTTTCACTTCGTCGGCATTGGCGGTATCGGCATGAGCGGTATCGCCGAAGTGTTGCTTACGCTTGGCCATCGTGTATCGGGCTCCGACCTCAAGTCCACCCCCATCACCCAGCGTCTGGCCACCCTCGGCGCTACAACATTTGTCGGACATAATGCTTCAAACGTCGACTCCGACGTCACCGCCCTGGTCGTCACCTCGGCCGTCGACGAGACCAACGCCGAGATCCAGGAGGCGCGCCGCCGCAAGGTGCCCGTCATCCCGCGCGGCGAGTTGCTCGCCGAGCTAATGCGTCTCAAGTACGGCATCGCCATCGGCGGCAGCCACGGCAAGACCACCACCACCTCGATGACGGCCACCATCCTCTCGAGCGGCGGCCTCGACCCGACGGTCGTTGTCGGCGGTCGGGTCAGCACGATGGGCGGCTCGAACGCTCGCGTCGGCCAGAGCGACCTGCTGGTCGTCGAAAGCGACGAGAGCGATGGCAGCTTCCTCAAGCTCGCCCCGATCATCGCCGTGGTCACCAACATCGACCGCGAGCACCTCGACTTCTACAAGACCTTCGAGCGCGTGCTCTCGAGCTTCACCGAGTTCGTCAACAAGGTGCCCTTCTACGGCACGTCGATCCTCTGCATCGACGACGAGAACGTCCAGCGCATCATGCCGGACATCCGCCGCCGGGTCATCACCTACGGCACCACGCCGCAGGCCGACCTGATGATCCGCAATATCGAGTCGGGCACCGCCTCTTCGAGCTTCGAGCTGGTCCGCCGCGGCGAGAGCCTCGGCCGCTTTGAGGTGCACGTCACCGGCGCCCACAACGTGCTCAATGCCACGGCGGCCATCGCCGTCTCACTCGAGCTCGGCCTCACCCCCGAGGCTATCGCCACGGGCCTTGCCGCCTTCCGCGGCGTCGACCGCCGCTTCCAGTTCAAGGGCGAAGAGGCCGGCGTTACCGTGATCGACGACTACGGCCACCACCCCACCGAGATCCGCGCCACGCTCAACGCCGCGCGCCAGCGCCGCTTCAACAAGATTCATGTGCTGTTCCAGCCGCATCGCTACACACGCACGCAGATCCTGATGGACGACTTTGCCCGCGCCTTCTTCGACGCCGACACGGTCACCGTCCTCGACATCTATGCCGCCAGCGAAGCCCCCATTGAGGGCGTCTCGGCGGCCACCCTGATCGACAAGATGCGCGCCTCCGGGCAGCGCGAAGTCGCCTATGCCGCCTCTCTTGAGGAGGCCGCCACCGCCCTCGCGCGCACGGCCCAGGCAGGCGAAATGGTTCTCACCCTCGGCGCCGGCAGCGTCTCACAAGCCGGTGAACTGATTCTGGCGGAGCTGCGAAAGTGAAGAAGCAATCGGCGGACATCTCGAAGATTCTGAGCCGTATGGTCATCGCCTGCGCGGTGATCCTGGTGATTGGTGGTGGCGTGCTGCTCGAAGGGCAGGTGGAGCGCTACTTTATGCGCGACCCGCGCTTCGCGCTCGAGCGCGCCCCCGAGTACGGCGACCCGCCGCCCAATCTCCAGATCGAAGGTCTGCGCTACGCCGACCGCGAGATGGTGCTCAAGATCTTTGAAGAAGACCTCGGCCGCAGCGTCTTCATGCTGCCGCTTGAGAAGCGGCGCCTTGAGCTGCTCGGCAAGCCCTGGATCAAAGACGCGGCCGTCGCCCGTCTCTGGCCCAATCGCGTCACTGTGCAGATCACCGAGCGCAAGCCGGTGGCCTTTGTGAAGCGCTCGGGCGGCGCTGACACCACGCTGATTGATAACGAAGGCTTCCTCATGGAAGCCCCGCCCTCGGCCACCTTCAGCCTGCCCGTCGTGGCTGGCGTCGGCCCCGAGGTGGACGAAGAAGCCCGCCGCCAGCGCATGCGTCGCGCCGAGCGGCTGATCAAGGATCTCGGCGACCACATCAAGGAAGTCGGCGAGCTCGACGTCACCGACGCCGAGAACCTCAAAGTGATTCAGCCCCTGCGCGGCAAAGCCGTGACGCTGGTGCTGGGCAACCGGAATTTCAAGCTCCGCTATGAGAACTTCCTCTCGATGGCGGACCAGTTGATGGAGAAGCTGCCAAACGCCATCACTTTTGACTTGCGTCTTGAAGAGCAGGTCACCGCAGTCGAAGCGCAAACGAAGGAGGCCCGGTAACGTGGAAAAGAAGAACTTCGCGGTGGGATTGGACGTCGGCAGCGCTTGGACGCGCTGTCTGATCACGGAGATTGTCGATGGCGGCCTGGAGTTCCGCGGGCATGGCGTCTTCGAATCCAAGGGCTGGATCAAGGGTCGCGTCAGTGATCAACGCGCCATCACCGAGAACGTCCGCTGGGCCGTGCAGATGGCCGAGTGTCAGGCACTGGTCTCCGTGGGTGGCGTGGTGGCCGGCATGGGCGGCAGCGGCATCGATGGCATGACCTCGCGCGGGGTCTATGAGTTTGGTCGCCCGCGTCAGATCGATACCGGCGACATGACGTACGTCATCAAGCAGGCGGCGGAGGTCAAGCTCGAGCACGATCGGATGATTCTGCAGATCTGCCCCCAGGACTTTGTCGTCGATGGCCGCGCCAACATCCGTAACCCGAAGGGCATGGGAGCTTCGCGCTTTGAGGCGCACGTCCATCTGGTGACGGCGAGCGAACAGGAACACAACGTCATTCAGAACTCGATTCACGAGGCGCACCTGGCGCTTGAGGAATCGGTGTTTGAGCCGATCGCGGCCGCCTACTGCGCCACCACCGAGAGCGAGCGCGAGCATGGCGTTGGCATCATCGACATTGGCGCCCACTCGACGGACGTGGCGCTGTACGAAGGCGAGGCCCTCGTCGGCAGCTTCAGCGTTGGCATCGGTGGCGACCACTTCACCAAAGACCTTGCCTACTATCTGACCAGCAGCCGCGAGGACGCGCAGTTGCTCAAAGAGGAATTCGGCTGCGCCCTGCTGGGCCTCTCAAGCGGCAACACGCTGATCGAGGTGCCGGGGGCCGAAGGCCGCGAGGCCCGCGAGATCTCCCGCTGGCAGATTGTCGAGATCCTCGAGGCCCGGGCCGAACAGCTCTTCCAGGTAATCCGCAAGGAGATCGGCCGCCTCGGCATGGATGGCAACCTGCAGGAAGGTGTGGTTTTGACCGGTGGTGGAGCGAAACTGCCGGGGATGCTGGATATTGCCGAGCGCGAATTGAATTGCCCGTCGCGCAATGGTTTACCTGATGCAATCAACAATTGGCCGGACGAACTGCTCTCTCCGGATTGGACAACGGTTGCTGGTCTGGCAATGTATGCCGGCCGGCTGAAGATGCGCCGCGATGGCAAGCGCAAGACGCCGCGGTTGCTCAATCTGGTGATGCGCTAAGGAGCTCAAAATGGATCTGAAATTCACTCTCGACGACGATTTCTCGCTCAACACCAAGATCAAGGTGATCGGGGTGGGCGGTGGCGGCAGCAATGCCGTGGCGCGCATGATGGATTCCGGTCTGACCGGGGTAGAGTTCCACATCCTCAACACGGACAAGCAGGCGCTGCAATCCTCACCGGTGCCGAACAAGCTGGCCATTGGCGCGAAGATCACGAACGGCCTTGGCGCGGGCGCGGACCCGACGATCGGTCGCAACGCGGCGCTTGAGGACACCGACAAGATCATCGAGATCCTCGAAGGCGCCGACATGGTGTTTGTCACCGCGGGCCTTGGCGGTGGCACGGGCACAGGTGCGGCGCCGGTGGTGGCAGCGCTGGCGCGCGAGATGAACGCGCTGACGGTGGCCGTGGTCACCAAGCCCTTCGACTTTGAAGGGCCGCGGCGCAAGAAGAGCGGTGAGCGCGGATTGAGCGATCTGGCGGCGGCGGTGGATACGGTGATCCCGATTCCGAACGACCGGCTGCTGTCACTGGTGCCGAAGGGCACGAGCTTCTTTGAGGCGTTCCGGATTGCCGATGACGTGTTGCGCCAGGCGGTGCAAGGCATCAGCGACATCATCACGACGCCGGGGCTGATCAACCGCGATTTCTCCGACATCAAGAGCATCATGACGGGCATGGGCTACGCCATGATGGGCACGGCGGCAGCCTCGGGCGCCAATGCGGCATTGCTTGCGGCGGAACAGGCCATTAGCTGCCCGCTGCTCGAAGAGGGCGGCGTGCGGGGGGCGCGCGGCATTCTGATCAACATTACCGGCTCGAGCCGGCTTGGGCTGCATGAAGTGAACGAAGCCTGCTCGCTGATCCGCAAGGCGGCCAACTATGACGACGTGCAGATCAACTTTGGCGTGGTGATGAACGAATCGATGGGCGATGAAGTGAAGATCACGGTGATCGCGACGGGTTTTGAGCGGGAGACTTTGCCGCAGATTGAGCGGCGGGTGCGCCAGATGGAAACGGTGCCGGTGTACGAGATTGCCACACCGCAACCGGCGATGGCCATGGCTGCGACGGCGGCGGCGATGCCGGCCCCGGTGCCCACCTATGTCCCGGCCGAAGAGCCGGTGATGGCATTTGAACCCGAAGTGGAACCCGAGCCGATGCCGATGCCGGTACCGGCCCAGGAAGCGGAAGACGACTATGACATGCCGGCCTTCCTCAAGCGGGAACGCCGGCTGTTCCAGTAACGATTACGCGTCGACGTGGTCGTGGAAGAACGCGTCGATGGAAGCCTTGTATTCACTGAGCTGATTGTTCAGCGTCTTCATCTCGTTTTTCGACATCGGGGTGAAGGCGCGAGCGATCGTGACGTTCTCTTCGAGGAACGCGACCTTCGGCATGCCGAGCACGACGGCGCTGACGGGCAGTGAGAGCGAATAGCGGATGAGGTTATCCACTGAAGTCTTGCCGTTGAGCTTCTCCTGGGCGAAGATCTTCATGGCGGTGACGCCCATCTTCTTGCGCAGGGCCACAGGCAGGGCGAGCGCCTCAAAGCTGTCAGTGGCGGGATTGCCATCGTTGCGAGCCTGACCAATGCGGGCGGCATTGAGGGCGAACTGCGTGACGTTGAAATCGTGACGCTCGAGGGCTGTCTTGAGCACGTGCGGATCGGTATGGCAGGAGACGCCGACGTTGCGGACAACCTTCTGATCGCGCATCTTGTAGAGCATGTTGAGCACGCCGTCTTTGGCTTCGATGGCGGCGAGATCTTCTTCGGTGGTGAGCGAGTGGATGTGGACCGTGTCGAAGTGATCGGTCTGGCAGCGCTTGAGCGAACCCTCGAGGATGCGCATGGCCTGGTCGCCATTGCGGGCCGGAAGTTTGGTGGCGAGATAGACCTTGTCGCGACGGCCACCGGCGAGAGCTTTGCCGACGCGGGTTTCGCTCAGGCCCTGACCGTAGTCATAAGCCGTATCGAAGTAAGTGATGCCGAGATCCATCGCCTTGTGGATGACGCCAATGGCTTCGTCTTCATTCTTGTAAGCCAGAAAGCGGCTACCGCAGCCGAAGGCAACGATGGAGATGCGCCGACCGGTCTGGCCGAAGTCGCGGGTGGGGAGGGCCGGGGCGGCATTAAGAGCGGCGGCGGCTGAAGTTCCGATGAAAGTACGTCTGGTATGGCTCATTGGGGGTCTTCCGTGAGCAAGTGTATCACCACGGTTCTTTGATGCGGCTGGCGGCGGTGTTCAAACAGGTAAATCCCCTGCCAGGTGCCGAGGGTAAGTTGGCCCTTGTCGATGGGGATGCTGAGGTGAACCCCGGTCAGCACCGTACGGATATGGGCGGGCATGTCATCTGGCCCTTCGAGCGTATGGCGAAACTGGCGGGGATTTTCGGGAACGAGCTCTTCGAAGTAATCGCGGAGATCGGCGACGACGTCGGGGTCGTAGTTTTCCTGGATCGTGAGCGCAGCTGAGGTATGACGACAAAACAAGGTAAGAAGAGCGGTGGCGGAGGTGCGTTCGGCCACCCAGCGCGAGACGGCGGCCGTGATGTCGTACAGGCCTTTGCCGCGCGTCGAAACAGGGAGGTAACCAATGTGCTGCACGCCTCAGAATACACTGAGGAAATGAAGCTAGTCATTGGGTTACTCTGCGCGAGCATCAGCGTCGCCGAGGTGGTGAAAGAAGCGGACCACAAGGCGCTGTCGTCGATCGTTTCGTTTCTGGCAAGTGATGCACTGGAAGGGCGCGACACGCCGTCGGCGGGACTGAACATTGCCGCGGAGTATATTGCGAGCGAGTTTCGGCGCGTGGGGCTGAAGGCTTCGTTTCAGACGGCGAAGATGAGCCTGCGGCGACCGGTAAAGGAAGGCTTTGAGCTGAGCTTCACGGAGGACGGCAAGACGGTGGCGATCCCGGCGGAGGCGGCGCTGTTTACGGCCGGGCCGCGCGTGGAGCTGCGCGATGCGGCGGTGCGCAAGTGGAAGGTAGCCGAACTGGCCAACTACACAAAGGCGGACATTACACCGGTGGTGGTGCTGGAAGGGCCGGCGGGGCCGGGGATGAACCCGCTGTTGCGGCGGCTGATTCAGGACGGGGCGAAGGTGGTGTTCCTGGTGGGGATCCCGATGCCGATCGCGTCGCAGACGATCGAGTTTGACGACCGGCCGGCGCAACCGGCGATTGTGGTGCGGACGACGTCGAAGGAAGCGGAGGAGTGGCTGAAGCAGGCCAAGAGCCCGAAGGCGACGGTGACGGTGGCGGAGGCCGCGAAGGCGGATGCCTCGGCGCGCAACGTGATCGGCGTGCTCGAGGGAAGCGACCCGCAACTCAAAAGCGAATATGTGTTACTGACGGCGCACTATGACCATCTCGGCATGCGGCCGAACGATGCGGGTGACAAGGTTTACAACGGGGCGAACGATAACGCGAGCGGTGTGGCAAGCATCATCGAGAGCGCGCGGCTGCTGGCGCAATTGCCGACGGCGCCGAAGCGGAGTGTGATGTTTATTGCGTTCTTTGGCGAGGAGCGGGGCCTGCTGGGGAGCCAGTATTTTGTGCGCAATCCGATTGTGCCGCTGAAGCAGATCGTGGCGAATGTGAACCTCGAACAGACGGGGCGCACGGACTCGAGCGAAGGGCCGAACGTGGGGCAGTTTAACCTGACCGGCTATCACTTCTCGACGATCCACAAGTACATGGAAGAAGCGGGCAAGGAGACGGCGTTGAAGGTGGTGAAGCACGAGCAGTTTAGCGACCCGTTCTTTACCGGCAGCGACAACGCGGCGTTTGCGCCGGCGGGCGTGCCGTCGACGACGATCAGCGTGACCTATCAGTTCCCCGACTATCACCAGAAGGGCGATGAGTGGGAAAAGATCGACTACCAGAACATGGCGAAGGTGACGCGAACGATCGCGCAGGGCACTTACCGGATTGCCGATGCGGCGGAGCGGCCGCAGTGGAACGCGGAGGAAGCGAAGACTAAGGCGTTCCGGGAGGCGGCGGAGAAGCTGAAGTAGACGAGGCGTAATAGTCGAGCACTTTGCGAGCGGCCGCCGGACCAATGGCGGCCGCAAGTGCTTCGAGAGGGGTGGCCTTGACCTGTTCGGGGCTGCCGAACTGTTTGAGCAGCTTGCGCATGGTGATCTTGCCGATGCCGGGGATGCTCTCGAGCTCGCTGGTGAGGCGGCTCGCGTTGCGGCGCGTGCGATGGAACGTGACGGCGAAGCGGTGGGCTTCGTCACGGATGGTCTGGACGAGGTGGAGGACGGGGTTGTGGCGCTCGAGGGCGATGGGTTCGTCTTCCTGTCCGAGGACGTAGATGATCTCTTCGCGCTTGGCGATGGAGGCGAGGGGCTGGTTGATGACGCCGATGCGTTCGAGGGCGTCGGCGGCGGCGTGGAGCTGGCCGAGGCCACCGTCGATGAGGACGAGGCCGGGGAACTTTTCGCCTTCTTCCTTGAGGCGGCTGTAGCGGCGGGTGACGACCTCGTGCATGGAGGCGAAGTCGTTATTGCCTTCAACAGTTTTGATGATGAACTTGCGGTAGTCGGACTTCTTCATCTTGCCGTCTTCCCAGACGACCATGCTGGCGACTTTGTCGGTGCCCTGGATGTGCGAGATGTCGAAGCACTCGATGCGGCTGGGGGCTTCTTCGAGATTGAGGGCGTCGCGGAGGGCTTCCTTGATGGCCTCGGAGCTGGGCTTGAGGACGCGGAAGCGTTGTTCAAAGCTGTGGCGGGCGTTGGTTTCGACAAGGCCGAGCATGGCCTTCTTGTCGCCGCGCTGGGGCGTATTGATGACGCACTTGCGACCGCGCTTTTCGGTGAGGAGCTCTTCGAGCACGTCGCGATCTTCGAACTCGATGGGGACGTGGATGTAGCCGGGCAGGTGCTGCTGGTTGAGGTAGACCTGAATGAGGAGCTGCTGGAAGAAGTCGCTGGGCTCGAAGTCGTGGAGGTCTTCCCAGAACATCTCGCGGCGATCGACGATGCGGCCGCGGCGGAGGTGGAAGAGGTTGACGGCGACGAGCGGGGGTTCGGCGTAGAAGGCGAAGATGTCGGTATCGTCACCTTCGGCGGCGGCGACCTTCTGGCGTTGCTCCATTTCGGTGACGGTGGCGATGAGGTCGCGGAGGTTGGCGGCGCGTTCGAATTCGAGATTCTCGGCGGCGGCCTCCATGCGGCGTTCGAGGTCGCGAGTGAGGTCTTTGAGTTTGCCCTGGAGGAAGCGGTGGACGTCGTTGACGGAGCTGTTGTAGGTCTCGAGTTGGACGAGGCCATCGACGCAGGGGCCGTGGCAGCGATTGATGTGGTACTCGAGGCAGGCGTGCGAATGGGTTCGATTGAAATCGACCTTGCAGCTGGGGATCTTGAAATTGCGGTGGATGAAGTGGACGAGGCGGTGGGCGAGATTGCCGGGGAAGTAGGGCCCGTAGTAGCTGGCGCCATCCTTGCGGAGGCGGCGCGTGACGTAGACGCGGGGAAACTTTTCCTGAGTGACCTTGATGTAGGGGTAGGTCTTGTCATCGCGCAGCAGGACGTTGAAGCGGGGCTTGTGCTGTTTGATGAGGTTGTTTTCGAGGCCGAGGGCTTCCTTCTCGTTGTCGACGAGGATGTAGGTAACGTCGCGGGCCTCGAGGACCATGGTGCCGTTTTTGGCTTCGGCGAGGCGATCGTCGTTAAAGTAGCTGCGCACGCGGGCGCGGAGATTCTTGGCTTTGCCGACGTAGATAACGGTGTCGGAGGCATCGCGCCAAAGGTAGACGCCGGGGCCTGTGGGGAACTGGGAGACCTTTTCCCTGAGGATGTCGAGCCAATTCATGCAGGGACTACAATTTAATTGTGGCATGGCGTTTTGTAATGGCTTCGTTTGTTCTTGCGGGAGGACTGTGCCAGGGGCAGGTGAAACCGCCCGTGGTGGAGGAGCCGCCGGAAGAAGACGAGACGCTGATCAAGGAAAAGAAGGACTACGAATTCAATCCGCTGCAGGCGCAGCAGGAGATCAAGATTGGCCGCTTCTATATGAAGAAGGGGAGTTTTCGGGCGGCCAGTGGGAGATTTCTTGAAGCGACGCTATGGGACCCGACGAATCCGGATGGATTCTATGAACTTGGCAAAGCGCGGGAGAAGGCCGGGAACCTGAAGGGGATGCGGGAAGCCTTCAAGAAATTTCTGGAGCTGGCGCCCGAAGACAAGCGGGCGAGCGAGATCAAGAAGAAACTGGCGCAAAGTCCGGGTTAGGCTTGCGCTGGCGACTGGACCAATGCTGGCGCATGGCGCGGACGAGATGTTCGATGCCTGCATCCTGATCGGGGAACAGGTCGATGTATTGGAGCTCGCGGGAGATGCGCGCGGGGACGCGGCAATTGTCGAAGCGCACGGGGATGATGAAGGTGTCTTCGAGGGGGACGCGGCGCGCGATATCGAAGGCGTAGCGGATCTCGGCCTGAAAGCCGCCACGCTTGAGGATGGAATTGGTCGAGAGACCGGCGATGAAGAAATCGCTGGCTTCGATGGCGGCCTCGATGAGGCGTGGCCAGTTCTGACCGGCCTTGAGATTGCGGCGATCCATCCAGGGGTTGAAGCCCTCGGCGGCGAGGCGATCATAGAGGCGGCTGGCGCGCTCGGAGTCTTCAGTGGCATAGCTGATGAAGACACGTGGGGCATCGAGGGCCGCGAAATGGATGCCACCGTCGGGCAAGGGGTGAAAGGTGCCGAAGCCTTCGATCTCGACGGGTTTGCCACGTTTGAGGCAATCGACGATGATGCCGGCGACGGCGTTGGGATCGATGCGATTGGGAGACATTAGCGGGCTCCGTGCTTCTGGGTATGGCCGCGAGCGGGCTTTTTGCGATCGCAGGAGAGGATGCCGAGGCCGGGCCAGGTGGCGGCCTGACCGTGCTTCCAATCCTTGAGGATGGCGAGGACGGTGAAGTCGAGGTAGTCGGCGGCTTCCGCGTTGGTGGTGTTGGACGCGCGGGCGAGGCGGCGCGTCAGGCCGGATTTGTTCATGATGAGTTACTTCGAATTGGAGTTACAAATTGGGCACGTGGCCCGAGATGAAGCTAGCAGGCGGAAAACGCCAGTTGGGGCGAGAGGGCGAGTAAGTGACTGATTTGAGGGCAAATCGAGTTTTCACTTTTTTGCGAACGCCTTCCCCGCCCTGGCAGTGTGCCGGTAGTTCGAATGGACGGGCACACTGCGAGTGAGTGGTGGTGGGAGCGCTGGATATTCATGATGTCAAGGAGCTGGCGCGGGGCGCTGGCGGCTGGTCGCGCGGGTTT
>CAZBTA010000016.1:0-16329 GCA_964494515.1 uncultured Bryobacter sp.
CGGGCCTCGGTGGAGAAGATGTGCACCAGGAAATCGCCGTAATCCATGAGGATCCAGTTCGCCGATTCGTAGCCTTCGGTGGAGATCGGTTTGTAGCCGAGTTTGGCGAGCTGTTCGCCGATTTCGTCGCTGATGGCGTGGTTCTGGCGGGGGTTGGTGCCGGAACAAACGAGGAAATAATCCGTAAAGCTCGATATGCCTTCGAGGTTGAGGATTTTGACGTCGAGGGCTTTCTTGGATTCGGCCGCGCGGTAGGCGGCGATGATTTCAGGGGGAAGGGCTGGTAAAGCGGTGTTGCTCAAATTGGCTCCGGGGGTTTCTGCGCTCTTGAGCGGCAGAATACTACACTAATGATAGTGCGTCAAAGCATTTTCGTGTTGTGGATTGCGATCTCTCTTGAGGCGGCCGAGCCGTATGCGGTGGTGCGCGCCAAGGAGGAACTGGCGCGGGTAAAGGATCTGGCGGCGATCGGCGCGGTGTCGAAAGCGCGCCTGGCGCAGGCGGAAGAAAAGCTGGCCGATGCCCAGGATGAAGACACGCTGGGGCGGCTGCTCTATGGGACGATCGGCGTCGAGGACCTGAGCGAGAGCCAGACGAAAGAACTGGTGAGCGCGGCGGAGCGACGGGTGGCGCGGGTGGCCAAGCAGTATCAGGGGCAGGCGGAGCTGGTGAAGCAGGGCGTGATCCCGAAGGGGCACGTGGAGGAGCTCGAACGGCAACTGGCCGACCGGCGCCTGGCGCTGCAACTGGCCGAGGGGCGGGCACGGATCTTTGAGGATCTGCTGGCAATGGCGCGGGCCGAGGAAATGAGCGTGGCGCCGGAGACGCCAACGGAAGTGAAGCCGCTGGTGGAGACGTATGCGGGCAGCGGGGTGTTCAAGGACGCGCATCTGAAGTACATCGAGGCGGCTTATGAGCGGCAGTTTGGCAAGCCGCTGCCGGTGAGCGCGCGGGGGCAGACGCATCTGCACACGACGTTGGGGTTTGACCACACGGGACGGGTGGATGTGGGAGTGAACCCGGATGAGAATGAAGGCAAATGGCTGCGCCAGCAGCTGGAGACGTTGCGCGTGCCGTATATTGTGCTGCGGGCGATGATCCCCGGCAAGAGCACGGCGCCGCACATCCACATTGGGCCACCGAGCCAGAGATTGAAACCGCAAGACACACAGGCAAGCGGCGGTCTAAACTGAAACACACGCACATGTCAGAAGCCACTAACCCCTCCAAACTCCGTGTACTCGTGCCGGCTGAAAAGATACAGGCACGCATAGAAGAACTGGGCAAGCAGATCAGCGCCGATTATCCCGGGCCGATTATGGTGATCGGGATTTTGAAGGGCGCGTTTATCTTTATGTCGGACCTGCTGCGAGTGGTGGACCGGCCGACGCGGGTGGACTTTATGGGGATCTCGAGCTACGGGAACGCGAAGTCGACCTCGGGCGAGGTGAAGCTGACGAAGGACCTCGATATGAGCATCGAGGGGCTGGACGTGCTGGTGGTGGAAGACATTGTGGACAGCGGTGTGACGCTGACGTATCTGATCCACCTGTTGAGCCAGCGGCGGCCACGTTCGATCCGCATTGCGGCGCTGCTCGATAAGCCCGAGCGGCGGATGCGGCCGATCAAGGTGAACTATTGTGGCTTTGAGATTCCGGATGAGTTTGTAGTGGGCTACGGGCTCGACTACGCGGAAGACTACCGGAATCTCAAAGACATTTGCGTGCTGGAAAACTAGACCTTGGGCTTGGGGGCGGGCAGGGCGAAGGCCTTGCAGGCGCTCTCAAAACCCTGACGGCCATGCTGGCCATCGCAGAATGGCTTGTTGGCGGAAAGCCCGCAGCGGCACAAGCCAATGGCGGTGCGACCGGCGAGATCGTAGGTTGCGCCTTCGGCGTCGACAATCGTGAAATCCCCTTCGATGCGGATGGGGCCGTTGTTGAAAATCGTAACTTTGGTTGACATAGGACTAAAAGGGATGATCGCACGGCTGGGGCTGATGTGTTTATTCGCGATGGCGGGTGTGGCGCAGATGCTGCCGCAGCCGGAATTGCTGCGGCTGGGGGCGATCAAGCGCAAGATCCGCGAGCACCTGTCGCTGATGCCGAATTACACGTGTCTTGAGACGGTGGAGCGTTATCACCACCTGCCGGATCGCAAGCGGGAAAGCCTGGTGGACGTGGTGCGGCTGGAGGTGGCGCTGGTGGAGGGCCGCGAGATGTTTGCCTGGCCGGGGGCGGGCAAGTTTGAGGCGTTTGACATCCGCGAGGTGGTGTCGACGGGGGCGTTCTCGAACGGGTCGTTTGCCCTGCATGCGCGGGCGATTTTTGTGAGTGAAGTGGCGGTGTTTCAGAATGTGGCGGCGGTGGAGCTGGATGGGGTGAAGGCGTGGCGGTATGACTACTACACGCCGCTGTTCCGGAGCGGGTATGAGCTGCGCAGCAGTGGGCGGGGCGCGGCGACGGTGGGTTATCACGGCAGTATCTGGGCGCGGGATGACAATAACGAGCTGTTGCGGGTGACGGTGGTGGCGGATGATATTCCGGAGACGCTGGGGATTGTGGCGGCGCAGGACCAGTTGAACTATCAGGTGGCGAAGATTGGGGAGCGGCAGGCGCTGTTGCCACTGGAGAGCGAAGTGCGGCTGAAGGATGTGTCGGGGGTGGAATCAATCAACCGGACGCGGCTGAGCCGGTGCAAGCAGTACAGCGGGGAGAGCACGCTGAAGTTTGACGAGGTGAGCGAGACGGCAGCGGGACCGGCGAAGGTGAAGAAGGAGCTGGTGCTCGAGCCGTATACGGAGGTGGTGCTGGCGCTTGAGCGGGAGCTGAACCATGAGGAATTTGCCGTGGGCGACCAGATTACGGCGCGGCTGGTGGAGCCGATCAAGGATGGCAAGAAGGTGTTGGGGGAGCGGGGGGCGCTGGCGACGGGGCGGATCTTGCGGCTGGAGCATGAGGACCGCGAGTGGTCGATTTACAACGTGACGCTTGAGTTTACCGAGATTGAGGGCGAGGAGTGGGTGGCGCGGCCGCGGCTGCGGCTGATGACGACGGACCCGAACCTGGGATTGCCGCCGATACCGAGTGGGCGGGGATCGCAGATGGTGCGATATGTGACGCCGCGGACGGACCCGAACGGGTTTATTGTGCGGCAGAACCGGCTGAAGTTGAAGCCCGGGTTTCGTCTGATATGGCAGACTCAGAAGTGACGTATCGGAGGAGAGAACCTTGATCCATTTTGAACTCCCGACGGATCGGGCGAAGTTTGAAGAAGCGCTTGCCTTTGCGCAGGAACAAACGAAGAAGCTGATCCAGAAGCACCCGGGCTTTTATCCGCTGTACACGAAGGACGGCAAGTGGAAGCATGAGGGCGAGGCGTGGACGCACTGGTGTGACGGGTTTTTCCCCGGCATGATGTGGACGTTTGCGCGGCATGCGAAGGGGGAGCAGGCGGCCTACTGGCGCAAGAAGGCGATTGAATACACGACGCCGCTCGAGCCGCGGAATGTGGACCGCGAGGTTTACGACCAGGGATTCCTGTTCTTCTCGACGTACTACCGCTGGCTGGCGCTCGATAAGGATGAGGCATTGAAGCCGGTGCTGGTGACGGCGGGCCAGACCCTGGCGCAGCGGTTTATGGAAAAGGGCGGGTATCTGCGCAGCTTTGTGGCGCCGAACTCGCTGTTCATCGACAGCATGATGAACGTGGGGATTATCTTCTATGCGGCGCGGGAGACGGGCGATAAACGGTTGCGTGAGATCGCGCTGCGCCACGCGCTGACGGTGCGCAAGAATCTGATCCGCGGGGATGGCAGCTGTGCGCAGGAAGGGCTGTTTGACGCGGATTCGGGCGAGTTTCTCGAGCAGTCGACGCACCAGGGCTACCGGCGGGACTCGTGCTGGTCGCGGGGCCTGGCGTGGGCGACGTATGGATTCAGCATCTGCTATGAGTATTCGCGGGACCCGCGGTTTTTGGCGACCTCAGAGGCGACGGCGGATTATTACCTGACGAATGCGAATGCGGACGGGATTCCGCCGTGGGACTTCAGGGCGCCGCTGGAGTTTCGCAAGCTGGTGGACACGAGCGCGGCAGCGATTATGGCGTCGGCGCTGATGCGGCTGTCGCGGCTGATCCAGGACCCGGTGAAGGGGCATTTCTACTACATGGCGGCGGTGCGCATTCTGCGGACGCTGTGCGACGAATATCTGGCGAATGAGACGAAGGGGTGGGAAGGGATCCTGCAGGGATCGCTCTACCATCTGCACCGCGGGCTGGGTATCAATGAGAGCGCGGTGTGGGGTGAATACTTCTTTGTGGAGGCGCTGGAACGGATCTTGCGGCACTAGGACGTCAGAATTTCAGATATTCTGATAGATATGGCCGAAGAATTCTTGCAGATGGGCAAGCGCGGCACGGTAGTGATCCCGGCGAAGCTGCGCAAGAAGCTCGGCATGACGGATGGCTGCCTGTTGCTGGTGAGCGAAGTGGAGGGGGCGGTACAGCTGCGCGTGGCGCGGGTGTTGAGCCCGGACAGTGACGCGCGGCTGAAGATGGCGCAGCGGCTGTTGAGCGGGGCGGAGGATCTGGGAGAGTATTTTGCCGCGATGGAAGAAGTGCGGCGGATGGGATTTGACCCTGAAGAAGTGCCGCACGAGCGGTACACAGGAGAAAAGAGAAAAGAATCGTGACTTCGAGCCCGATGTTTTTGAAGATCTTGTCGCACCCGGTGTTTGTGAACCTGAACTTTCACATGCCGATGGTGGTGGACCTGTCGCATCCGCTGGTGATGCTGACGGGAGATAACGGCAGTGGCAAGAGCACGCTACTGCACTCGATTTACTACGCGATGAAGGGCGAGCAGGTGGACGGCTACATTTACCGGCTGGACACCGGCAAGGTGCAGCTGGGCAAGCCGTATCTGTTTGACGCCGAGCAGCACAACCCGCGCATGCAGCTGGAGCTGTTTGAGGACAATCCGCAGATGATGGAATTTCTGCAGATGGCAAGCCACGGGCAAGTGATGCTGGCGATGTTCCGCGAGAATTTTCCGTCGCTGCCGGACGGTACGGTGCTGCTGCTCGATGAGCCGGAGATGGCGCTGTCGATGAGCAACCAGCGGCGGATCCTGAAGATGTTGATGGAGCTGGTGGACCAGAAGAACTTCCGCATCATCTGCAGCACGCACTCGCCGGTGCTGATCGAATCGCCTGACACGTATGTGATCAACCTCGATGAGCACAAGAACAAGAACATTGCGGACAACACGATGGGGATCCAGGGAGCGTCGACGCTGCAGTAGACGCGACCTCAGTGGTTTGGCTTAACACCCGGTCTGGCGCGGAGAGATCCGCCGTCAGACCGGGGTTTTATTTGGGGGGCAGAACCGGTGAGCGGCGACGATGAACCGGTGAACGGTACAGTTTTTTCATCTTTTCAGTCTGATTCACGATAAGGGACCATAGCACTCTTATGGACCCCCGTATACAGGAGCTCGATTGCCGGCAAATGCGCTGTCCGAAGCCGATCGTGATGATCAGCCGGAAGATGAAGGAGCTCGAGGTGGGGGTGGTGCTGCAGGTGGAGGCGGATGACCCGGCGTTTCATGCCGATGTGGAGGCGTGGGTAAGCCAGAGCGCGGCCGAAATTGTGGGGTGGGAGACGGGCGCGGGCTTTGAGCGGGTGATGCTGCGAAAGACGGAGCCGCGACGATGAATGGTGAAAGCGACGGGGCGGCGATTCTGGTGATGAGCGGCGATATGGACCGCATGTTTGCGGCGTTGTCGATCGCCAACGGGGCGGCGGCGATGGGCATGGAGACGACGTTGTTCTTCAGCTTTTGGGCGGTGTGCGCGTTGCGGGTGAGACCGCGGCAGGGGACGAGCAAAGGGTGGATTGAGAGAGCGATCGCGTGGGCGCTGCCGGCGGGGGCGGGGACACTGCCGGTATCGCGGATGAACTATGGGGGCGCGGGGGCGTGGTTCTTTCGCTGGTGGATGAAGCGGCAACACATGCAGACGCTGGGGGAGATGCTGGCCGATGCCCAAGAGATGGGCGTGAAGCTGGTGGCATGTGAGGTGTCGATGCAGATGATGGGATTGCGGCGCGGGGACCTGATGGAGGGAGTGGAATTTGGCGGCGTGGCGCGCTTTGTGAAGGAAGCAAGGCACGCGCGGCTGAGCTTGTTTATCTGACGGGGGGCCGAAGCAGAGAGAGATGTCACCGATCGAAGAAGAGTTAGAGCGATTAAGGCAGCAGGTAGCGGCGCTGGCGCTGGCCAACGTGCACGCCGCGGAACTGATGGCCGAGCTCAAGGAGGCACGCGAGCTCGAAGAGATGCTGCGGCGCAAGACAGCCGACCTCGAACGGGCGCGGGAGGCCGAACAGGCGCGCAGCATGGTGCTCGAGGCAATTGCGAGAAATGAACCGCTCGACGAGTTTGTGGCGGTGATGCTCGAGTATGTGCGGCGGCAGATGCCGGAGTACGGGTGTTCGATCTTTGTGAGTGATGCCGAGGGGCTGCGGCATGTTGAATCTGCGGGATTGCCGGAAGGGGTGATGCAGTGGTTGGGCCAGCAGCAGGTGGGGACGAACTCGGTACCGGGGGCATGCTGGCGGCGCGGGGTGAAGATGGTGAGCGGCGTGGCCGAGCGGGAAAATGCGTTTGAAGCGGTGTGCCACGAACACGGCCTGAAGGCCTGTTGGGGTTGGCCGGTGTTGTCGTCGGGGCACGCGGTATTGGGTGTGCTGGCGCTGTATGCGCAGGAGGGTGGCCAGGCAGGTGAGGCCGAGCAGGCGGAGATGGAGCGAATGGTGCTGCTGGCGGGGCTGGGCATGGAGCAGCGCAACCTCTATGAGCGGCTGCACTATCAGGCGCACCATGACGCGCTGACAGGGCTGCCGAACCGGACGCTGTTTAATCAGCGACTGAGCAAGGCAATCCAGGAGGCGCGGCAGAACGGTCACGAAGTAGCGGTGTTGTGGGTGGACCTCGACCGCTTTAAGCAGGTGAACGACACGATGGGCCATCGCACGGGCGATGAGGTGTTAAGGCAGGCGGCGGCGCGGCTGCGCAAGGCGGTGCGGCGTGATGATGTGGTGGCGCGGATGGGCGGGGATGAATTCTCGGTGTGCCTCAGGAATGTGTGGGGCGCCGAGGATGTGATGCGGGCGGCGCAGGCGGTGATTGCGGCGTTTCAGCAGCCTTTTCAGACGCGGCAACAGGAAGTGGTGGTGAACGCGAGCGTTGGCGTGAGTGTTTATCCGAAGCACGGCAGCAGTTGTGAGGAACTGGCGCGGAACGCGGATCTGGCGATGTATGGGGCCAAGAGCGCCGGCCGGGGGCGGATCGGTGTGTATTCCGAGGAGAGCGACGCGCGGGTAAGGGACCGATTTCAGATCGAGGTACATCTGCGGCGAGCGCTCGAGCGGGGGGAGCTGGAACTCTACTACCAGCCACAGGTGACCGTGAAGGAGCCGCGCCGGGTGGTGGGCGTCGAGGCGCTGCTGCGCTGGGACAGCCCGGAACTGGGACGCGTGGGGCCGGACCGGTTTATCCCGGTGGCCGAGTCGAGCGGGCTGATTGGCGAGATCGGGCAATGGGTGCTCGAGGAGGCGAGCCGCACGCTGGCAGACTGGCAGGAGCGCGGACAGTTGATCCGCATGGCGATGAACGTATCGAGCGAGCAGTTCTCGCGCAGCGACTTTGTGGACCGCATTCGCGAACTGGTGATCCGTGAGCAACTGATGGTGGGACTGTTTGAGCTCGAGCTGACGGAGAGCAGCATTCTCAAGGACAGCCAGCAATGCCAGCGAAACATGGAGGAGCTGCGGGAGCTGGGGGTGAGGCTGGCGATTGATGATTTTGGGACGGGGTATTCGTCGTTGAGCTATCTGCACCAGTTGCCGGTGGACGCGGTGAAGATTGACCGGTCGTTTGTGAAGGATCTGCTGGCGCGCGAGTCGAATCTGCGGCTGGTGGAGGGCGTGATTCGCCTTGCGAAGGCGCTGCGGCTGGAGGTGGTGGCCGAGGGCGTGGAAACCGCCGAACAACTGGACAAGCTGAACGAGCTGGGGTGTGACCTGGCGCAGGGGTATTACATCGAGAGGCCGATGCCAAAGGCGCAGGTGGAGCAGTTGATCTTTCAGACGACGCCTTTGCTCTATTAGTTGATAGAATCGCCGAGCCCCAGCGTGCATGAGCAGCATGGGGGACAAGGGAGCATCGACACTGAAATGATTGCCATCGGCGCGCTACTGCTTTTCTCGATTCAGCCACCGGGAGTGGTGATTGATCATGAGGCGGCGGCGAGCCGGCAATATGTGGGTTCGCCCTCGATTGTGAAGTGCCGCGATGGCGGGTATGTGGCAAGCCATGACTTCTTTGGCCCGGGGTCGACGCAGAGCGTTTCGGCAGTGAGCCGGGTGTTTCGCTCAGAGGACAAGGGCAAGAGCTGGCGGCGCACGGCGGAGATGAAGGACCAGTTCTGGTCGAATCTGTTTGAGCATCGCAAGGCGCTATATCTGCTGGGGACAACGTATGAATATGGGCGGGTAGTGATCCGCAAGTCGACCGATTGCGGGCGGACATGGAGCGAGGCGAGCTACCTGACTGAGGAGACGGGATATCACACGGCGCCGGTGCCGGTGGCGGTGCATGAGGGGCGCATCTGGCGGGGGATGGAATGGCATCCGCAGGGTAAGTGGGGATTCTTTGAAGCCCTGGCGATCAGCGCGCCGGTGGAGGCCGATCTGATGCGGGCCGAGAGCTGGCGGCTGGAGCCGCGGGTGAAGTTTCCGAAGGAAACCGCACCGGTGGGTGACCACTGGCTGGAGGGCAACGTGATTGTGGCGCCCGACGGCAAGCTCATCAACGTGTTGCGGGTGGCCAACAAGGAGTATGTGGCGCTGCTGCGGGATGGGAAAGCGGAGTTTGTGCCGTTTGCCGGTGGGGCGAAGAAGTTTACGATCCGGTGGGACAAGAAGACGCGGCGGTATTGGACGTTGTCGAACCCGGCGCTCGAGAAGTATCCGCTATCGGCGACCAACCCGGCGGGGGTGCGCAATACGCTCGCGATCATGAGCTCGCCTGACCTCAAAAGCTGGACGATGCACCAGATTGTGCTTGAGCATCCGGATGTGGAGAAGCACGCGTTTCAATATGTGGACTGGCAGTTTGAGGGCAAGGACCTGATCATCGCCTCACGCACGGCGTTTGACGATGAGCAGGGCGGGGCCCACCGGGCGCATGATGCGAACTACCTGACGTTTCACCGGCTGAAGGACTTTCGCAAGACGGCGCGGTCAGGCGGCACGAGCCAGTAGACGGGGGGCGGCTTGGACGAGGCGCGGCCGGCGGTGGAGAAGACGGATGCGCCAGGCGGTCCAACTGGAGACGAGCAGCACGGCGGCCCAGCTGAAAATGGGGCTCGCCAGATAGAGCGGGCCGCCAAAGCGGAGATAGATGAGGAAGACGAGATAGAGGGCGAAGCCTTCGCCCGAGATGCGCCGCCAGCCGGAGGTGCGCAGGCACCAGGCATAGATGGCAGTGACCCAGGGCAGCGTGGCGAAAATGTCCATGAAGTAATGGCCGCAGACCAGCACGTAGACCAGCGTGAGAGCGGCAAACAGGAACGCAAGGCAACGGATGAGCAGGCCCAGGTGACGGGTGAACCAGTAGAGAACCAACACCCAGGCGGTGTGCAGTGAGGGCAGGCAGTTGCGAGGGCTATCGATGTCGAGGTGCTGGGAGATGGCGACCTGACTGAGCTGGGGCGGATGCTGGGGATAGAGCTGGTGGAACGTGGCGAGATTGCCGGAGGCGGGGAACAAGAGATAACAAAGCCAGCCGAGAGTGGCCACCCAGAGGCAACAACGAAACATCTGCCGGGCCAGGCCGGGGGAGCGGGAACGCAGCATGAGAAAGACCAGCGTGAGGCCGACGGGCAGATTGATGTAAGTGAACTCGCAGAGGGAGCGGAGAACATCATGGTTGCCGATGAACTGGGCGGTGGTGAAATCGGGTGGGGCGATGCCGAAGCTGTTGCTGGAGGCGTAGAGGTAGTAATCGAAGGTATCGGGCGTAAGCCAGCTGATCAGCAAGAGCATGGGTAAGGTGCCCAAAGTAAGAACCGGCACGAGCATCATGGCTTCAAGCAGTTTGACGCGCGAGGCGCCCTGCTTACCGATAGCAATGACGAAACTGGCGGCAAAGGCGGCGAGGGAACCATAAACCAAGACCAGCATAAGGCGGGCAGGCCAGCCGCCAGAGAGGCCGAACAACGCACACATGCCAACGGTGGCAAGGCTGGTGACCAGAAGTTCGCGGCGGCTGGGGCGCGACCAGAGATAAACCAATAGCGAAGCTGCCAGGGATGAAGAGAAAAACAACATCCCTCCCGCCATTACTTCTGAGAATGAGGAATTTGACACTTTTCTCAAGATCGTCAAGAGATAAGGTGTCTTTATACCTGATTCAGGGTAATGTTATTCAATTTTGAGTTACAGCGAGTGACTTAACGTAACCAGCGGTTGAGCCAGTCGGCGAGTTGGGCGTAGAAGAAGCGTGAGTCTTCGGCCTTCAAGATCCAGTGGTTAGCGTCGGGGAAGACGATCAGCTTGCTGGGAATCCGCAAGCGCTGGAGGACGGACCAGTATTCGATGGAGTTGTTCATGGGGACGCGGAAGTCGCGTTCGCCAACGGTTACCAGCGTGGGGGTCTTGAAGTTGGCGGCGAGGCGGATGGGGTTTTGCTGCTTCCAGACGTCGCCCTGGAGCCAGACGGGGCCGCCGTTGTTGAGCTCGCGCGAATAGATGACGTCGCTCGTGCCCCATTGCGATTCGAGGTTGATCAGGCCGGCGTGGGAGACGAGGCACTTGTAGCGGGTGGTGGTGGCCTGGAGCCAGTTGGAGAGGTGGCCACCGTAGCTGGCGCCGCCAGCGGCCAGCAGGCCGGGGTTGATGAAGGGGAACAGGCGCAGCGATTCGTCGACGGCCTCGTTGATTTCATCGCCCGGGGTGCGGAGCGGGTCGAGCTGGATGTTCTGGGCGAACTTTTCGCCAAAGCCGGTGGAGCCGGTGTAGTTGGTGAGCAGGATGACGTAGCCGGGGGATGCGATGAGGTGATAGTTCCAGCGGAGGAAGAACTGGTCTTTCCACATGGAGTGGGGCCCGCCGTGGATCATGACGAAGAGGGGGTACTTCTTGTTGGGATCGAAGTTGGGCGGGGTGATGAGCATGTTGTGGATCTGGCGGCCACGCTTGGAGGTGAAGTAGAAATGGCGCGGGGCGGCGAGATCGAGATCGGCGATAGCGCGATCGTTGAAGTGGGTGAGGGGGCGGAAGGCGGGTTTGGCGGCGTCGAGGGCGTGGATTTCGGCGGGCTGGGTGGCGGAATCGAAATTGGCGAACAGGGTGGAGCCGCCCCAGGCGATGTTGGCGTAGTTGCCGGTGGTTTGGGGATGTTCGGTGAGAGCGCCGCCTTCAGCGGGGAGACGATAGAGGCGACCGAGGCCGCGCGCATCGGAGGTGAAGTAGATCTGCCTGGAATCGGGGGTGAAGAGAAAAGCGTCGATGGATTGATCGATGCCGTCGCTGATGGTGCGCGGCACGCCGCCCTGGGGCCAGGGGATCATGGCGAGGCGGTTGATGCTGTAGGTGGCGTTGTTGACACCTTCGCGGCTCTCAAGCATGTAGAGGGCTTTGCCATCGGGGCGGAAGCGGGGCGAGCCGTAGGAATAAGCGCCGGAGGTGAGCGGCTGGGGCTCGCCGCCATCGGCGGGGATGAGGAAGATCTTGGTTTTGGTGACGGCGAAGGCGGCTTCGTGACGGTTGATGTCGGACTGGAAGACGATGGATTTGGAATCGGGGGTCCAGACGGGGCTGAGGTCTTCGCCCCCATTGGAGAGGGGGCCGCCCATGCCGGGGGTGGTGGACCATTTGGTGCCGGCGAGGATGTCTTTGGGGGATGCGCCGGGGGCGGCGTCCATGACGAAGATGTGGGCGTGTTTCGAGTCGAGCCAGTGATCCCAGAAGCGGATAGGGAAGCCCTCGTAGACGCGGGCATTCGATTTGGACCTGGGGGCATCGGGCGGGGCCACTGTGGCGGTGAACAGGAGGCGCTTGCCGTCGGGGGAGAAGCGGGGATCGCTCGCGCCGCCGGGCAGCGAGGTGTAGCGTTCGGCTTCGCCACCGGAGGCGATGTCGAGCACGTAGATCTGCGCGTCGGTATCGCCATCGCGGGTGGTGGTGAAGGCGAGCTTGCGGCCATCGGGGGACCAGGTGGGAGAGGACTCGGCGGCGCGGGTGTGCGTGAGGCGGCGGGGAGCGGCGGAGCCATCGCCGGGGACGAGCCAGAGGTCGCTCGACTGGTCTTTGGGATCGTAGGCGGGCTCGAGGACGGAGAAGACCACCCACTTGCCATCGGGTGAAGGACTGGGGGCGCCGACGCGCTTGAGCAGCCACATGGATTCGTGGGTGATGGGTTGGGCCGCGGTGAGCAGGCCCGAGGCGAGGATGGCGAGAGAGAGAAGGCGGCGCATCACTTCATATGTATCGCAAGCCGTGAGAGGGCAGCGAGCGGTGTTAAGCTATTGAACGTTTCTTACTCCTCTATGTCAACGCGCGCCGCATTGCCCAAAGTCTGCATAGCCTTGGGTCTACCAACCGTCGAGAAGCTGCTGGAACAGGCAGAGAAGGAAGTTGCGGCGGGAGAACGTTTTCTGGAATTCCGGCTGGATTATCTGCCGAAGCCGGAGCAGGGGTTGAAGGCGATCACGGCGTTTCTTGAGAAGCACCGCGATGTATCTTTGCTGGTAACTTGCCGGCGGCATCAGAACCACGGCAAATTCAACGGCGTGATCGATGAGCAGATCCGGATTCTGGATGCGGCGATCGATGCCGGGGCGCATGCGATTGATGTGGAGATCGAGACGGCCGAGAAAACGATCCCGCGGCTTGAGCAACTCCGGGCCAAAGCGCACCTGGTGGTGAGCTGGCACAACTATGACGGCACACCGCCGCTTGAGCCGGTGTTGCGCCGGATGATGAAGGTGCCGGCGGACGCCTACAAAGTAGTGACGATGGCGAAGAAGCCCAGCGATGCGGCCAAGGTGCTGGCGCTGCAGAAGGCGCACCCGAAGGTGCCGATGATTCTGCTGGCGATGGGTGAGACGGGGTTTGCGACGCGGGTATTGTGCAACTCGGTGGGCAGCGTGTTCTCGTATGCGGCGCCGAATGCGACCGAAGGAACAGCGCCGGGGCAGGTGAGCGCGAAGGTGTTGCGCCAGCTTTACCGGATCGACAAGCTGACGCGCAATGCGAAGGTATATGGCGTGGTGGCCGACCCGGTGCGGCACTCGCTATCGCCACACATCCATAACCGCGCGTTTCAGGCGCGGCGGCTCGACGCGGTGTACCTGCCGTTTTTGGTGAAGCCGACGCAGCTCAAGGATTTTATGACCCTGTGCGAGGCGTTGCCGGTGCAGGGCTTTAGCGTGACGATCCCGCACAAGCAGAAGATCATGCGGTATCTGGATGTGGTGGATCCGCTGGCGCGGCGCATCGGCGCGGTGAACACGGTATGGAAGAAGGCCGGCAAGTGGCGCGGCACGAACACGGACGCCGCGGCGGTGACCAAGCCGCTCGGCAAGCGCATCAAGCTGAACCGCAGCAGTGTGCTGATTGTGGGCAATGGCGGGGCGGCGCGCGGGGCGGCGTTTGCGCTGGCGGATGCCGGAGCGAAGGTGGCGATTACGGGGCGTAACGCGGATCGCGTGAGAGCGTTTGCCAAGATGTGCGGCGGGGAGCCGGTGACGCGCGAGCAGCTGGATGGGCGCAAGTTTGACGCGCTGGTGCATGCGACGCCGATGGGGATGTTTCCGCATGTGAAGGAATGCTTCTTTGACGGCGACCTGCCGGCGGACGTGGTGTTTGACATGGTGTACAACCCGCTCGAGACGGAACTGATCCGCAAGGCGAACGCGCAGAAGCTGAGTGTGATTCCGGGCCTCGAGATGTTTCTCGCGCAGGCGGCACAGCAGTTTGAGATCTTTACGGGTGAGAGCGCGCCGGCGAGCGTGATGGAAAAGGCGGCGCTGGAGGCACTGAAGTGAAAGTGAATCGCAGGCAGATGCTGGTGAGCGCGGTGGCGGCGACAACCATTGAGGCCGAGGCGCAGCAGCAGCCGGCGGCGGGGCAGGAAGATCTGGCGGCGCTGGCGCGCCGTGGCATGAAGGCCAACCGCGAGGCGATCGATAAGGTGAAGCTGCCGATGGCGACCGAGCCGGCGTTTGTATTCAAAGCGTGAGGTGAGAGCATGGCGATCGCGGGGGAGGACGTTTTTTACGCTTCGATCGGCGAGTTGAACGCCGGGTGGAAGAAGGGGGATTACTCGTGCGTCGAGCTGACGCGCGCGTATCTGGACCGGCTGGAGGCATTGGGGCCGGCACACAATGCGCTGGCGACGAGCACACGCAAGTATGCGCTCGACAAGGCGAAGGAAACCGATGGGGAGCGCAAGCGGGAGCGATTTCGCGGGCCGCTGCAAGCGGTGCCGTTTGGGGCCAAGGACCTGCTGGCCTGGCCGAAGTATCCGACGACGTGGGGCGCGAAGCCTTATGCCGGGCAGATGTTTGATGCGCCGGCGACGGTGCTCAAGAAGCTGGACGCCAAGGGCGCAACGCTGATCGGCAAGCTGGCAATGGTGGAGTTGGCGGGCGGTGGCGGCTATCGCTACCCGAAGGCTTCGCTGACAGGGCCGGGGCTGAACCCATGGAACAAGAAGCACTGGGCGGGCGGCAGCTCGAGCGGCAGTGGCGCGGCGGTGGCGGCGGGCATGGTGGGGTTTGCGTTGGGGAGTGAGACGAGTGGCAGCATACTGACGCCGGCGGCATTCTGCGGGGTGACAGGACTGCGGCCAACCTATGGGCTGGTGAGCCGGGCGGGAGCGATGGCGTTGAGCTGGACGCTCGACAAGATTGGGCCGATGGCGCGCACGGCTGAGGACTGCGGCATTGTTCTCGATGCGATTGCGGGCGGGGATGATGGCGACCCGATGAGCGCGGGCAAGGGGTTTTACTACGCGCCACAATTTGCGCGGCCGATGAAGGATTACACAGTGGGCTACGCGAAGGTGGATTGGGAAGAGTGGGCCGAGCCGGAGACGCGCAAGGCATTTGGCGAGGCGCTTGAGGCGTTGCGCGCGGTGGGTGTGAAGCTGAAGGAAGTAGAGTTGCCCGAGTTTCCTTACGGGCCGCTGGTGTCGACGATTATCCAGGGCGAGTCGGCGAGCATTTTTGAAGAACTCATTGCGAGCGGCAAAGTGGACGAGCTGGCGGACCCGAAGCAGATTGAAGGGCTGAAGGCGGCCGGCGAGCTGAGCGCGAAGGAATACCTGAAGGCGATGCGCGTGCGGAGCCTGGTACAGGCAGCGTTTCGCGAGTTCTTCTACGAGATGGATATGATCGTGAGCCCGAGCCGGTTTAACGTGGCCAATGGGGTGGACGATGCACTGGATCAGCCGCGCGGGGCGGCGCCACCGGCGAGCCGCAAGCGTGGCCTCGCGGCACATATTCCGGCGGGCAATCTGGCGGGGCTGCCCGCGCTGAGCCTGCCATGCGGGCTGGTGAATGGATTGCCGATCGGGATCAGCCTGATGGGGCGCGCGTTTACGGAGAATGCGCTGATTGCGGTGGGCAAGGCGTTTCAAGCGGGAACAAGCTGGCACAAGCAAAGACCAAAGGTTTAGGAAGCATCAAACATGTCACTACGAATCAATAGCGAAGCGCCGAATTTCAAGGCGACAACGACGCACGGCGAGATCGACTTTCACGAGTGGATTGGCGACAGCTACGCCATTCTGTTCTCGCACCCGAAGGACTTTACGCCGGTGTGCACGACCGAGCTGGGCTACATGGCAAAGCTCGAGCCCGAGTTCACCAAGCGCAACACGAAGCTGATCGGGCTGAGCGTAGACCCGGTGGACAAGCACAGCGCCTGGGCGATGGACATTGAAGAAACGCAGGGCGCCAAGGTGACCTACCCGATGATCGGGGACCCGACGCTCGAGGTGGCCAAGCTCTACAACATGCTTCCCGAAGACGCGGGCACGACAGCCGAGGGCCGGACGGCGGCGAACAACGCCACCGTGCGCACGGTGTTTATCATCGGGCCAGACAAGAAGATCAAACTGATGATCAGCTACCCGATGACGACGGGGCGCAACTTTGACGAGATCTTGCGCGTGCTTGATTCGATCCAGTTGACGGCGAAGCACAAGGTGGCGACGCCGGTGAACTGGCGCAATGGCGATGATGTCATCATTGTGCCGGC
>CAZBTA010000016.1:16429-43121 GCA_964494515.1 uncultured Bryobacter sp.
TCGTACATGGTGGGGTCGGGTGGGGTGGCGGCGGTGATTGATCCGCAGCGGGATGTGGACATCTATATCGAAGCGGCGGCGCGGCAGGGATGGAAGATCGGGCATGTGATCGAGACGCATCTGCATGCGGATTTTGTGTCGGGGCACATGGAGCTGGCGCAGCGGACAGGAGCGAAGATTTATATCGGCGCGCGGGCCGAGGCGATGTTTGAACATGTGGCGGTGAAGGACGGGGATGAAGTGCGGTTTGGGGATTGTGAGCTGCGCTTTCTTGAGACGCCGGGGCATACGCTGGAAAGCGTGTGCGTGTTGATGCGGGATGCGGCGAAGCCGGAGGAGCCGGCGGTGTTGTTTACGGGCGATACGTTGTTTGCCGGTGATGTGGGGCGGCCTGATCTATCGCCGACGCATACGCCGCAGCAGCTGGCCGAGATCCTTTACGACAGCTTGCACACGAAGCTGATGGGGCTGCCGGATGAGACGGTGATTTATCCGGCGCACGGGGCGGGATCGTTGTGTGGGCGGCAATTGAGCGCGGAGAGCTGGTCGACGATCGGGCGGCAGAAGCAGACGAATTATGCGTTGCGGGCGGAGAGCAAAGAGGAGTTTGTGCAACTGCTGACCGAGCACATGCCAGCGCGGCCGGAATACTTTGCGCGCGATGTGGACATGAACCGGCGCGGGGCGGTGGCGCTCGATGAACTGGCGCCGCTTCAAGCGTTCAGCGCGGCGGAAGTGATCGCGCTGCAGCAGGAAGGTGCGGTGGTTGTGGACACGCGGCCGGCGATGGAGTTTGCCGTGGCGCATGTGCCGGGGGCGGTGCATATCGCGCTGACGGGGCAGTATGCGAGCTGGGCGGCGCGGATCCTGGGACTCGACCGCAAGCTGATCCTGGTGACGGAAGACGACGGGCACGTGGGCGAGGCGCAGATGCGACTGGCGCGCGTGGGCGTGGAGAACGTGGCGGGATATCTGAAGGACGGCGTACTGGGATGGATCCGCGAGGGGAGGCAACTCGAGTACATTCCGCAGATCTCGGTGGAAGAGTTTGAAGAGTTGCGCGCCAAGGAGAAGGTGAATGTGCTCGATGTGCGGGAGCCAGGCGAGCGCGAGGCGGGGGCGATTGAGGGGTCGGTGGGGATTGCGCTCGGTGAGCTGGAGAAGCGGATTGGCGAGGTGCCGCGGGATGGGTTGTTGGTGGTGCATTGCAAGGGCGGGTATCGGAGCTCGATTGCGACGAGCCTGCTGCGGCGGGCGGGCGTAGTGGATCTGGCGAATCTGATTGGCGGATATGACGCCTGGAAGGCCGCTCACAAATGAAGCGGCGGCTGGTGGTGGCGCTTGTGGCGCTGGGCCTTGGCGCGCAGCAACAGGAGACGCTGGAGGACCACCGGCAGATGATGCAGCAGTTGGGCATTGAGGCATTGCGGCCCGGGCCAAGCGGCAAGGCGGGAGCGCCGAATGAGGCGAACTATGATGAGGCGCTGGCGAACCCGTATCCGAAGTTGCCGGAGGTGTTGCGGCTGCGTAGTGGCAAAGCGGTAAAGTCGGCCAGGGAATGGTGGGGCAAGCGGCGGGCGGAGATCGTGGAAGACTTTGAGCGCGAGGTGGTGGGGCGAGTGCCCACGAACTTGCCGCGCGTGAGCTGGCGCGTGGTGAGCAGCGAGACGACGGCGGCGGGGGTGGAGAAGAAGCTCGTGGGGCATGTGGGCGAGGGCGTGGATATCGATCTGACGCTGGTGACGCCCGTGGGGGCGAAGGGCAAAGTGCCGGTGATGATCCTGTTTGCGTATCCGCGATTCTTGCCGACGGTGGCGATGGAAGAGCTGAGCAAGGCGGGCTGGGGCTATGCGTTGCTCGTGCCGACGAGTGTGCAGGCCGATAACGGCGCGGGGCTGACCAAGGGTGTGATTGGGCTGGCCAATGGCGGAGCGCGGCGCAAGCCGGAGGACTGGGGCGCGTTGCGGGCGTGGGCGTGGGGGGCATCGCGGGCGCTCGATTACCTGGAGACGGATGCCAGCGTGGACGCCAGGCGCGTGGGCATTGAAGGCGTGTCGCGGTATGGCAAGGCGGCTCTGGTGGCGATGGCGTTTGACCAGCGGTTTGCCGTGGTGCTGGTGGGATCAAGCGGGGAGGGCGGCGCGAAGCTGCACCGGCGCAATTTTGGCGAAGCAGTGGAGAACCTCACGGCGGCGGGCGAGTATCACTGGATGGCGGGGAATTTTATGAAGTATGGCGCGGCAAAGGCGAGCTTTGGCAGCCGCAACGCGGGCGACCTGCCGGTGGATGCGCACGAGCTGATTGCGCTGTGTGCGCCGCGGCCGACGTTTATCAGCTACGGCATTCCGGAGAAGGGCGATGCGAAGTGGCTCGACCAGAAGGGCAGCTTTATGGCGGCGGTGGCGGCGGGGCCGGTGTTTCGCCTGCTGGGGGCGAAGGATCTGGGGACGGATGTAATGCCGGGGGTAAACGAAGGGCTGCTTGAGGGGCAACTGGCATGGCGGCAGCATGATGGCGGGCATACGGACGGGCCGAACTGGCAGCACTTTATCCCGTGGGCGAATCGCATGCTGGGAGTGAAATAGCTTTGCAGACGGCGGCGGTGTTGACGCTGGTGCTGGGGGCGGCGCTGTGGGACTGGCGGCTGCGCAAAATTCCGAATTGGCTTTGTTTGGGCGGGTTTTTCGCCGGGCTCGTGTTGAACGATTGGCGGGTGGCGCTGGGTGGGGCGGGGCTCGCGCTCGCGATCCATCTGCCGCTGTTTGTGCTGCGGGCGACGGGGGGCGGGGATGTGAAGCTGATGGTGGCGCTAGGGGCGCTGCTGGGGATGGAGCAGTGGCTAAGGGTGTTTCTGATCAGCGCGGTGCTGGGCGGGGTGGTAGCGCTGGGGATTGTGGTGCGCGAGAGGGCGGGTCGAGAGACGTGGCGGCGGATTGGGTTTGTTTGGTCGAGCCTGTTGCGGGGTGGGCGGCCGTATGAGGAAGCCCCGGAGCTGGATGTTCAGAGCGGGCGGGGGCGAATGTTGCCGCGCGGGGTGGTGGTGGCGGCGGCGACGCTGGGGTGGCTCGCGTGGCGGTAGCGCCAGATGTGCAAGCCGATGGCGTGGAGCGAGTGGACGCCGAGAAACAGCAGTGAGCCTTTGCCGGTGACTTCAAGCTGGGCAGCCCAGGCGGTGGGCGGGAAGAAATAGCCGATGACGGTGAAGGCCTGGACGCCAGCCGTCAGCAGAATGGCGCGGAAGCGGGAGCCGAGGGCGGATTGAAACAGGATGAACATCGCGGCGCACTCGGGGAGCTTGTGGAGGATGACGCCAGGCTCAGCGAGGTTCAACCCGTCGGCAAAGGCATGGAGCGAGAAGGCGAGGAAGAGCGGGAGGCTGAGGCCATGGAGGCGGACGCCGCACTCCATGTGGTTGTGGTCAGAGGCGCAGGCGGGGCAGATGGGGTGCACCCAGCGATTGATCGCATAAGTGACCCCAAGGCCCAGCAGAAACCAGAAGGGGAGCTCGAAGGCGCCGGGCAAAGCGGCCGCAATCATCAGCAAGCCGCTCGCAACGGTGAGATAACGCATTAATGATATTAGATTATCATTTTTAGCGGGTGATCGTGAAGTGGTCGATTTCCTTGCCTTCGGATGAGATCTGGCGGACTTTCAATTCCTTGGCCGTCGTGTCGATGACGGTGAAGGAATGGGTGGTGGAGTGGAACTTCTCGGTGAACTCCTGCCAGGTTTCGGGTTTGCCGGTTTGTTCGGTGTTGTAGAGGTTGGCGCCGCCGGCGCCGGTGACGATGTAGATGGGTCCGCGGGGGCGGGTGGATTTTTCGCCGTCGAAGGACTTGTCGAGGGTCCAGGTGCCGGGGACTTCGCTTTGCTTGCCGAGGGTGAAGCCGGGTTGGACCTTGAAGGTGAGCGGGTGGGTGCGCTGGTAGTTGTGGACGTGGCCAGCGAGGACGAGGTCGGCCTTGCCCTGCTCGAAGATGTCGGAGAGAACACGGATGCGCTGATCTTTGGCGTGAGCGACGGAGGAGTTGAAGGGCGGATGGTGGAGGGCGACAATGCGCCACTTGGCCTTTGAAGACTTGAGATCGTTGAGGACCCAGTCGCGGAGGGCGGGGGTGGTCCAGTCGACGTAGGGGTTGGAATCGAGGACGGTCCAGTGGGTGTTGCCGTAGTCGAAGGAGAAGTTGGCGGCGTGGGGGTAGTTGGCCTTGGCGGCGGCGAGATAGGCGGCCTTGAGGCCGGCCTGATCGTTGATGAAAGCGGGCACGTTGGGGCCATCGACGGCGAGGGCGGGGCCGTTGTGGGGCTGGTTCCAATAGAGGTAGTAGGCCATCGGATCGGTATTGACCTTGAGGTCGATGGTGGGCTGGGCGTCATGATTGCCAACGACGCCGACAAAGAGCGTGGAGCGCAGCAGAGGAGCGCCGGTGGTGAGGCTGGCCTCGGGGGCGTTGTAGATGGGGAAGAACTTCTGCTGGTACTCTTCGACGCGGCCGCGCGAATAGACAATGTCGCCGGTGATGAAGACGAAGTCAGGCTTCTGCTGGGCGGAATAGTAAGCGATCTGGCGCTGGCCGGGGGTATCGGCGGCGCAATCGCCGAAGACGACGAAGTGGGTGTCGGCGCCGGCGGGCTTGCGCGCGGTGCCAGTGGAGGCGAAGACCTGCTTGCCATCAACGGTGAGGCGATAGTTGAAGGAAGCGCCGGGCTTGAGCTTGTCGAGGGGAGCGCGGTAGACGCGGTGGGCGGGCGTCATGCCGAAGGCGACGCGGCGGAGATTGGTGACCGGGGCTTCGTGCCACTGGTTGCCGACCTCGTATTCGACCTTGAAGGCGATGTCGCGATCGTGGCCGAGCCACATGAGATCAAGGGCGCCAGAGGTAGATTGGGCGCGATTGCCGAGTTGGAGATAGGGGGCCTGGAAGAAGTGCTCATCGGCGGCGAGCAGAGAGAGGCCGAGTAGCAAAAAGGAGAAAAACTTCATCTGTATCATGATGTGACGGCGCTGGTTGCAGCGCAATGAAAATTCAAATGAATGCGGCGGTTTGCTAGATTGGTTAGTGATCTCAGGGAAAAAACAATGAATATCAGGCCGTTGCACGACCATGTGCTGGTGAAGCGCGTGGAGAAAAAAGGAAACATGATCGGCAGTTTGTATGTGCCGGACAGCGCGCAGGAGAAGCCGCAGGAAGCCGAGGTAGTGGCTGTGGGCGCTGGCAAGCAGCTCAAGGACGGCCGCCGCGTGGCCATGGAAGTGAAGGTGGGCGACAGAATTTTGTTCGGGAAGTACTCGGGAACCGAAACCAAAGTGGGCGGGGACGAGTATTTGATCCTGAGGGAAAGCGAAATTCTGGCGGTATTGGGCTAGAGTGAGGAGAGATTAGAAAAACCATGAAGACGATGATGATGCGGGTGGCTTTGGGCGCCCTGATGGCAGTGGCGATGTTTGGCCAGGCGAAGATTGCGATTCTGAATACGCAGAAGGCGCTGCTCGACACGGCCGAAATCAAGAAGGCGCAGGCCGACCTCGAAACGAAGTTCAAGCCGCGGACGGAAGAACTGCGGAAGCTGGACACGGAACTTGCGGACATCCAGAACCGTCTCAATGCTGGAGCGGGCAAGCTGACGCCGCAGGTGGAAGCTGATCTGCAGACGCAGGGACAGCGCAAGCAGCGTGAGATGCAGCGCAAGCAGGAAGACCTGCAGGCGGAAGTGGAACGCGACCGGCAGGAAATTCTGCTGAAGGCGAGCCAGCGCATGCAGGAAGTGGTGAAGAAGCTGGCCGACGAGAAGGGCTATGACGTGGTGATCGATACGTCGAACACGGTGCACTTCAAGACGACGCTTGAAATTACGGCTGAAGCAACGGCGGCATACGACAAAGCGCATCCCGCCAAGTAGGGATGATATGTCAGGTTACCTAGACCAATACGGTGCAGGCGAAGAACGGCGGAACAAGCTTATTGTTCGCGCCGTTCTCGGCTTTTTGGGGCTGGTGATTCTGGGGACGGCGGGGTATTTTTACTTCCGCAACTACCGCGAGCAGAGCCGGCTTGATGAGTTTCGGGCGCTGCTCGAGAAGAAGGATTATCAGGGCGCGTACCGGGTATGGGGCTGCACGCCGGAGAAGCCGTGCAAGTATTATGCGTTTGAAAAGTTTCTCGAGGACTGGGGCGAGAAGAGCGGGCACACCGACTTTGCAACGATGCAGGTGACGCGCAAGGTGACGTGCAAGGACGGCTATGGGCGGGGCTGGAAGTTTGGGGACGATACGGTTTACATGTGGGTGGTGCGCGAGGATCTGACGCTGAGCTTTGACCCGTGGCCGCGGTGGAAGCAGACGTGGATTGCGGCGATTTTTAACGACTGTAGCGGCATGCAGCGGGCATTGCCGAGCGCCAAGCCGATCTAGAATTTGGGGAACAGCACGGGCAGAGCGAGGTCGCTCGTCCAGACGCAGCGCGCGTTGTGACCACACAGCGGAACGGGGATGAACGTGTGGTCTTTGGCGTTGTTCTTCTTCATGTGCGCGAAGTAAGCCTTGGCACGATCGAAGCGTGAAGGGCCCTGGGCCATGGAGATGCAACTTGAATCAAAGCCGGCGATGGGCAAGGTGTCGAGCTCGCTCATCAGATAGGTGACGGGGCGCTCGAGCAACTGCTTGCGGATCTGCTCGGCCGAGGAAAGCGCGGCGTAACCTTTGAGGCTATCGAGGCCGTGCATCCATTCGTTGTAGGTGGTGCAGTTGTTGCGATCGTAGAAGGCGCGGAACTCTTCTTCGCAGTTGCCCTTGGTATCGCAGTGGAAGTTGAGCGGGGGGCGATTGGCATCGAGATAGACGTAGCTTGAGGGATTGGAGACAACGTAGCGCACGGGGACGCGCAGCGAGTCGTGAACGCGGTTGGTGGCCGAGTAGCGATTGGTGATCTGGCCGCCGGCGGAATGACCGCTGACGACGATGCCTTTGAGGTTGGGGAAGATGGCGGGGTCGGCGATTTTTTTGAGCAGCGAATCGAGCACGTCGTAGGAGAAGACGCCCTTCTGATTGAGGGCCTCGAAGCCGTTCTTCCAGTTGCCGCAATCCCAGGCGATCTCACCCGTGGCGAGGGGATCTTTGCAGGCGCGGCCGTTGTTGCCGGCATAGCGCGGCGAGATGATGAGCGTGTTGTCGAGAGCGCCAGCGAGGAAGGCCGAGGCCATGCCGGTGTGGAAGTAATCGTCGGCGTTGCGGCCGGCGCCATGGATGATGATCATGGCGCGCTCGATGCGCGGGTTAGGCTTGTCGAGTGGATAATTGCGATAGTAGGCGACATACTTGCCGCCGTCGCCGAGTGGTAATTTGCCAGCGCACTCAGGTGTGGCCTTTGAACAGTACTGCCCCATGGCCGACAATGCGGCGAGTAAGAATAGGAACAACTTTTTCATCGGAAGGTGAATCCTACCAGTATGCGACAAGCTGTTATTGACGGTGGTTTTGGGCTGGACCATGTGGTCTGGCGTGAAGTGGAAGGGCCGCGGCCGGAGGCGGGGCAAGTGCTCGTGGATATGCGGGCGACCTCGCTGAACTATCGCGATTATCTGGTGGCGAAGGGGAGTTATAACCCGAAGATGCCGTTGCCGCGAGTGCCGCTGAGTGATGGGGCGGGGGTGGTGAAAGAAGTGGGCCCCGGGGTGACGCGATGGAAGGTAGGCGACCGGGTGGCGGGGATCTTTATGCAGACCTGGATCGGCGGGCCGTATCGCGACGAGTATGGCAAGAGCGCGCTGGGTGGGGCGATTGATGGTGTGCTGGCCGATGAGGTGGTGTTTGACGCCGAGGGGCTGGTGGAAGTGCCGGCGCACCTGAGTTTTGAAGAAGCGGCGACGCTGCCGTGTGCGGCAGTGACGGCGTGGAACGCGCTGTTTGAGCATGGCAATGTGAAACCGGGGCAGACGGTGCTGGTGGAAGGGTCGGGCGGGGTAAGCGTGTTTGCGCTGCAGTTTGCCCGGATGGCGGGGGCGCGCGTTTATGCCACGTCGAGCTCGCCCGAGAAGATCGACCGGCTGCGGGCGCTGGGAGCGGAATGGGTGATCAACTACCGCGAGGACGAGACGTGGGGCAAGACGCTCGGGAAGGCCGGTGGCGTGGACCATGTGGTGGAAGTGGGCGGCGTTGCAACGCTTGAGCAAGCGCTGGTGGCGGTGAAGGGCGGTGGCACGGTGAGCGTGATTGGTGTGTTGACCGGCATCAACGGGCAGCTGAACATCGCGCCGATCTTGCACAAGCATCTGCACGTGCAGGGGATTTATGTGGGGTCGCGGGCGATGTTTGAGAACATGAATCGCGCGATTGCACAGGCGCAGCTAAGGCCGGTGGTGGATGCCACGTTTGAGGCTGATGATGTGGTGACGGCGCTGAAGTTTATGGAGACGCAGGCGCACTTTGGCAAGATCGTCGTGCGGCTATAGCCGCTCGAGGCGGATCTCGACTTCGCGGTCGACGTAGTTCCACTCAGGCGTGGCGCGCAGTTTGGCGAGCAGGTCGTTGAAGACCTGCTCGTGATTGGGAGCGTACTCGAACCAGGTGAGAAAGTCGAAGGGCTCGCCGAGGTCGCGCGAGTGGTGGAGGCGTCGGGCAATAGCAGGGAGGTAGTCGAGGCCAATGGTGGTGTGGCGCGAGGTTTCTTCGAAAATGCGGCGGCGTTCGTCCTGAGCGAGTTGCCACCACTGGGTGGTCTTGCGGATGGGGATCAGCGCGGCGCGCTTTGCCTCGGGGCGACCGAGGTCTTCCTGGCGGGCGCGCAGGAGTTTTGCTTCAGCGGTAGTAGTATAGCGGAGATTGCTGGTGAAGCCGCGCAGCACCCAGGCGGCGTTGTCTGGCGTGGTGGCGGCGCCCGAAACAATGCTCAAACGTTCCACAAGCGGCAGCGCTGCTCCTTTAAGCGTCGAGTAAGAAATGACGCGCCAGTTGCCCGATTTGCCGCCGTGAAAACTGTAGAGCATGACCGATACTGTTCACTTGGTCTGCTTGAGGCATCTGGTTACTGCTGAAACGAAGAAAGGTCCCGACTCCCCTTGTGGGGGGCGGGACCCGGAAATTTTTTTGGCTTCTGGACCTGGGTCTAAACGTCGAGGTTGCGCACGTCGAGGGCGTTGTCCTCGATGAACTTGCGGCGGTTTTCGACGTCGTCGCCCATGAGCGTGGAGAAGATCTCGTCGGTCTCGACCAGGTCTTTCAAGTCGACGCGGAGGAGCGTGCGAGCTTCGATGTTCATGGTCGTGCTCCAGAGCTGTTCAGCATCCATTTCGCCAAGACCCTTGTAGCGGGTGACGTTGGCGCCGGCCATACCTTCATCCTTGGCTTGGGCGAGCAGCTTGCGCCAGTCGTCGATCTGTTCGCGCGAGCCGTTGTCCTTGACGATGAAGAAGGGCGGCGTGTTGAGATCTTTGACCTGGCGGATGAGCGCGCGCATACGACGATAATCGGGTGAAAGCGAGAGATCGACGTTGATGCTGCGCTGGCCACGGGTGGAATCGAAGTAGTAGAGGTAGAAGCTCTGCGTGTCTTCGTCCTGGGCGATGTGGGATTCAACACCCTTGGTGGAGAGGACGGCCTGGAGCTTTTTGAGCTGCTCGTCGGTGGAGAAGTCTTCCTTCGAATCGAGGGTGAGATCGGGGGCGAACAAGCCTTCGACAACGCGCGGGTCGCGGAGGCGACGCTCGGTCTTGCGAGTGATGGTGGCCAGCTCGTCGAGGGCGGTGAGGAAGTTGCGCATTTCGGCGCCTTCGAGCACACGACCGGCGACTTCGAGCTTGATGTTATCGCTCGCGCGACGCAGGATCTCCTTGGTGAACTCGGCGTCGTTCTTGATGTACTTCTCGCTCTTGCCCTTCTTGATGAGATAAAGCGGGGGCTGGGCGACGAAGACGTGGCCACGATCGATCAGCGCCTGCATGTGGCGGTAGAAGAACGTGAGCAGAAGCGTGCGGATGTGGCTGCCGTCGACGTCGGCGTCGGTCATGATGATGATCTTGCCGTAGCGCAGACGCGAGATATCGAAATCGTCTTTGCCGATGCCGGTGCCGATGGCGGTGATCATGGCACGAATTTCTTCGTGGCCGAGCATCTTGTCGTAACGGGCTTTTTCGACGTTGAGGATCTTACCGCGCAACGGGAGGATGGCCTGATAGCGACGATCACGACCGCCCTTGGCGGTGCCGCCGGCCGACTCACCTTCGACAAGGAAGAGCTCGCAACGGGTGGGATCTTTTTCCTGACAGTCGGCAAGCTTGCCGGGCAGGCCAGAACCATCGAGAGCGCCCTTGCGGCGGGTGAGATCGCGGGCTTTGCGCGCGGCTTCGCGAGCGCGGGCGGCCTCAATGGCCTTGCCGACGATGCGCTTCATGACCGCGGGATTTTTGTCGAAGTACTCCTGCAGCTTTTCGTTGATCACCTGGGTGACCTGGCCCGAGATGTCGCTGTTGAGTTTGCCCTTGGTCTGGCCTTCGAACTGGGGCTGGGGCAGCTTGACGCTGATGACGGCGGTGAGGCCTTCGCGGACGTCGTCGCCACTGAGCTTTTCTTTGACGTCCTTGAACATGCCGGCGCCTTCGCCACAGGCATTGATGGTGCGAGTGAGCGCGGTGCGGAAGCCGGTCAAGTGGGTGCCGCCGTCTTTGGTGTTGATGTTGTTGGCGAAGGTGAACAGTGTTTCGGAATAGCCGTCGTTGTACTGCAGGCCGATTTCCATGTAGACTTTGCCGGCGTTGTTGGGCAGGTCGCGCTCGCCTTCAAAGTAGATGGGCTTTTCGTGCAGGACCTGCTTGCCCTTGTTCAAATGCTTGATGAACTCGGCGATGCCACCCTCGAAGAGGAACTCGTGGGACTTGCCTTCTTCGCGCTCGTCGACGATGGAGATCTTGAGGCCCTTGTTCAGGAAGGCGCGCTCGCGCAAACGCGTGGAGATGGTATCGAAGTTGAACTCGATGGTATCCATCACCGTGTTGTCGGCCTTGAAGGTGATCTTGGTGCCGGTGCGCTTGCCGGACTTGCCCGTGGCCTTGAGCGGGGCCTTGGGGACGCCGCGTTCGTAATCCTGCTCGTAGAGCTGACCGCCACGGCAGATTTCAAGATGCAACCACTCGCTGAGGGCGTTGACGCAGCTGACGCCGACGCCGTGCAGACCACCGGAGACCTTGTAGGTGTTGGAGTCGAACTTGCCACCAGCGTGGAGCTTGGTGAGCACGACTTCGGCGGCGGAGACGCCTTCAGTGGGATGGATGTCGACAGGGATGCCGCGGCCGTTATCGGCAATGGAGATGGAGTTGTCAGTGTGAATGACAACGGTGATCTCATTGCAATAGCCGGCGAGGGCTTCGTCCACGGAGTTATCAACGACTTCGTAGACGAGGTGATGAAGGCCCATTTCGCCGGTGGAACCGACGTACATGGCGGGACGCTTGCGCACCGCCTCAAGGCCCTCGAGAATCTTGATACTTGAGGAATCGTAAACGTTGTTGTCAGCCATTTTGCGGGATGTCAGATGCGCATGGGCATCACGACATAGCGGTAGGTATAACCTACCTCTCCACCTTTCTTGTCGCCTTCGCTTGCCGCGGCAGGACGCATTTCTCCAGCGCTTTGCGCATCGTTAAACAGGAAAGTAAAGGCGCCCTCAGCAGAGGCACCAAGGAAGTCGAGCAGGTACTGGGCATTGAAGCCGATGTCGGTGGCCGGACCCGAATAGTCGATCGCGATCGTTTCTTCGGATTCGCCGGTGTCGGACATCGAGGAGAAGACCTTCATCTCGCCATCGGCGAACTGCAGCCGGATGGCGCGTGAGCGTTCTTCGGAGAACTGGCTGACGCGCTGGATGGTGGTCTTCATCTCGTCCTTGCCGAAGTGGACCTGGTGGGTCTGGGTCTTGGGCAGGACGCGTTCAAAGTCGGGGAAATTGCCGGTGAGCTTGCGGCTAAGCAGCATGCGCTCGCCGAGCTGGAAAAAGAGATGGTTGTCGTCGCCGGAGAACTGGAAGGCGGCGCCGTCTTCGGCATCAGAGGCGAGCTTGAGCAGCTCCTGCATGGCCTTCTTGGGCAGCAGCGTCTTGTAGACGCCCTCGACGCCGGGATTGGGGACCTTGTTCTCGACCAGGGCGAGACGATGGCCGTCGGTGGCGACCATGGTGAGCGCCTTGTCGGTCATCAGCATTTGCGAGCCATTGAGGGTAAAGCGGCTCTCTTCGTTCGAGATGGCGAAGATGGTCTTCTGGATCATCGCCGAGAGCGTGGTGGCCGGTATGGTGCCCAAAGCGGGGGGCATCTGGGGCAGCTCAGGATAGCTTTCGCGCGACATGCCGGCAATGCGCGAGCGGGAACGGCCGCAGACGATGTTGGCCCACTGGTTGTCCATCACCTTGAAGTTGACCTCGGCATCGGGCAACAGGCGGATGTAATCGAGCAGGCGACGGGCCGGCAACGTGCTGGCGCCTGGCTTGACGATGCGGGCCGGGCAGGAGCAACGTACGCCCAACTCAAGATCGGTGGCGGTGAGGTGGATGACGCCATCACCAGTTTCGATCAGCACATTGGAAAGGATGGGTATGGTGGTCTTCTTTTCCACTACGCCCTGGGAGAGAATCAACTCCCGAACCAGGTCTGACTGCTTAACGCTGAATTCCATTCGTGGGTGGTCCTTAGCTCGATCCTGAACTCGTTCTTAGCTACTACAAGAAGACAAGATATCTATCTATTGATTAGAACCGTAATATTCGGTGCTGTCGAAATGTGGATATCTCTCTAAATTATACAAAACAAAAACGCTTCTCGCCATCTCAATCCATGAAATCCCTGTGGGGGCCGGTGGGGAAAAACCGGGTGAGGTGAGTTTTCCTATCCTTTGCTTCATGCGAAGAAGAAGCGAAGTTGTGGAAAACCCGCTATCACGAATGGAATGAGTCAATTAGGCTGTGAAGAAGTTTGTTTAAATCCTGATCTTTGTGCCGCAACTCATCAATTTTGTGGATGGAGTGGAGCACGGTGGTGTGGTGTTTATTGCCGAGGGTGCGCCCGATTTCGAGCAGCGAAGCGGTGGTGAGCTCCTTGGCAAGGTACATGGCGATCTGCCGCGGGTAGGCGATGCGACGCTCATTGGACTTCTGCTTGAGCTGATTGGGCATAAGGTCAAAGCGGTCGGCGACGGCCTTGAGAATGGACTCGACCGAGATGCGCTTTTCGCTGTTCTGGGTGAGGTGTTTGAGCAACTGCTTGGCCATGTCGAGCGTGATGACGCTGCCAGTGACGGATGAATAGGCCATGAGCTTGACGAGGGCGCCCTCGAGCTCGCGGATGTTGGATTTGGTGCGGGTGGCGAGGAAGATGCGGACGTCCTCTGGCAGATTGATGCCTTCGTTCTCGGCCTTTTGGTCGAGAATGGCCATCTTGGTTTCAAGATCGGGGGGCTGGACGTCGACGATGAGGCCCCACTCAAAACGGCTGCGCAGACGCTCGACGAGGCCGGAGACTTCTTTGGGTGGCGAATCGGAGCTGATGACGATCTGCTTCTGGTTTTCGTAAAGCTCGTTGAAGGTGTGGAAGAACTCTTCCTGGGTGCGCTCTTTGCCGGCGATGATCTGAATGTCGTCGATGAGCAGCACGTCGGCGGAGCGATAGAACTGATGGAAGTAGTTCATCTTCTCCATGCGGATGCACTGGATCATCTGATTCATGAACTTCTCGCTCGTCGTGTAGACGATCTTCATGCCGGGATGCTCGGTGAGCAGGCTGCGGCCAATGGCGTGCATGAGGTGCGTTTTGCCCATACCCACCCCGCCATAGATAAACAGCGGGTTGTAGCTGCGGCTGGGGCGCGTGGCGACGGCGTGAGCGGCGGCGTGGGCGAACTGATTGCAGCTGCCGACGACGAAATTGTCGAATGAAAACTTGGGGTTGAGGTGGGCGACGGGCTGGGAGAATAGCGTTTCGATGGACTGGCTTGCGTCGGTGTAGGCGTGAGTCTGAGTGGTGGGCCGGGAGAACGTGGGAAGCGGCGGAGGAACGGGGGCTTCGAGATTGTAGACGACGTTGCGGAAGGGGAGGCTCAAGTGGGAGATGGCGTCGCGGACCTGCGTGGAATATTCGCGCTCCATCCATTCGCGAGTGGCTTCGTTTGGCACGGACACAAAAATGGTGTCGCCATCGGTCTTGGCGAGCTCGGTGCGCACCACCCAGTTTTCAAAGCTCTCTTCACTGAGTGAAGCAGCTAGTGTTTGTTTGACTAATTCCCACGCGTTCATTGGTTTAGCGACAATTCTGCGGCCTGCAACCGGCATCAAAGCACAAAAATCCCACAAGTTTTCCACACTATGTGGAAAAGTGGGGGACAAGTGGCTTGGATTGGATCCTTCAGGCGATGAGGAAGAACCGGAGGTTAGGGTTTATGAGAAACCATAACGGCCTGCGAATTCTGAGTCTAGCATAGATCCCGGCGGGCACAAGGGTTTTCTCAGGAAAATATAACACGTTTGAAATCAAACAGTTACCTGATATTTGCAGAGCAAACCAATACCTTACTACCGAGTGTGTGATCAGGGCATTTGACAAGCGGAAAACCGTGTTGCATACTGTTCTTTGGGCGTCGTCAACGACGAAGCCCGCGCTCCTGTGCGGGAGTAACTCAGCTGGTAGAGTGCAACCTTGCCAAGGTTGATGTCGCGAGTTCGAATCTCGTCTCCCGCTCCATCCCCCCCTCCTCTTTTACCAATCCCAGTCTTTTAAGAACTTCAAGAACAGCTTGCGTGCTGGTAGCGACTCGTGTCCTTTGGCCAGGGCATAGCCAATACGGCGCACGGCCATCGGCTCGAGCGGTACAAAACGGCAATCCGTGCGATGGAGAGCAGCTTTTTCCGGGACGAGGCTGATGCCGAAGCCTTCGGAGACCATCCGCAGGATGCTCTCGAGGTGGTCGCTCTCGAAGACCTGATGGAACTGGGCCTTGGCCTTGGTGCAGACGGTGAGCACGTCGTTGCGCAGGCAATGACCCTCGCGCAGAAGCAGCATTTTCTCGACGCCGAGTGTTTTGAGCTGGATGCTTTCGCTGCCGGCAAGCGTGTGATTGGGCGGAATGGCGGCGAGTAGCGGCTCGCGGAACAGCTCGCTGCAGACGATTTCGTTATGGCGGATGGGCAGGGCGAGGATGGCGATGTCGAGCTCGCCAAGGCGGAGGGATTCGATGAGGTCTTCGGTCATCGCCTCGGTGAGCGTGAGCTCGATGCGCGGGTGCTTCTGTTTGAAGGCGGCGAGAGGCTTGACGAGGGCGTAGGGAAGAACCGTGGGGATGATGCCGACTTTGATCTCGCCGGAATCTTCGCTCTTCATACACTCGAGGGAAACGCGGGCCTGCTCGACGTCGCGAAGGATGCGCTCGGCCGAGTTCTGCAGGCATTGGCCGTAGGGGGTGAGCTTGAGCGTGCGACCGAGGCGATCGAAGAGCGAGACGCCAAGCTCGCGCTCGAGCTTCTGGATTTGCTGCGAGAGCGAGGGCTGAGCGATGCCGAGCTGATCGGCGGCGCGCACAAAGCTGCCGGTTTTGGCTACCGCGAGAAAGTAGCGGAGCGGTTGGAGTTCCATGAGAGAGAGATCCTTGCGAGGCTACCAGTCGGTGACACTGCCATCGGCGCGGAGGGCAGGCATGAGCACTTCGGGCTGCCAGGGATGTTTGGCGGCTGCGGCCTCATTGATTTCGATGCCGAGACCGGGGGCATCGGGTGCACTAACCCAACCACGAGTGACGTCATAACCGCTGGTGACGACCTCGTTGCGCCAGGGGACGTCGTTCCAGACGATTTCCTGGATGAGGTAGTTGGGTGTGGCGAAGCCGATGTGCAGGCTGGCGGCCGTGGAGACGGGGCCCTGGGGATTGTGGCAGGCGACCGTGATCGAATAGGTCTCGGCCATCTGGGCGATGCGCCGGGCCTCGGAGATGCCGCCGCAATGGGAGACATCGGGCTGGACGATGGCACAGGCGCGCTTCTCAAGCAGCTCGCGGAACTCCCAGCGACCAACGAGGCGCTCGCCAGTGGCGATGGGGAAGCGCAGGGCGCGGGAGACTTCAACCAGGCCATCGACATGCTCGGGCCAGCAGGGCTCTTCGTACCAGAAGAGGTTGTAATCCTCGAGCAGGCGGCCGAACTGGATGGCGGCGGCGGGTGTGCAACGAGCGTGCAGATCGAGCATGATGTCGAAATCATCGCCAACGGCTTCGCGCATGGCACGGACGCAATCGGCGGCGCGGCGTAAGGTGGCGGCGCTCTCGATGGGTTCGGAGATGGGGATGGGCATGCCCTTGGCGGCGGTGAAGCCGCGGGCTTTGCTATCGGAGATCAGACGGGCGAAATCATCGGGGCCACCGGTCTTGTACATGCCCTCAAGGCTGCCGCCACCGAGGTGGTCATAAAGGCGCAACTTGTCGCGCACGGGGCCGCCGAGCAGCTCGCAGACGGGCCGGCCGAGCTCTTTGCCCTTGATATCCCACAAGGCTTGATCGATGCCGCTCAGGGCGGACATGGTGACGATGCCACCGCGCCAGAAGTATTGGCGGTGCATGATCTGCCAGAGGTGTTCGACGCGACGCGGGTCCTGGCCAATGAGCAGGGGCTTGAGATCTTCAACCGAGCCAACGACGCCGTGGGTCTTCCACTCAAGCGTGGCCTCGCCCCAGCCGTGGAGACCGGGGGTGTCGGTTTCGACTTTGACAAAGATCCAGTTGCGCATGCGCGCGTTGACGACGACGGTGGAGATGTTGGTGATCTTCATACGTAGATCCGCGGTACGCGAGTGGAGATGCCACAAAGGACGGAATAGGCAATCGTGCCGGCGTCGCGCGCCATCTGGCGAGCGTCGATGGTGAGGTTGCCTTCCTGGCCGAGCAGAGTTACCGCGTCGCCTGCTTTGAGCTGCGGCGAATCGGTGAGGTCGATTGTGGTGACATCCATCGAGACCGCTCCCAGTATATTGGCGAACTTGCCGCCGGCGATGACGCGGCTGCGATTGCCGAGCCGGTGGGGCAAGCCGTCGGCATAACCAACGCCAAGAATGCCGATGCGCATGGGCTTGTCGGCGATGAACTGCGCGCCGTAGCCGACGGGCGAGCCGGGGGCGATGTCTTTGGTGAGGAGAATGGTGGCCTTCCAGTGCAGCGCTGGTTGGACATCGAGTAACTCGCCGGGGGCCTTGCCGACACTGCGCGAAACGTAGCCGTAGATGGCGTAGCCGGGGCGGGCGAGATTGCGCCACGTCTTGCGATCGCCGAAGTGGAGCGGGTTGGTGCTCGCCTCGTGAACGTAAGTGGGTTGTATGTTGGCGGCACGCAGGGCGGTAAGTATCTCTTCGAAGCGCTCGTGCTGGCGAGTGGTTTGATCGGTGTTGAAGTTAGCCGATGAGGCGAAGTGGGTCATGACGCCTTCAAGGCGTGTGCCAGTTACGGCGGTGAGGATATCGGTGGCGGAGGCATTGGTGCCAAGACGACCCATGCCGCTATCGATCTTGAGGTGATAGGGATGCGTCGAGTCGAGCAGGGCGATCTCGGCGAGGTCATGAATGACGGGCGTGAGGCGGTACTCACGCCAGGCGCGCGGATCGGTATCGATGCGATCGGCCATGACGAGGATGCGGGCACGAATGCCTGCTTCACGTAGGGCCTTGCCCTCTTCGAGGTTACTGACGGCAAACCACTGGGCGCCCTCGTGCTCAAGCGTCTGACTGACGGCGGTGGCGCCGTGCCGATAGGCATCGGCCTTGACGACCGGCATGAGCTGGACGCCAGCGCCGACGGTGCGCTGGATCATGCGGTAATTCAGCGCGATGCGATCAAGTGAAACTTCTAACCACGTGCGGGGCATAACTGACGGAATAAGTTCTCGTACTGGTCGGTGACCACATCCCAACTGTAGCGCTCGCGCACCCGCTGGAGCGAGGCGGCGCGGCGTTGCTCGCGTTCGTGCTCGGGCATGGCGAGGGCGTGCTCGATGGCCTGGGGCAAGGTGGAGGCGGTGAACTCGACGCCAACGCCGCCGGCGACCTCGGTGTTCTCGACGGTTTTCAAATACAGGATCAGCGCGCCGCGACCCATCGCCTCGATGAGGGCGGGATGAGTGCCGCCGACTTCGGTGGCGTGGATGTAGGCGAGGCAATGGGACTGGAGAATCTTGTAGCCCTGGCCATAGATGGCGCCGGGGATGACGATGCGCGGGTCCTGCGTGTCGCGCACGCGAGCGATGTACTCGGCGGCATAAGGAGCGTCACCGATGAGGGCGAGCTTGTGGGATGTCTTGACGCGCTCAAAGCTCTCGCGGACGAGTAGAGGATTGTTCTCGGGTTCGAAGCGGGTGACGTAGAGGAAGTAATCGCGTGGCTCGAGGCCGAGCATGGGTTGCCAGGGGATGGTGCCCATCTCGGCGCCGTAGGGGATGAAGGTGGAGGGGGCGTTGTAAGTCTCGAGATAGTAGCGCTCGATCTCGGCGGCGTCGGTGACGATGCGCGTGGGGCAGAAGGTGGAAAGCCATTCGGAGAGGTGGTACCACTTTTTGGCGAGCTGATTCCACTTCTTGCGATTGCGCTCGAGGCCATCGACATTGATCGCCACGGGCATGCCGAACAAGCGGGGCAGCCAGGTGTAGATCGCGTTGGCGCCATTGCAGAACAGCACGACATCAACGCGGTTGGCGAGCAGATGCAGCGTGGAGAAGCCAGTATGGGCGAGCGTGTCGAAATACTTGTGGCGGATGGTGGGCAGGTAGGCGCGCTTGACGCCGCGGTAGAGGCCAGGAGGGTCGGGTTCGCGACAGTAGACGGTTACGGTGTGGCCGCGTTCGACGAGGCGGGTGCAGAGTTCTTCGGCGAAGGTTTCGAAGCCACCGTAGCGGGCCGGGATGCCACGGGTGCCGAGCAGTGCGATGCGCAAATGACCAGTTTAGCTACGGACGGCTTTGGCGCGAGTGGCCGGGACGCGCACCGTCTTGGGAGCGGGATGGCTCACCGGCTGGAACTGGAACCAGCTGGCGAGGTATTCGTCGCTGACCTTGCGATTGGCCATGATGATCTTGCGCTTGGCAAAGACGCTCTTCCACTTTTTGGCGAGGATCCAGAAGGCCTTGAGCGAGGAATGTTCCTGCAGAATGCAGGCACCGATGACGACGAGATCGCGGAAGGTGATCGGCAGGAAATTGCGCAGGTAAAGATCGGGCGTCATGTTCTTGATGCGCATGAGGAAGCGATTCTTTACCGAATGCATGTTGATGGCCGAGGGCAGAGCGCCGCGATTGCCGGGCAGAACCGTGCGGACGTGATAGCCGCGGGCGTGAGGAGTGTAAAGGGTCTTCCAGCCGTAGAGCTGGGCGCGCCAGGCGACATCGGCGTCTTCGCGGTAGACAAAGAAATCGTTGTCGAAGAATTCACCATCGATCGAGATGTCGTCGATCATTTCGCGGCGGTAGAGCGCGGCGGCGGCGGTGGCGCCGAAGACGTATTCGAAATTGAGGTAGTGGCCGTTGTCGACGTCGCGGCTGCCGCGGTCGAGGTGGCGCAACATGGGGTTGAAGTAGATGCCGGTGGAATCGACGAGGGGTTTTTCAGGGAGGTCGAAGGTGGCCATCATGGCCAGGAGCTTGCCGCAGACGGTGCCGATCTGGGGATCGCGGTTGCCGGCGTCGACGAGGCTCTGGATGAAGTTGGGCATCAGCAGGACGTCGGGGTTGAGGGTGAGCACCCATTCGCCGCTCGACATGTGGATGGCCTGGTTTTGCGCGGCGGCGAAACCGATGTTTTCTTCGTTGGTAACGATCTGGACGCGATCTGCGAATTGATCAAGGATATCGAGTGTTCCGTCGGTGGAGACGTTATCGACAACGATGATCTCTTTGAGGGGGTAACGCTGCGCCAGCACCGATTCGAGGCAACGTTTGATGAAGCGTCCGCTGTTGTAGGTAACGATCGTGACTGATACTAAGCCGTTATGCATTTTCGAGATGTTCTGCGCCTTCCATCTGCCGGCCAAAGCGACGGTGATTCACCCGGCCGAGGACAAGGCTTTCTAACGCCAAACGGAACACGTCGGCGTAAACACGAAGGGAGCGGACACCCTTGTGCCGTGAAAAGATCCCCGTTAAAGACCTCAGGACGGACGCAGCGGCAACAGCCAAACCAACCAGACGCCGGGACAACCACCCAAAATGCTTGGTGGCGTACCTTAGAAGGCTACCATACCACGCCAACTCTTTGAAAGGCCAGTAGATTTTGGAAATACTCGCGGCTCCGCGATGAGTGGCGCGGGCGGCGGGAGTGAAGCGGATGGTGTAGCCCGCGGCGAGAAGGCGATGGCAGAGATCGACGTCCTCAAACCAAACGGGCCAGAACTGTTCGTCCATGCCGCCGACGGCGAGAAAGGCCTGGCGGTTGACGAGAAAGAAGGCGCCGGGGGGCTGCTCGACGGGTTGTTCGCGGGTGGGGTCGAAATCAAGACAGCGGTAATGGCGATTGACGGGGTTTGAGGGGAACAGGCGATTGAGCCCGAGCACCTCAAGGGACAAAAACAGCGGTGAGGGCAGACGGCGGACGGCGAAACCGCGCTGGAGCTGGCCGTTGCGGTCGGTCATCAAGCCGCCAGCGGCCCCGGTGCCCGCAGTGGCAGCCATGGCGGCGAGGCCATTCTGGACATGGCAATCAGGATTGAGAATCAGAATGTAGTCCCCGGTGGCATGGGCAACACCGGTGTTGACGCCTCCAGCAAAGCCGCGATTCTCGGGACAATCCACCAGCAGCACATCGGGATGACTGCGGACGAGCGAAACTGTTTCATCGCGGGAGCCATTATCGACCACGATGAGCTGGGTGGCCCCGGCGGCGCGGACGGCGGCGAGGCAGGCGGAGATTTCGTCGGCGGAGTTCCAGGTGATGATGACCGCCGAGATGGTGGTCATAAGCTGAGGGCCCAATACCAGCGCCAGAAGCGATCGAAGCCGGTGGCAGCGCCGACTTCGAAGATCTCATGTTCGAGGGCGGAGAGGGCCGGAGTGGGGCTCGAGGGGGAGCTGAGCGCCGAGAGCGCCTCCATCTTGCCCTGCCACCAGGGCTCAAAGCACCCGTGGCGGGCGGCGGCGAGGCCCCATAAGCCTTGCCCGATCAATACTTTCCACCAATCGCCAGCGCCATGACGGGCGACGAGGCGCAACTGATTGCGCGACGTGAGGCGTACCTGACGGGGATGCCAGGCGCCGAGAGTGGAGCTGCCCCGATGCCAGGCGACGGCGCCGGGCAAATATTGACCGCGAAAACCGAGCTTGAGGCCGCGCAGGCCGATGTCGACATCTTCGAGGTAGCTCTCGAAGCTCTCGTCGAGGCCGCCGGTGGACTGGATGTAATCGCGGCGGAGGAGGATCGCCGTCCATGGGGCGAGGGAAATCTCGCGGGGCTGATTCCAAAAGGCGCTGTCGGGTTGGCCATGGCCGGCACGCATGGGAATGCCGGAGGCGCTGACGAGATCCCAGGTGGCGTCGAGGCGGGAGGTGGTGTCCCAGGCGAAGATCTTGCCGACGGCAAAGGGGGCGGAGGAGCAGGAGATTTGGGCAAGCCAGTCGGGGGCGAGGCGAATGTCGTTGTTGAGAACGGCGATGCGTGGCGCGGTGGCGAGGGCGAAGCCGGCATTGACGGCGGCGGCAAATCCGCGATTGGCGCCGAGATCGACAAACTCGGCCCCGTGGCGGGCGGCGATTTCGGCTGTGCCATCGCCTGAGGCGCCATCGATGACAAAGATGCGATCGGGACGGAGGGTTTGCGCCGCGAGACTTTCAAGCAGCGTCGCGACGTGTGTGGCCCCGCGCCAGGTGGGGATTACAACGTGAATCGCTTCTTGAGCAGGAACCATAGGTTATAGAAGCCATCCCGCCAGGGATTGAGCTTGATTTCGCCGAGGCGTGAAGTGTAGAGGATGGCGATCTCGGCAAAGCGAATATTGCTGCGTTTGAGGGCCTCGATTTTTATTTCTTCGCTGAACGCCATTCCGTCGCTTTCAAGCGTCATTTGAGAGAGGATGCTTCTGCGGAACACCCACATGCCGCTCTGGGAATCGCTGACCCAGCGAAAATAGAGAAGGCTCATGGCGATTGAAAGGATGAAGTTGCCAATCTTGTGTTTGAAACTCATCGCTTTGGGATCGCGCACGGGAAAGCGGGAAGCATTGAGAAAATCGACTTCCAAATGACGAAACGCCTCAAGGAGATACGAGATTGCGTCGGGGGGATAGCTGTGATCGCCGTCGAGGGTGACAATAATGTCGCCGGTGGCGAAGGCGAAGCCCTTCTTGTAGGCGCGACCGTAGCCCCGAGCGTCCTCACGGATGACGCGAGCCCCATAGCTTTGGGCGACCTCGCTGGTACGATCGGTCGATCCGTTATCCACCACAATGACCTCGTCAACAAAGGCGGGCATGCGGCGCAGAACCTGTTCGATTCCCTGCTCTTCGTTGAGACAGGGCATAATCACGGTGATGCGTTGGTCGTTATACATCAGAAAAGGAAATTCCAGAATGCCATGCGCACTCTAGCACTACTAGTCTCCATCACTCTTGCCGCGGTGAGCGGCTTTGCCCAGGGCAACTCAGAATTGTCGCAGATCCAGACGGTGTACCTGATGCCGATGGCGAATGGCTTTGACCAGTATCTCGCCAACCGCCTGCGCGAGGTGCCGCAGATTCGGGTGGTGACCGACCCGAGCAAGGCCGATGCCATTTTTACCGATCGGCTGGGGGCAACATTTGAAAACAAGCTTGAAGAATGGGCCGATGCGCAAAAGCAGAAGGAAGAGCAGGCGAATGTGCCGCCGCCGGATACGGTGTCGGCGCCGTCGCGAGATGGGTTCAAGTTTGCGCCGAAGGTGGTGTCGAACCTGAGCCGTGGGCGTGGAACGTATTTTCTGGTGGATCGTCGCTCGCGCATTGTGTTGTGGTCGATCTACAGCAAGGCAAAGAATTTCCAGCCGAACGCGCTGAACAGCAATGCCGGGCATGTCGCCGAAGAGCTGGCCAAGGACTTTACCGGGAAGAAGCGCTAGCAAGCTTGGCGCGTAGCCGCTCGGTGTACTGCTGGGCGAGACGCGCGATGACGACGCTCGCGTCCCACTGTTGAGAAACGTAATCATGAGCGCGGTGGCCCATAGCGGCCGCCGCGTTTCTGTCTTTAAGCAACTGTTCGATCGAGTCGGCAAAGGCGACGGGGTGATCGGCGAGGCGGCAGACTTCGCCATCTTTGGCGGCAAGCCCCTCGGCGCCGATTACCGTTGAGACAACGGGGATGCCGTAGGCAAAGGCTTCGAGCAGCTTGACCCGCACGCCGCTGCCGCTCTGGATGGGGCAAAGGAACACGGCGGCTGATTGCATGTCGGCCTCGAGCGATTCGCGAAATCCGGCAAGCTCGAGAATGCCATCGGAATTGGCAAAGGCGTATTGGGGGGGCGGATCCTGGCCGATGGCCAGCACCTTGAAGTCGATCTTGCGCTCTTGGAGGATGGGCACGACAAACTCGAAGAACCATTGCAGCGCCTCGAGATTGGGCACGTGGCGGAAGCCACCGACGAAGAGCAATGTGTTGCCGGAGCGCGGGGCGAGATTGGGCTTGAATCTGGCGACGTCGATCGAAGCGCGCAGACCAGGCATGATGCGCGTGCCCATTTGCGGAAGGAAGTCGAGCAGGTAGGCGGCGTTGTTGGCCGTGCAGACCTGGACGAAATCAAAGCGTGGCACCATGTGCAATTCCCAGTGCATAGCCTTGAGATATTCAATCGTGGCGGGGATGCGGAACAGCAGGCTCGGGTTGGTGCGCAGCTGGCGCTGGATCGACTGGAAGTAGATGTCGTGTTCGAACAGCGACGTAAGGATGTGATCGAACTGGCAGCCGTATTGGCCCATGTTGGTGTATTCGATCTGAAGCACGTCGATCTGGCGCGTGGCGATGGTGCGATGGATGAGCCACTCGAGATCGCCACTGGCGAATTCGCTGACCGCGCCGGGCACAAGGCTGAAGGCCGAGCGGGGCTGACCGGTCATGCGCACGATGAACTGCATGCTGGCGACAAAGGGGGCGAGCTCCTGGTGGGCTTCGCGCTCCCACTCTTCATCGAGCAGCGCGATGAGGTGGACGTCGGCGTGGCGGCTGAGCTGGCGCACGGCAAATTGCATAAAGACCGCGCCGCCGTGAGCCGCGGGGGCAAGGCCATAGGGCGAGACGAACAGAACGCGTGGCCGCTCGGCCCGAATCGTTGTTGCCTCGAAGCGATCGCGGTAGTAACCGCCGAGCGGACGGCGGAAGGCTTCGCGATCGGTGACATGCGCCAGGCTACGCGCCCGCCAGCGAGCGGCACAGGCGCCGGGCAACTGCAGCGCGGCACGCAACAGGCCAGGGAAGTTGACGCGGCCGGGGGCGTCACCGGCGAGGAGCGCGATGATGGCGGCGAAGTAGCTGGCGAAGAAATGCTGCGCGAGCATGCCGGGAGAGTGAATGTTCTTCCAGGCAAAGAGGACAAAGTTTTTGCGAACGATGGCGTTGATGTAGTCCTGTGAGAACTTCTTGCCGATCGTGCCGCGATGCTCATGCCAGACGTGGCTTTGGGGTTGGTAGAGGACGCGCCAGCCGCGCTTCCAGGCGAGGTAGCCGATGTCGGTATCTTCGAGATAGAAGGGATGCAGCAGCGGATCGAAGCCGCCAAGCTCGAGGAACTTGCGCCGGTCAAACGCGCAACTGCCGCCGCCGCCGTAGAAGCAGGGGTAGAGATCGGTGACGTTGTCGTCGATGCGGTGGCGAATCTCGATCACGCCGCGGCGAAAGCTTGCCTGGGTGAGGCCGGTTTCTTCGCGCAGCTTGTTGGGATCGGAAAAGAAGATCTGGCAGGAGACAGCGAAGACATCGCGCTCGGCAAAGCCCTTGAGAAGGGGGGCCAGAAAATCAGGGGCGACGCGCATGTCGCTGTTGAGCAGGACGACGATGTCATTTTTGGCTTCGCGGAAGCCGTGATTGGAGCCGCCACCGAAGCCGAGGTTTTCTTTGAGCGCGAGCAGGCGCACGGTGGGAAAGCGCTCGCGGACGAAGTCGGCGCTGCCGTCGGTGCTGCCGTTGTCGACGACGATGACTTCGTTATCGGGGTGGCCGGCCATGGCGGTGATGACGCTGGGCAGATACTTCTCGAGCAGGTCTTTGCCATTCCAGTTGGGGATGACGACGCTGGCGGCATGATTGCGCGCTGGCGGGAGGACGTCGTCATGCTTGCGGCCAAAGGCCATCCAGAGCAGGTCGGTGATCCAGAGCGCGAACAGCTCGAGAACCGCAAGCAATGGCGCGAGAAGAAGGATCGGCCCCTGACGCAGGAGGCGGCGGAGCAGGATCATGAAAACTTCGGACCGAGCCCGAATGCCTTCCCCATTCGGATCCAGCGGCTGGCTTCAACCGCGGCAACCTTGGCCTCGGCGGCTTCACGTTGTTGCTGTTCGTTCTGTGCCCAGTGGGTGCGCTCGATGACGAGGGCTTCGGCCTCGTCGAGCTTCTTTTGGTACTCGGCGAGTTGGGTGGCGGCGCGAGCAATTTCGGCGTCGAGCTTTTTGATGTGCGCGTTGGCCTGCTCGAGTTGCTGCTCGTTGTTACGGCCCCAGGCGAGGTGGCCTTCGAGTTCGGCTTCGAGCTCGGTGATGCGAGTCTGGAAGCCTTCGCGTTGGGCATCGAGCTCAGAGCCGAGGCGGGTGATCTCCTGATTGGCGGCGGCGATGCGCTGGTTCTGCTCGATGGCCCACTCGTTCTTCGACTCCATCTCCTGCTGCAGCGTGCGGAACTTGTCGACGAGTTGTTTGTGTTCGTTGCGCGCAGTGTCGAGCCATTCGTTCTTGGTGGCGAGCTCGCCCTCGAGGCGCTCGATGTGATGCTCACGCTCGCGCAGCACATTGGCCGCCGTGGGCATGTAGACATAAGCCGGGGAACCCATCATGCGCTGGGCGGCGCAGACGGCGATGAAGAAGTGGGCCTCGGCGGGCGATGGCTTGCTTGCCTCAAGCCGGAGCTCGGTGCCGGCTGAACCATCGAGCGGCAAGAAGACGAGACCGCTCGAGTGATTCTGCACGAAGAATGTCTGGTGCTCGAAGAACTCGCCTAGCACCTGGCGGAACTCTTCGTACTCGAATTCGTGGGAGTGGAACGGATTGGGGCCGTTCAGTTTGCGGCTCTCGGCGTAGTAGTTGAGGTTGGGCGTGGAGATGACCAACTGGCCGCTGGGGGCGAGCACGCGACGGGCTTCGGCGAGCAGGTCGCGATAGTTGTCGAGATGCTCGATGACCTCAAAGCACACGCCGAGCTGGAAGCTCGCGTCGGCGAAGGGCAGCTTGTCGAGGCTCGCGACTTCGTATTGGAGATTGGGGGCCTGATAGGTTTGGCGCGCCTCGAGGATGGCGCTTTCGCTGATGTCGACGCCGATCACGCTTTCGGCGCGCTGGGCGAGCTCAAAGCTGCCGTAGCCGGTGCCGCAGCCGAGATCGATTACTTTCTTGGACCGGCACAGGCGTGAGGCAAACAGGTAGCGGGAGAGGTGCTCGTTCCAGAGGTCGACATCGACCTTGCCGGGCACGACCCGTTCGCCAGTAAACTCAGCCACGTTTCACCTCAAGCTCCATGGTGTTCTTTCTTGCGTTCAC
>CAZBTA010000017.1:0-1413 GCA_964494515.1 uncultured Bryobacter sp.
GTGCATCAGACGCCTTTGTAGTTGAGGATGGGGCGGAGGGTGCGGATGACCTTGACCATCTCGCGCTGGGCGCGGAGGACGGCGCGGATGTCCTTGTAGGCGACGGGGGCTTCGTCGCGGAGTTGGTCCGCCAGGCGGGGGTCGAACCAGATGCCGGACATTTGGCGGTGGAGGTCCTTGAGGGTGACTCGCTGGCGGGCGACGGTGCGACTCATGACCCTTCCCGCGCCATGAGCACTGGAACAGAGGGCCGGGGCGTGGCCGCAGCCCGCGACGTGGTAACTCGGCGAACCCATGGAGCCGGGGAGGACGCCCTGTTCGCCGAGCTGTGCGCGCATGGCTCCTTTGCGATGGACCCAGAGCGGGGTGGCAAAGTGAGTTTCTTGCGCCACGTGATTGTGATCGGTGGTGATGAGCGTGGACCAGTTGAGGCTGGCACCCATGGTGCGGTGGATGACCTCGCCCACCTGTTCAGCCATGGCCCGGCGAGAGGCATCGGCGTAGAGGCGGGCGTAAGCGGCATCGTTGGTGTAGGCGAGGCCAGCGTCGGTGGTGGCCTTGAGAGCATACAGGCCGCCACCGACGGGGGTGGCGTGCGTGAGATGGTGATCGCGGATGGCGGGCCCGAGGGCGCGGGAGCCGCTGTGGACCATGAGCCAGAGGCGATCGTCAGTGTCGGCCTGAAGCTCGATGAAGTGGTTGCCGCTGCCGAGGGTGGCAAACTCGAGCGTGCCCGTGGAACGGGCGAGCGCGGCGAGTGGGGGATGGCTGAGCGCGTGGGCCGTTAGCGCGACGGGCTGGGGCAACGTGGCGCGACGGTTGCGGCGGTGGGCCGGGATGGCGCGGCCGAGTTCGGCGAGGATCTGCCCAGCGGTGCGGGCGGAGGCAAGAGCGCTGCTATCGGCATCAAGGGCCACGGCGAGCATGCCGCAGCCAATGTCGCCGCCAACGGCTTGTGGATAGATGAGGTGAGAGGTGGCGACGACCATGCCGACGCAGACGTCGCCGGCGGCATGGACGTCGGGCATGACGGCGATGCGCTGGACGGCGGGCGCGCGACGTAGACGCTCAAGAGCGAGCGTTACTTCGGGTGGCATGGGAAGGGCCTGCCAGGAGGTGTAGGGGGCGAGAGGGGAGTTACTCATAGAGGTCTCCCGTTTCGCCCGCGGGCAGGAAGAAGAGCTCGGGCGCGCGTTTGCGAGAGATCGCGGCGGCGACATCAGAGCGGAGGCTGGGCGTGTGGAGGCGGAGGGCCGCCATGGCCGCAGCGACGGAGAGATGCGTCGGCACGATGATGTGGACGAGGAGGTGGCCGCAATCGGGGGCGGGCGTAACCTCGTCGGCGTAGAGGCCGGAGATGGATTCGCCGAGGTTGAGATCGGCGAGGGACAGATTGAGAGCGCGCTGGACCTG
>CAZBTA010000017.1:1513-37490 GCA_964494515.1 uncultured Bryobacter sp.
GAACCACGAATGCGATGTTTCAAGATGTTTGTTCCTTTGGTAAAGACACACGTACCCTGGACCTCCGCGGATGAGGGGACGGAAGTCGACTGACTGGTTAGAGTTGGGCTGGAACGATGGGCGTGAGCGCGCTCGGGTGGGCCTTTAGCAGGCGGGGGCGAGGGGGCTCGACGGCATCGGACGGTGTGCAATAGGGAACATACAAGCCTCCGTGAACTTCGCGTCGAGTGATTGAAGTTACTTCGTCATTATGCCCGGTGGTGGGGATTGCGGCAATAGGCAGGCGCCAAACGCAGGAGATTTGGAACAAGAGGGGTGGCTGGCGCGTATGGGGTGTTATATGTTTTGCACCAAATGCGGGAACATGACAGACGCGGGTGCGGTGTTTTGCGCTCGCTGCGGACAAAGGATGGACGGGGGAGCGGTGGCGACGCCGTTTCCGGGCGCGCAGGCGGAGAAGCGACTGGTAAGACCGGCGGGTTGGGTGGCCGGGGTGTGCGCGGGATTTGCGCAGTTCTTCGGGATTGATGTGACGCTGGTACGAATCCTGTGGCTTTGCTCGGTAGTGCTGGTGGGCACGGGGATCCTGGCGTACTTCATCTGCTGGTTTGTGATGCCGCGGGAGAACGGCTGAGGAACCAGTGCTACAGCTGCGGTGACCGGGACAGCCGGTTCCACCAGGGGAAGGCGGGAAGGAACTGCCGCCAGCGCGAAGGGGAGGCGAGGGGGACGCGACAATTGATGCGGGTTCCCTGGCCGGGAGTGCTCTCGATATCGAGTGAGCCGCCGAGGCCGGAAGAGCGTTCGCCGAGGCCGACGAGCCCCCAGTGTTTGCGGCCATCGTTGGGGAGCTGACCGGGGGTGAAGCCTTTGCCGTTGTCGACGATGCAGAGACAGAGGTGGCCCTTGTCGGCGTGGAGGGTGGCTTCGATGCGGGAGGCGCCGGAATGCTGGATGGCGTTGTGGATGATCTCGCGGGCCATTTGAAGGAGCTCGAAGCGGGTAGCGGTATCGAGGGTGGCGGGAAGGGGGGTCTGGTCCATCGTCCAGGCGATGCCGTGGGGAGCGGTCATGTTGTGGCCGAGTTGGCCGAGGGAATCGGCAAGGTCTTTGTCTTCGGCGCAGAGGCGGAGATGGCCGATGTAGTTGCGGGCTTCGCGGAAGGCTTCGTGGAGCTGTTCGCCGATGCGATCGACTTTCTGGCGGGCTTCGGCGGGGCGGGAATCCATGATGAGGCTGGCGCCCTGGAGCTGGAGGGAGGCGCCGAGGACTTCCTGCAGGAGGGAATCGTGAAGTTCGCGGGCGATGCGGGTGCGCTCGGAGAGGACGACGGCGTGGCGGGCTTCCATCTGGCGGATGCGGAGGCGGTAGAGGAGCCACAGCAAGAGCGAAAGAGCAACGAGGCAGAGGGTGGCGAACCACCAGGTGCGGTAGAAGAAGGGGGCCTGTTCAAAGGTGAGGCGGAGGGGGACGCCGGACCAGTTGCCGGCAGGATCGCTGGTCTGGACCTCGAGGGAGTGGGCGCCGGCGGGGAGGAGCGTGTAGGTGGCGCTGCGCGAATCACGGGCTTCGACCCAATCCTTGTCGACGCCGGTGAGGCGGTAGCGGAAGCGGAGTTGATCGGCCCAGAGGAGAGCAGGCGCGGAGAAGCGGAACTCGAGGCGACCGGCGCCGGCCTTGAGCAGAAGGGGCTGCGCGAGATTGAGGGGCTGGCCATCGAGGGTGGCGCTCTCGATGAGAGCGACTGGGGGAGGGGCGAGTTGGACGCGAGTGGGATCGACCTGAATGAGACCGGAATCGGTGGGGAACCAGAGCTTGCCATCGTGAGCGCGCCAGCTATCGGGCTGCCAGCCACTGTTGGGGCCGCGCTCGCGCATGCCATCGGTGAGGCCGAAGCGGAGGACACTGAGGCGGGAGATTTTCTTGTCGCCGAGGGCGATGAGCTCGCTTTTGGCGACGCGGCTGAGACTGCCGGGGCTGGAGATCCAGAAGTAGCCTTGAAGATCTTCAAGCAGGCCGGCGACGTAATCGCCACTGAGGCCAGAGGCGGCGGTGGCGCGGTGGAGTGTACCGTGGCGGGCCCAGTAGAGGCCGCCGCCAGCGGTGCCAATCCAGACGGTGCCATCGGGGTCGAGACGGACGGCGCGGATGGAGCCGGTGGGGAGATGGCGGGGAGAGAAGCGATTGCCATCCCAGACGAAGAGCCCGTCGTTGGTGCCGGCCCAGAGGTGGCCATTGCGGTCGAACTGGAGCGTGCCGGCGAGGTTGTTCATCAGGCCCTGTTTGGTGCCGAAGTAGGTGCGCTCGCCGTTGTGATAGCGAAAGACACCGCGGGTGGTGCCGGCCCAGAGGGCGCCGTCGGGGGCGGTGGCGAGAGACAGGACCTGATCGGTGACGGGGCCATCGCGATCGCGCAGGGGGCGGAAGCGGAAATTCTCGACCCAGCCGATGCCGCCGCGGAGGCCGACCCAGAGGCGGCCGGAGGAATCCTCATGGAGCGCGCTGACGGTGGAGACGGGGAGACCGGTGACTTTTTGAACGGTGGTGTAACCGGGACCGGAGAGGGCGATGAGGCTGTCGTTGGCGCCGGCCCAGATGCGATGATGCGAGTCTTCAAGAACGACTTCGGAGGGCTTGCCAGAGAGACCTTCGGAGAGGGAATAGGTGAGGATGGGGCCGCGACGGAGAAGGACGAGGCCGTGAGCGGTGGCAAGCCAAAGGCTGCCTTCGCGATCTTCGATGATGGCGCGAAAATCGCCTCCGCCGACGCCGGGGACGGGAACGATTTGCGGGGGCTGATCGCCGACGAGGCGCAGCAGGCCACGCTCGGAGACGGTGGCCCAGAGAACGCCGTCGCGATCGACATGGAGGGCGCTGACGATGCCTTTGGGAACGCGGGGATCGAGGTGAAACTGCTGGCCGTCGAAGCGGTAGAGACCATCATAGGTGCCGACCCAGACGGAGCCGGAAGGACCACGGGCGATGGCGCCGACAACGGGGTGATTGAAGCGGGCCGGAAAGGCGGTGAAGCGGCCATTCTGATAGCGGGTGAGACCGGCGGCACCGATCCAGACGGCGCCGGTGGAGTCGACAAAGATGGCGCCAGTGCGATCGGCGGCGAGGCCATCTTTGATGGTGAAGCGCTGGACTTTGCCATCGCGGATGCGCACGAGGCCGCGGGCGGTGCTGGCCCAGAGGGCGCCTTCGCGATCGGCGGCATGGCGCACAACGAGGGGACTGGGCAGGCCTTGCGGCTCACCGTAAATGGTGAACTTGCCGTTCTTGAAGTGATGAAAGGCCTTGGTGGTGTTGAACCAGATGGAGCCATCGGCGGCTTCAACGACCTGGCCAACAAAGCTGCCTTGCATGTCGGGGTGGGATGAGGGGCTGTAGGTGATGAAGCGACTGCCATCGAAGCGGACGAGGCCGTCGGAGGTGCCGGCCCAGAGATGGCCGGAGCGAGCGATGGTAACCGAGTAGAGGGAGTTGGAGGGGAGGCCGTTTTCTTCCTTCCAGATGCGGAGGGCGTATTGGGAGGGGGGAATTGTGGGGTCGAGCGCGAGAAGGGAGGAGGCGGCAAGACAGAGAAGGAGCGCGTGAAGGGGGAGATTCCGTAGAGATGCAGCCATCTGCATGGAGCTAGGATGTGGTTTTCTGAATATCGATTTATGAAGAAATCGTTAATGTGCGCGGCTGTCAGGGTTGGATCTGAGGTTGATCGGAGCCGGCGAGCAAGGCATGTTGAGCGACGGCGGAAGCAATGGATTGGCTGAGTTGCTGGTCAAGCACAGCGCGAGACAGGAGGGCGCCACCGACGAGCATGGCCATGATGGCGTAGGCGCGATCGCGAGCGGTATTGGGGTCGCCGGGAAGACCGGTCGCAAGGGCGTCAAGGATGGGCAACAGGTGCGCCTCGTAAGCCTGCCGCGTTTGCTCGCCGGCACGCTCGACGTCGGAGGAAAGTGAGGGCAGAGTGCAAGCGGCTTTGAGGGGGCAGATGCGCTTGGGGCCCAGATAGAAGCTCACGAATGAAGCCAGCCAGGAGTGTCCTTCGCTGGTACGGAAGGATTCGACGGCAGCGCGCAACTCGTCGAGGCCATCGACAATGGCGGCGCGAAAAGCATCAGCTTTGGAACGGAAGTGGACATAGAAGGCGCCAGAGGTAACTGCGGCATCTTTGGCGACACCGTCCACGCCGATGCCAGAGAGGCCATGACTGCGAAAAGAGGCCGCAGCGGCCTGGAGAATACGCAGACGAGTTGCCTCGTTTTTTTCTTGACGGTTCATGACCCCAGCGTAGCAGAAAACATAACGATCGTTATTTTATTCTTGACCCATAACGATCGTTATGCGATTCTGGCCTTGCGATTACATAACGATCGTTACGTGAAAGGAACTCTTGAGGATGAGCAACATTTTTCTTTATGCAGAAGTGCAGGTATCAGTGCCTTTTCCGCAGGCCCCATGGCAGGCGTTTAACCCGGCCATGAAGCGACAGCCGGGCTTGCTTCGCAAGACCTGGTTGAGCGGATTGGAGACACAATCGGTGGGCGGGCTTTACGAGTTCGATTCCGAGGAGAACGCCCGTGCTTATGTTGAGAACTATCTGGCGTCAGAAGCGCGAGGCGTGGGTGGGGCGGGCAGTTTGATGACCCGCGTTTATGATGGGCGGGTTACGGCCGAGGCGAGCCGGGAGATGGGATCGCCATGGCAGATGCCACTCGGAAAAAATCGAGAGGAAGGCCGGGTGTATCTGTTCGGCGAGATGCACTGGAGCAAAGAGTTTGCTTCAGTGCCGTGGCAGGAGTTGAATGCAAAACTGAAGCACCAGCCGGGGCTATTGAGCAAGCAGTGGCTGAGCGGGGTACACACAAAATCCGTGAACGGGTTCTACGAGTTTGCCAACCGGGAAACGGCGCTCCACTTCTGCAATGGGCTCTTTGCCGATGAGTGTCGAGCGTTGGGGGTGACGGCGAATCTGAAGCTGTTTGACGCGGACGTTGTGGCGGACGCGAGTCGCGATATGAACTCGCCTTATTACGGGTAGACCAACAAGAAGGCGCCCTGCTTGAGCGGGGCGCCTGCGGAGGATGGATTGTCGTTCGCGAGCTAGGCCGAGAGGGTGTTGAGCGTGCTGGTGCGCTGGGACTCGTAGGCCTTGATCTGGTCTTCGTGCTTCTGGATAAAGCCGAGTTCGTCGACGCCGTCGAGCATGCACTGCTGCGAGAAGCTGTCGACGGGGAATTCTGCTTTGGTGCCGTCGGCGAGGGTGAGGGTGCGGGTGGCGAGATCGACGTGGACGCTCGAGTCGGGCATCGAGAAGAGCTTCTTGTGGATCTCGGGGGAAACGACGATCGGGAGCAGACTGTTCTTCAGGGCGTTGGACTTGAAGATGTCGGCAAACGAGGTGGAGATGATGGCGCGGAAGCCGTACTGGGTGAGGGACCAGGGGGCGTGTTCGCGCGAGCTGCCGCAGCCGAAGTTGTCGCCAGCGAGGAGGACCTTCATGGATTTGGCGGGTTCCTGATTGAGGATGAAGTCGGGCTTGGGGGAGCCGTCGGCTTCGTAGCGCCAGTCATAGAAGAGGAGATCGCCCCAGCCGGTTTTGTCGGTCTTCTTGAGGAAGCGGGCGGGGATGACCTGGTCGGTGTCGATGTTGTCGACGGGCATGACGACCATACGGCTATCAAAGGGAAGGAATTTTTCCATGGTTAGTTGCCTCCGAGCAGGGTGCGGACGTCGGTGACCTTACCGGTGACGGCGCTGGCCGCGGCGGTGAGGGGGCTGGCGAGGAACGTGCGACCGCCCTTGCCCTGACGACCTTCGAAGTTGCGGTTGGACGTGGAGACGCTGTACTGGCCGGGGGTGAGCTGATCGCCGTTCATGGCGATGCACATGGAGCAGCCGGCCTCGCGCCATTCGGCGCCGGCGGCGCGGAAGACCTGATCGAGGCCTTCGGCTTCGGCCTGGCGCTTGATCTGCTGGGAGCCGGGGACGACCATGACGCGGACGTTGTCAGCGACCTTGCGGCCCTTGAGGATGGAAGCGGCGCCGCGGAGATCGCTCATGCGCGAGTTGGTGCAGGAGCCGATGAAGACGACATCGATCGGCTTGCCGAGGAGGGGCTTGCCGGGCTCGAGAGCCATGTAGTCGAGGGCCTTGCGGAGACTGTCGCGCTCGAGGGAATCGGCGATGGAGCCGGGATCGGGGATGGTGCCGGAGATGCCCATGCCCATGCCGGGGTTGGTGCCGAAGGTGATCATGGGTTCGAGGGCGGAGCCATCGATGGAGAGGGTACGGTCGTAGGTGGAGCCGGGGTCGGAGGGAAGGGTCTTCCAGCGGGCGACGGCGGCATCCCAATCAGCGCCCTTGGGTGAGAAGGGCCGACCGGCGAGATACTCGAAGGTCTTGTCGTCGGGGGCGATGAGGCCGGCGCGAGCGCCGCCTTCGATCGACATGTTGCAAACGGTCATGCGCTCTTCCATCGAGAGGGCGCGGATGGTGGAGCCGGTGTATTCGATGACGCAACCGGTACCGCCGCCGATGCCGATGCGAGCGATGAGGGCGAGGATGATGTCCTTGGCGCCGACGCCGGGGGCGAGGGTGCCTTCGACCTTGACCTCAAAGCTGCGCGAGGGGCGCTGGAGGAGGCACTGGGTGGCGAGCACGTGCTCGACTTCGCTGGTGCCGATGCCGAAGGCGAGAGCGCCGAAAGCGCCGTGGGTGGCGGTGTGGCTGTCGCCGCAGACGACGGTCATGCCGGGCTGGGTAAGGCCGTTTTCGGGACCGATGACGTGGACGATGCCCTGCTTCTCAGAGAGGAAGCCGAAGACGGGGATGCCGAACTCTTTGGCGTTACGCTCGAGCTTTTCGACCTGGCTCTTGGCGACGGGGTCGACGATAGGCAGGTTGCGCGGCGTGGTGGGCGTGGAGTGATCGGTGGTGGCGAAGGTGAGGTCGGGACGACGCACCTTGAGGCCACGGGCGCGGAGGCCATCGAAGGCCTGGGCGCTGGTGACTTCATGCACGAGGTGGAGATCAATGTAAAGGAGCGAAGGAGCGCCAGGGGGATTGGCGACAACGTGGGAATCCCAAAGTTTTTGAATGATGTTTCTTGGCTGACTCATGATGTTTATCCGATGGCTTCGCAGACGGCCTTGCCGACCTGTTCGGTGGTGGCGCTACCTTTGAGGTCGCGCGTGGTGATGCCGGCATTGAGGGTGGACTCCATGGCGGCGTTGACGGCGGCTGCTTCTTCAAGCAGGCCGAAGGTGTATTCGAGCATGGCGGCGATGGAGCCGATGGCGCCGAGGGGATTGGCGATGCCCTTGCCGGCGATGTCGGGGGCTGAGCCGTGGACGGGCTCATAGAGGCCGACCCAGGCGCCGGAGGGAAGCTGCGCGCCGATGGAGGCCGAGGGCAGCATGCCGATGGAGCCGGTGATGACGGAACCTTCGTCGGAGAGGATGTCGCCGAACATGTTTTCCATCAGGAGGATGTCGAACTGGTTGGGCCGCAGGACGAGCTGCATGGCGGCGTTGTCGACGAGCAGGTGCTCGAGGGTGACGTCGGGGAACTCGGGGGCGACTTCGACGACGACTTTGCGCCAGAGCTGCGAGGTCTCAAGGACGTTGGACTTGTCGACGCTGGTGACCTTCTTCTTGCGGTTGCGCGCGAGGTTGAACGCCATGCGGGTGATGCGGGCGATCTCGGCGCGGGTGTAGGTCATGGTGTTGGTGCCGCGCTCTTCGTCGCCTTCGCCACTGATGCCGCGCGGGGTGCCGTAGTAGAGGCCGCCGCAGAGCTCGCGGACGATGATCATGTCGACGCCGGTGAGCAGGTGATTCTTGAGCGGGGAGGCATCGAGGAGGGCGTCGTAAGCCTTGACGGGGCGCAGGTTGGCATAGACGCCAAGAGTCTTGCGGATGCCGAGGAGGCCTTTTTCAGGACGCAGCGCGGGGGGCGCGTTATCAAACTCGGGCAGACCGAAAGCGCCCATGATGGTGGCGTCGGCCTGGAGGGCGAGCTGTTCGGTTTCGGCCGGATAGGGCGTGCCCGTTTTGTGGATGGCGATGCCGCCGAGGAGACCTTCGGTGAGGACGAGGTCGTGCTTGTATTTGGCGCAGACGTGGCGGAGGACGCGGAGACCTTCAGCGGTGACTTCTGTGCCGATCCCATCGCCCGGGAGGGCGAGAACTTTCAATTGCATTCGTTAGCTAACCTTCTCGGCGGTCTTTTCGATCGCCGTTTCAATGAATTCCGTGATCTCTTCGTTGGTGAAGCCCTTCTTGTTGTCGGCGGCGGTGGTGAAGCGCTCGTAGACGAGATCGAGTTGTTCTTTGGTGAGCTCGGGGTAGCCGAGTTCCTTGACGCGCTCCTTGAGGGCGTGGCGACCGCTGTGCTTGCCGAGGATGAGCTTGCCGGCGGGGACGCCAACGCTCTGGGGGTCGATGATCTCGTAGGTGGACTTGTTCTTGAGGTAGCCGTCCTGGTGGATGCCGGCTTCGTGAGCGAAGGCGTTGGCGCCGACGATGGCCTTGTTGGGCTGGGGCCCGAAGGTGATGATGCTCGAGAGCATCTGGCTGGCGGGGTAGAGCTCTTCGGTAACGATGGTGTTGTCGTAGGGGTAGTAGTCGCGGCGGGTCTTCATAACCATGACGACTTCTTCGAGCGAGCAGTTGCCGGCGCGCTCGCCAATGCCGTTGATGGTGCACTCGATCTGGCGGGCGCCAGCCTTGACGGCGGCGAGAGAGTTGGCAACAGCGAGGCCGAGATCGTCGTGGCAGTGGACGCTGACAATAGCGCTATCGCCGAGGACACGGGCGATGCGGCCAATGCGTTCGGCGTAATCTTCAGGGACCGAATAGCCGACGGTGTCGGGCAGGTTGACGGTGCTTGCGCCGGCGGCAACGACGGCGCGGCTGATCTGCTCGAGATAGTCGATGTCGGTGCGGGTGGCGTCTTCAGCGGAGAACTCAACGTCGTCGACGTACTTGCGAGCCAGCTCGACGGCGCGAACGGCATCTTCGAGGACCTGCTCGCGGGACTTCTTGAGCTTGTATTGCAGGTGGATATCGCTGGTGGCGATGAAGGTGTGGATGCGGGGACGCTTGGCCTTATCAAGAGCAGCGGCGGCGCGTTCCACGTCGCCCTTGGTGGCGCGGGAAAGAGCAGCGACGCGAACCATGGGGAATTGTTCGCTGACGCGCTGAACGGCTTCGAAGTCGCCCTCGGAGGCGATAGGGAAACCGGCCTCCATGATGTCAACCCCGAGTTCGACAAGCTTGGCGGCCATGCGCAGCTTCTCAGGTACGGTCATGCTGCAGCCGGGGGATTGTTCGCCGTCGCGCAGGGTGGTGTCAAAAATGAAGACACGCTGGTTGGCTTGCTGGTTGTTCGCCATGGACGTATCCACCTCCTATTTGTCTTTTCATTATCTAGCCGGGCATTGGATTTAGCAAATTTATATTGCTCGGGGCAGGGATAATCGGTCATAATCAAATAAAGCTCGCTTATCCTATAAGCCAACGTAACGAGGTACTGTGCTTCTACATTCTCTTAAGGTATTTTTATCCGTCGCTAATGAGAAGTCGTTTTCGCGTGCGGCCGAAAAAATGTTGCGGACGCAACCGGCGATTTCGCTGGCGGTGCAACGACTTGAGGCTGAACTTGAGGAGAAGCTGATCGACCGGTCGGCCAAGGAACTGCTGTTGACGGACGCGGGTAAGGTAGTGCTCGAGTTTGCGCGGCGGTTTGAGAATCTCGAATCGGACATGTATAACGCGCTGGCGGAGCTGCGCGACAACTCGTCGGGGCGGTTGACGATTGGGGCCAATGAATCGACATCGCTTTACCTGTTGAACCACATTGAGCAGTATCGGAGCCAGTATCCGAAGGTGAAGGTGCAGGTGAGGCGGAGCCTGTCGAGCAAGATTCCGGCGCAGTTGCTGGATGGGGATCTGGAGCTGGGGCTGATCTCGTTTGACCCGGGTGATGAGCGGATTGTATCGACGGTGATTTACACGGACCGGCTGGTGTTTGTGGTGTCGCCGGAGCACCGGCTGGCGGCGCGGGAAGAGGTATCGATCAGTGAGTTGGGGATGGAGACCTTTATCGCGCACAACGTGCTGAGCCCGTACCGGGAGATTGTGTTGCGCGAATTCCAGCGGCATCGCGTGCCGCTAAACATGGATGTGGAGATGCCGACGGTGGAGACGATCCGCCGGCTGGTGCAGCGCAATGAGGGCGTGGCGTTCTTGCCGAAGATGTGTGTGGAGCCGGAGATCGAAGCGGGGATGCTGAAGGAAGTGCGGGTGAAGGAGTTGAACGTGGAGCGAAAGATCCGCCTTGTTTATCCGGCACGGCGCGCGCTGAGCCATGCGGCAAAGGCGTTTCTCGAGCTGGTGGACCGCGACGCAGCCAAGGCCGTTGAACAGGCGCGGGCCATCGATCCGCTGCCGGAACACAAATAGGCGGCGCAGCCCGGAGGGAGCCACGCCGCCTGCTAAAGGATGCGCTCGACTAGCGGAAGTTTGCGGTGAGCGTGGTGTCGGCGTTGATGGTAACCGTGCAGGAGAGCGAGGCGCCGGAGCAACCGCCGCCCGTCCAACCCTTCCAGGTGGGGCTCGGTGAAGCGGTGACCGTGACCGAGGTGCCCTGCAGGAAACTCGAGCCGGAGGGATTGCTCGAGATGGTGCCGGTGCCGTTGGTTTTCAGAACCAGCCGGTAGGTGGACTTGAAGGTGGCGGTAACAGGGGCGGCCGAGTTGACCGTGAAGGTGCAGGCGAGGTTGTTGCCGGCGCAGGCGCCAGTCCATTCCGAGAAGATGCCCTTGCCGTTTTTGGCGGTGAGAGAGATCAGCGAGCCGACGTTGGCCATGAAGCTGCAGGTGCCGGGGCAGCGGATGAGGCGGTTGGCATCGGAGACCTGGCCATCGCCGTTGACCGTGACAGTGACCGGGTAGGCGTCGGGGGCGTTGAGGTTGACGTCGGCATTCTGGGCACCGATGAAATCACCGACTTCACCATCAGCGGGAGCATTGCAGAGAACGTCGGCGCAGAGGGCCTGACCGCTGACGGGGTCGACGGGGCCGGAGTACTTGTAGAGCTCAAAGCGGCGGACGACGGCTTTGTTGCCCACGCCGAGACCGCCTCGCTTTTGACGACGACGCTGGCGGCCACCGATGTCGGTGAGATCGGTCTGGAGGAGTTCCCAGCTGGTTTCGAGATGGGCGGCGTCTTCCGGAACGACGGGGTTGCCGGGGATGAGCTCGTCAAGGCCGACGTGACGATTGTTCTCGGTCTTGTAGGTCTTCATCCACTGGGCTTCGCCAAAGCGCTTGGCCGGGGCGGGCGGGACGGGGGGATCGATATCGACGACGATCTGGAAGGGTTCGTTGGGGGCGGCGGGGGGCTGGACGGACCAGATGGGGGCGGGGATGCCGATTTGGGTTTCGGCGGTCTTGAGCATGCCAGGGTTGGCGGGATCGGCCACAAGCCAGCGATAGATCGCTTTGGTGGAGTTGCCGACGACAGAGATGCCGAAGTGTTCGCAGCCGCTGACGTCGTAGCCGGGAGTACCGATGACGCATTGGTGGCCGGTCATTACCGTGGGCTTGACCGCCATGGGCGTGGCGATGGTGAACTTGCCGGTGACGGGATTGTAGGGGGACATCCAGCGGATGTACATGCCGGCGTTATTGGGCATGGGAACAACGGTGGGCATGCCGTAGCGATTCCAGTTGTAGTAGCTCGAGATGGAGCTGGCGCCGTGAAATTCGATTTCGAGACCGTGCACTTCGTGGCCGGTATCGTTGACGACGTCGAAATTGGAATTGGTGCCATAGACGGACACCTGAGCGGTGGCGGGTAAAGAAACGAGCGCGAGCAGGGCGGGCGCCAGTACCTGAAGCAGTTTGGGACGAGGCAAGTTGAATGTCATGAGTGAGTTTGTTCCTCGTAAGCTTGAGACAGGGCCCGAGGGGGAGTGGAACAAACGAGGGCGAGTTTATTTTTAGCCTTCGATGTGAGTGATCGTTTTGGTGGCGAGATTTTCGAGGCGGGTGCGGAGGACGTCGAGCTGGGGCAGCAGCGTGGTGAGTGCCTGCGGGAGGGGCCACGGCTGATTGGAACGAACGAGCAGAAGCTGGAAAGCCTGCTTGGCGGGCAGGGGGCGCGAGAAGAAATAGCCCTGACCGAACTCGCAGCCGAGCTGGGCGAGCTTGATCCAGTGTTCCTGCGTCTCGATGCCTTCGGCAATGACGTGGATGCCAAGGCTGGCCGAGAGGCTGGCGATGGACTCGACGATCTTGCCGCCGCCAGTGCTGGCGGTCTGATCCATGGCGCGGACGAAGGAGCGGTCGACTTTGAGCGTGTCAAAGGGGAGCTGGTGCAGCTGGCCGAGGCAGGAATAGCCGGTGCCGAAATCGTCGATCTCGAGGCCAACGCCCATAGCGGCGAGATTCTTGAGGATGGCTTGTGCGACGTCGGGATCGCTGGCGACCATGCTCTCGGTGACTTCGAGGTGGAGGCGACTGGGGGAGATGCCGGTGCGCTCGAGCGTGGTGCGAACAATCTCCTGCAGATTGGGATCGGCAAACTGAACGGGAGAGAGGTTGACGCTGAGGGCGAGATCGCGCGAGGCATGGGAGAGCTGATCCCACTCGGCGAGTTGACGGAGGCCTTCTTCGAGAACCCAACGACCGAGGGGCAGAATCAGGCCGTTTTCTTCCGCGGCGGAGATGAATTCCATGGGCGGGACAAGGCCACGCTTGGGATGCATCCAGCGGACGAGCGCCTCAAAGCCCGAGAGGGCGCCCGTGCGGAGATCAACCTGTGGCTGGTAGTGGAGAATGAACTCGCCAAACTCAAGGGCGCGGCGGAGGTCGGTCTCAAGCTCGAGACGAGCGACGGCGCGCTTGTGCATGCTCTGATCAAAGACGGCATAGCGGGCGCGGCCATCGGTCTTGGCCTGATACATGGCGGTGTCGGCATTGCGCAGGAGGTCTTCGGGGTTGCGCATGCCTTCTTCGCTATAAGCGATGCCGATGCTGAGGGAGATAAAGACGGGGGCGCCTTTGAGGTGGTGGGAGGCGGTCATCTCCTGGAGGACAGCCTCGGCAATAGTGACGGGAATTACCGCATCGGCATCGTGTTCGACGATGACGACGAACTCGTCACCACCGAGGCGGCCAAGGGTGGCAATTCGCGGGGCCGAATCGTAGAGAGCCGCCATGATGCGACGGGACACGCCGAAGATGAGCTCGTCGCCAATATGATGACCCATGCTGTCGTTGATCATCTTGAAGCGATCGATGTCCATGAACAGGACGGCGAAGCGACGCGTGGGGTCTTCGGCCTGACGCAGCATCAGGCGCTCCACGTGATCGAGGACGGCGAGACGATTGGGCAAGCCGGTGAGTGGATCTTCGAGCTTGCCGGAGGTGATGTCGGTGGTGGAACCCGCAATGCGGAGGGCTTTGCCCTCGGAGTTACGAACGGCGGCACCGCAGGTGAGCACCCAGCGCCAGGTGCCATTCTCGTGGCGCATGCGGTGTTCCTGCTCGAAGAGCTTGCCGGTGTCGGCGGAGACGTAATGGCTCAGGTTGGCGCGCAGGTGCGGCGCATCAGAGGGGTGGACGCGATTGAGCCAGCTCTCGACATCGGTGAGCGAGGCATCATCGGCGATGCCGAACATCTGCTTCCAGCGGTTGGAGAAATAGACTTGCCCGGTGCGCGTGTCCCAATCCCAGATGCCGTTGTTGGAACCCGTGACGGCGAGGGCATAGCGTTCTTCGGCCTCACGACGGGCCTGTTCGGCAATCTTTTGTTCGGTGATGTCGCGACCAATGGCCTGATAGCCGGTAACAGCGCCAGACTCATCGGTGATGAGCTGGGTGGACTGGCCGATCCAACACGTGCGGCCATCGCCGCAGATGACGGGAAACTCACAGTAGAGGGTGGAGGTGAGGTTGCGCTTCTGAGAGCGCATCTCATCGAGGAAGTTGTCGCGGTACTCGTCGGTGATCAGATTGGCGAGGCGGAGCCCGCGGGCATTGAAGCCAAGGAGCTTTTCAAAGGAGGGGTTGTGGAACTCGATGAAGCCGCGGGCGTCGGTGCGGTAGATGATGTCGCCGGAGGTATCGATGACCTGACGGTAGCGGGCTTCGGATTCAGCAAGTTGGGCGGTGCGCTCGGCGACCTTTTGGTCGAGCGTCTGGAAGGCATCGCGCAGGCGGTCGCCGAGGCGGCGGAACTCGGCGTAAATCTGATTGAACTCGAGGGTGGGAAACCGGGGCGTGGTAGTCGAGACCTTGTCGCTATCGGGCTCGAAGCGTTGCATCTCTTCGACCAGTGAAGAGACCGGGCCGGCCATCGAATTGGCCATACGCTTGGCGATTTGCCAGGAAAGCAACGTGAACAAAATCAGAGCGCCGGCGGCGATCCAGTAGAAACGACTGATATCGCGATCGAGGGAGGCGACGTCGACGGCGGCGATAACCTGCCAGCCGCTGAAATCCATCGGGATCCTTACGGCATAGTGTGGCTCTCCGAGGGCGGATTTCGTAATGCGGAAGAGATTTTCGGGCCGCGCGGCGGAACTGGTGGCAAGCGCATCCCAAACGCGCAACGGCGCGTAGACTTTAGGCTTGGAAGAGTAGACGATGTTGGCCGAGTTGTCGTGGACGATGGTGATTAGATCGCGGTGGGCATCGCGCGGAGAAACGGGGATACGGGTGATATCGACCGAGGCTTCAACGACACCGGCAAAGCGGTGGGAGGCATCGAAGATGGGCGAGCTGATCGCGACAATGGGGTCCTTGCCGAGGCCACGGCCCTGAAAGACGCCCGAGATGAAATGCTGGCCAGTGCGTTGGGGTTCTAAAAAGTAGGGCCGGTCGGAGACTGTCTGATTATCTGTCGGGCCGGGGGCAAAGCTCGGCTGATTGCGGCGGCAGGCGCGGATGATCTGGCCATTGGCATCGGTAACCAGCATGGTGAGCAGGTCGGGATAGTGCTTGAGGGTGTTCTCGAGCATCTGACCGGCGAGATCGGGCTGGGCGGCGGCGCCGGGACTGAGACGATCAGCAACGACATCCACAGCGGCACGATGGAAGGAAACGAAATGATCCATGCCGTCGCGAATGCGGATGGCGGATTCAAACAGGTGTTCTTCGGCGTCAGACTTGATGAGTAAAGCGAGGTAACCACCGCCGAGGATCGTAATGATGATCGTGGAAAGTAGCGTGAGACCGAGAAGGCGCTCAGTCAGCAATGCGCGGAATGTGGGATGGGTTCTTCTGCGGCCGTCCATGCCTTGCAGGCGGCCTCCAATCCAGACCTACCTGCGCAATTTGCTTATCGCCCTTGGCGCAGTTTGTTTGAAGATAAATTTGCCGGGCTAGAACTCGAGGCTGAGCGAGAGGCGGAAGGTGCGACCGTCGTTGAGGGTATTGGTGATTTTGCCGAAGGCGGGGTTGGATAAATCGGCAACGGGTTCGGCGAACTGGGGGGTATTGAGGAAGTTAATGGACTCGGCGCGGAAAGCGACGGCGCGATCCTGATGGAGTGAGAAGCGGCGCTCGAGGGAGGCGTTGAGATTGCGGAACCCGGCGCGGGTGAAGGTGTTTACGCCGAGGTTGCCACGGATGTCAGTGGGTGACATGAGAGCAAAGGCGGTGCGGGGCAGCAGGCGCTGGGCGTCGTCCGGGTGGGAGATGGTGTTGCCAAGAATGGCGGTATTGAGCAGGTTGGGACGATCGCCTCCGACGCCGTCGACATTGCCATAGCCGGGGCCATCGCTGCCACTGATGACCGTGAAGGGAGCGCCCGAACGGGCGGTGAAGACGGTAGACAGGCGCCAGTGGCGCAGCGCGTAATGACGGGCGGCGGGCTGCCAGGTGAGGCGGTTGAGAAAAGCGTGGGTCTGGTGGAAGCTGCTACGGCCACGGAGATCACCGGAGACGTCGCTGGCAATCTGGGAGTGGCCCTGGTTGGCATCGTCGCCCGCCGCGATATTGACGAAAGTGGCGCCGGTATCGATGGCCTTTGAGAACCAGTAGGAAGCGTCGATGGTGAAGCCGCCGCGATTGGTGATGAGCCAGTTGACCTTGCCGGCGTCGTAATAGGCGCGGCTGAGGTTGGAGACGACACGGTAGTCGTAGTAGCGCGAGTCGGGGCGACGGTCGTTGATGGTGGCGGTGGTTTGCGGAACGCCGGTGAGGGGAACGGCGCGGTTGAGGTACTGCATGTAGAGGAGTTTGAGCGTGCGGGAGCCAATGTAGGCTACGTCGAGCTTGCCCCAGGCGGCGGGCAGGGGGAGTTGCCAGGTGGCGCTGTATTGATGAGCGTAGGGCGTCTGGAGATCGCGGGGATAGGTGAAGACGATGGCGCGGGCGTTGGGGTTGAAGACCACACCGGCAAGCAGATCGAGCAGGGGCGGGGCCTGATTCTCGATCTTTTGAAAGGCAGGAGGATTCCAGCGGAGTTGCTGGAGCGTGGCCGGGAGCAAGTCGCCAAACTGCGTTGAGTAAGACAAACGCAAGATGCCAAGGTGGCGCGGGAGACGCCAGGCAAGGCCGAGATTGGGGGCGAGGTTGTTGCAGTCGCAGTTGAAAGGGATGTCGGTGAGGCGGTTGACTTCGCTGATGGAGTTCTGCGGCTGGTAGCGGAGGCCGGCGTTGAGGGTGAGCGAGGAATGGAGCCGCCAGTTGTCGTTGATGAAGCCGGCCCACTCGTGGCGGCGGAAGCCGCGCGCCAACTCGCCGACACCAAAGGAATAGCGACTGACGGCGCCAGTGCGGAAGTTGGTGACGGCGTCGCGACCGAAGTCATTGCGGAAGTAGATGTTGCCGCGATTGGAGGAGGCTTCTTCGCCGTTGAACTGGAGGCGGCCATAGTCGATGCCGTAAGACAGTGTGTGCTTCTGCAGCTGGTGTTGGACGCGCGCGCCGAGGCGGTAGCGATTCTGGATGCGATCGACGGGAATCGAAGAGCCAGGGCCGAGCTTGTCCCAGACGGTGCCGATTTGAACCTGGGGGCCGACGGCGTTCGGCTCGGGGACGAGGAGAGTACGGGCGCGGTTGAAGCCGCCGGTCACGTCGAGGTTGGTGCGGGCGCTCTTGGCCCAGGTCCAGGTGAGGCGGGAATCGTGCGATTTGGTGGTGGTATCGGGGTTTTGGCCGGCCACGAGCTGGAAGGCATCGACGTTCTGGTCCGTCCAGGTGTGGCGAGCCGAGAAGCGGTGCTTGCCGAGGGCCTGGTCGAGGCGAGCGGAGGTGTTGTTGGTGTCGATGGATTGTGGGGCGTTGGTATTGAGCGCGCGGGTGTCGATATCGGGGCGATTGGGGGCCTGGGCGGGCCAGGCGGCAAAGAAGCGATTGATGATGGCGCAGATGCGCGGATCGGGGGAAAGGCAGGAGCGTTCGCTGGTGAGCGGGACGAGGATGTTGCCGTTAACGAAGCCGCGGCGCGCCTCGTGGCTGCCGTCAAGGGTGAGCCAGGAATTGCGCCAGAGCGGGGTGGTGAGGCGGGCGCCAAACTGATTGTCGCGGGCGGGGCGGACACTGCCGACCTGGAAGAAGCTGCGGGCGGAGAAGATTGAGTTGGTGTGTGACCAAAAGGCGCTGCCGTGGAGGCTCGAGAGGGGGCGTGAGTGCGCGAGGTGGATGGGGTTGGTGGGCGAGATGCCAAATTCAGAGCCGTAGTAGCGCGACGCTGGCGAGAACTCGGTGATGGCGGTGGCTGTCATGCCGAGGCGATTGGAGGATTCCTTCTGGGCGTTATTGTCGATGGCGGTGATGAAAATGTTCTCGTTGCGGCGGGCTTCGCCGGCCTGGGTGTTGGTACGGCCAAGAAGATTGGCGGGAGTTTCGGCGGGTTTGGGCTCGGCGGGCCGGGCGGGCTCAGCAGGGGGCGTCGTCTGGGCAAAGCAACAGACGAGAGAAAAAATCAGGAGGTGCAGCCGGGAATTCACGAAATCGAAATTAATACCTAGTATGCACAAAGGGCGTAGAACTTCCGGGTGGGGTAACTTTTACATTCAAAAACAAGTCCTGCTATTTTAGAGCATTCCCCTCTACTTATCGCATGCGTAACCGGATATCCCTTTCTCTTGGCATTTTGACTGTCAGTGCTTTATTTTCAATCTCTTGCGGCCAGCAAACGGCTGGCGCCCCAGGTGGGGCGCCGGGCGGTGGCAAGGGCAAGAAGGGCGGCGGTGAGGCGCCCGTCGTCGTGGTGAAGGCGATTACGAAGGATGTGCCGATGGATCTCGATGTGATCGGCAATGTCGAGGCGAGCTCGACGGTAAGCATCAAGCCGCAGGTGAGTGGGGAGTTGAAGGCGGCGTTCTTCAAGGAAGGCGACTTCGTTACCAAGGGCGAGAAGCTGTTTGAGATCGACAAGCGCACGATCACGGCGCAGCTCGATCAGGCGACGGCGAATCTGGCGCGCAGCGAAGCGCAGTTGCGGCAGGCCACCGCGAATCTGGCCAGGGACGTGGCGCAGGCCGAATACCTGAAGAGCGTCGCGGATCGCAATGATCTGCTGGTGAAGGAAGGCATTGCCTCAAAGGAACAGGGCGCGCAGGCCCGGGCACAGGCACAGGCGCAGAAAGAATTGACCGATGCGGACCGGGCGGCGATTGAAAGCTCGAAGGCCGACATCGCGGCCAACAAGGCAACGATCGACAACCTGAAGGTGCAGTTGGGCTTTACGACGATCGTGGCGCCGATCACGGGCCGCACGGGCACGCTGATGGTGAAGCCGGGCAACATTGTCGCGGGCAACACGACCGAGCTGATGACGATCAGCCAGATCCAGCCGGTGAACGTGACGTTTGCCGTGCCGGAATCGTACTTCCAGAAGATCGCGAGCCGGTTTGGCAAGGAGCGGATCCCGGTGTTTGCCACCCAGCAGGACAGCAATGAGCCGCCGAGCGTGGGTACGCTGAGCTTTCTTGAGAGCGCGGTGGATGCAACGACGGGTACGTTGCGATTGCGTGCGACTTTCCCCAATGCAGACCGCAAGATGTGGCCGGGGCAGTTTGTCCGGGTGAGAATGCGGCTGGGCATGGTGGAAAGCGCGGTGGTGGTGCCGAATCAGGCGGTGCAGACGGGCCAGGAAGGTTCGTTTGTGTACGTGGTGAAGCAGGACCGCAGCGTGGAGAACCGGCCGGTGACGGTGGGTGTGCGTAACGGTCAGGAACTGGTGATCGCCAAGGGGCTGGCTGAAGGTGAAACGGTAGTGACCGAAGGGCAATTGCGCATTGCGCCGGGCCTGAAGGTGAATCCGCGCGCGCCGGGTGCGGGTGGCGGTGGCCGCAAGGGCGGCGCTGGTGGTGCCGGTGGTGGTGCTGGTGGTGGTAAGGGTGAGGGTAAGGGAAGCGGCGAAGGCCGTCCGCAGAAAGCCGGGTAAACCGAGATGAACTTCTCAGCCATCTTTATCAAGCGACCGGTGGCGACGATTCTGCTGATGGTGGGCATCAGCATGTTCGGGATTCTGAGCTACTTTGTGCTGCCGGTGAGCGATCTGCCGAACGTTGATTTTCCGACGTTGAGTGTTTCGGCCGGCTTGCCGGGCGCCGATCCGCAAGTGATGGCGAGCTCGGTGGCGACGCCGCTCGAGCGGCAGTTTAGCGGCATCGCGGGTATTGACTCGATGACGAGCTCAAACTCGCTGGGGTCGTCGAACATCACAATGCAGTTTGATGTCTCGCGCGACATCGATGGCGCGGCGGTGGACGTACAGACGGCGATCAGCGCGGCGATGCCGCTGTTGCCGCCGGGCATGCCGTCGTTGCCTTCGTTCCGCAAGCAGAACCCGAGCGATGGCCCGATTCTGTTTCTTGCGATGACGTCGGAAACGCTGCCAAAGTGGAAGCTCGACGAATACGCGCAGCTCGTGGTGGGCCAGCGCATTTCGTCAGTGAATGGCGTGGCGAGCGTGAATCTGATGGGCTCGCAGAAGTATGCGGTGCGCATTCAGGTGGACCCGGAAAAGCTTGGCTCGCGTGGCATTGGCCTCAATGAAGTAAACGAGGCGATCCGCAACTGGAACGCGAATGTGCCGACCGGTACGCTTTGGGGGCCGGACAAGGCTTATTCGATTCAGGCCAACGGACAGTTGCCCACGGCTGAGGACTACGCGAATCTGATCGTGGCGTATCGCAACAACGCACCGGTGCGACTGGGTGATCTCGGCATGGTGCGCGATGGTAGCGAAGACGAACGCACGATGGCGTGGAACTGGAACCGTCAGGACAAGAAGTTTATTCAGGGCGTGAATCTGATGGTGATGCGCCAGCCGGGCAGCAACATCATCGAAGTGAACGACGCGGTAAAGAAGCTGCTGCCGGCCATTCGGCAACAGTTGCCGCCGACGGTGAATCTCGAGATCCGCAATGACCGCTCGAAGAACATTCGCGAGTCGTTTGCCGACATCGAGATGACGCTGTTGCTGTCGCTCGCGCTGGTGATCATGGTGGTGTTCCTGTTCCTGCGCAAGGCGAGCGCAACGGTGATCCCGACGCTGGCGCTGCCGGTGTCGCTGATCGGCACGTTTGCCGTGATGTACGTGCTTGGTTACTCGCTGAACAATCTGTCGATGATGGCGATCATCCTGAGCGTGGGCTTTGTAGTGGACGACGCGATCGTGATGCTTGAGAACATCGTGCGGCACGTGGAGCGTGGCGAGTCGCCGTATGAGGCAGCGCTGCGCGGATCGCGCGAGATCTGGTTCACGATCATCTCGATGACGATTTCGCTGGCGGCGGTCTTCATTCCGATCCTGTTCATGCAGGGCGTGCTGGGGCGCCTGTTCCATGAGTTCGCTGTGACGATTACGGCGGCGGTGTTGATCTCGGGCTTTGTGTCGGTAACGTTGACGCCGATGCTCGCGAGCAAGATTTTGCGGGAGCACTCGCCAGAAAAGCCGGGCCTGCTGGCGCGGATTATTGAAGCGCCGTTGTTGTTCATGACCTGGTGCTATGAGGTGAGCCTGAAGTGGGTGGTACGTCACCACTACACGATGGCGGTGATCTTTGTGGGCATGTTCGTGAGTACGATCTACCTGTTTGAAAAGGTACCGAAAGGCTTTATTCCCGAGGTGGACGTTGACCAGATCTTTGTCAACACCGAGATGGCGCAAGGCACAAGCTACATGGCCATGCGCGGGTATCAGGAGAAGATCAACGCGATCCTGACGAGCGACCCGGACATCGATAGCTTCCTGTCGAGCGTGGGTGGTGGTGGGCCTGGCCCCGGCGGCGGTGGTGGCAACAATGGCCGCATATTTGTGGGCCTGAAGCCGCTCAAGCAGCGCAAGGCATCGGCAGCGGAGATCGCCAACCGGTTACGCCCGAAACTCGCGGCGGTGCCTGGCGTGCGCGCCGTACCGACGCTGCCCCCGGCATTGCGCATCGGTGGCCGCGGGTCGAACTCGACCTATCAGGTGACGTTGCAGGGCCCGGACACGAATACGTTGTACCGCGTCGGCCAGCAGTTTGAGCGTGAGGTGGCCAAGCTGCCGAGCGTGCTCGACATTAACAGCGATATTCAGATGCGCAGCCCGCGCGTGCGCATTGATATCGACCGCGACAAGGCGGCCACCTACAACCTCGACATCCAACAGATCCAGAACGCGATCTACAACGGCTACGGCAACAACTTTGCGAGCACGATCTACGCACCGAACAACCAGTACCGCGTGATGCTCGAGGTGACACCGCGCTATCAGGCCTTTGCCGACATGCTCTCGAAGATCTATCTGAAGAGCGCGGATGGGCGCCTGATTCCGCTCGAAGCGGTGACCAAGCGTACGGAAGACGTAGGCCCGCAGACGATCAACCACTCGGGGCAGTTGCCGAGCGTAACGGTATCGTTCAACCTGAAGCCGGGCGTAGCGCTGGGCCAGGCAGTGGAAGAGATTACCGAACTCGCGCAGGAGAAGCTGCCGTCGAACATCAATATCAACTTTGCCGGCACGGCGAAGGTGTTCCAGGATTCGCTGGCGAACATGACGACGCTGCTGGTGATCGCCATCCTCGTGGTGTACATCGTGCTGGGTGTGCTCTACGAGAGCTTCATTCATCCGCTGACGATCCTGTCGGGGTTGCCTAGCGCGGCATTTGGCGCGCTTTTGACGCTGATGATCATGAACGTGGAGTTGAACCTCTATGCGTTTGTGGGGCTGATCCTGCTGATTGGCCTGGTGAAGAAGAACGCCATTATGCAGATCGACTTTGCGCTGGCGGCCCAGCGTACACAGGGCATGCCGCCGGCACAGGCCATCTATGAGGGCTGCGTGACGCGATTCCGCCCAATCATGATGACTACGGCGGCGGCGCTGCTGGGCGCGGTGCCGATCGCCATTGGCTATGGCGCCGGTGGTGAAGCGCGTAAGCCGCTGGGTCTGGTGGTGATTGGCGGGCTGTTGTTCAGCCAGTCGATTACGCTGTACCTGACGCCGGTGGTTTATGTGTACCTCGACAAGCTGCAGGCGCTGTGGATGCGCCGCAAGAAAACAACGCCCACGATTGCCCAACCCACACTTGGTGAAGCTCATTCATGAATGTAAGTAAGGTCTTTATTGAACGTCCGATCGCGACGACACTGTTGATGTTTGCGATTGGATTATTCGGGGTGATCGCCTACCGGAATCTGCCGGTGAGCGATCTGCCCAACGTTGACTTGCCGACGCTGCTGGTGACGGCGCAGTTGCCTGGGGCGAGCCCGGAGACAATGGCATCGGCGGTGGCGACACCGCTCGAGGCCCAGTTTTCGACCATCGCCGGTCTGGCCTCGATGACGAGCATCAACACGCTGGGCTCGACGCAGATCACGCTTGAATTTGACCTCGGCCGCAGCCTCGATGGCGCGGCGGTGGACGTGCAGGCGGCGATTACCCAATCCTCGCGCATGATGCCACCGGGCATGCCAACACCGCCGACGTTCGCGAAGGTGAACCCAGCTGACCAGCCGATCCTCTACCTCGCTTTGTCGTCGACATCCATGCCTTTGTACGCGTTGAATGAGTTTGCCGAAACGCGCGTGGCGCAGCGCATCTCGCAGGTCACTGGCGTGGCGCAGGTGGCCATTCTCGGATCGCAACGCTATGCGGTGCACACACAGATGGACCCCTATGCGATGGCCGCCAAGCAGATCGGCATCAACGAAGTGGAAACGGCGCTGCGCAACTGGAACGCGAACCTGCCGACGGGTACGATCAACGGGCCACAGCGGGCGTTCACTCTGCAGGCCAGCGGACAGCTCATGAACGCTGAGGCGTTCAAGCCGGTGATTGTGTCCTACCGTGGCGGCTCGCCGGTGCGGCTTGAGGAACTGGGCCGCATTGTGGATGGCGTGGAAGACGAACGCACGGCATCGTGGTTCTGCGATGAAGCAGGCTGCCGCCGGTCGATCGTGCTGGGCATCCAGCGTCAGCCGGGCACCAATACGATTGCGGTAACGGACGGCATCATGAAGCTCATGCCGCAGTTCAAGAACGACCTGCCCCCTTCAGTGGAAATGAAGGTCTTCTACGATCGCTCGGAGACGATCCGCGAGAGCTACAAGGACGTGCAGTTCACGATGCTGCTGACGCTGGCGTTAATCGTGATGGTGATCTTCCTGTTTTTGCGCAACTTCTCGGCTACGCTGATCCCGAGCCTGGCGCTGCCCTTCTCGATCGTGGGTACGTTCGCGGTGATGTACCTCTGCGGCTACTCGCTCGACAACCTGTCGATGATGGCGTTGATCCTCGCGATCGGCTTCGTCGTCGACGACGCGATCGTGATGCTCGAGAACATTGTTCGCCATATGGAAATGGGCAAGCCCGCAATGCAGGCGGCACTGGACGGATCGAGCGAGATCGGCTTCACGATCGTTTCGATGACGATTTCGCTGGCGGCGGTGTTCATCCCGATTCTGTTTATGGGCGGCGTGCTGGGGCGACTGTTCCAGGAATTCGCCGTGACGATCTGCGTCGCCATTCTGATCTCGGGCATCGTGTCGGTAACGCTGACCCCAATGCTGTCGAGCCGCTTTATCAAGGCGCATCATGGCACCGAGTCAAAGTTCTATCAGGTAACCGAACGCTGGTTTGAGGCGTGGCTGCACAGCTATGACGTGAGCCTGCAGTGGGTGATGCGTCATCGCGCGGCCACCATGGTGTTCTCGCTGGCGATTCTGGTGGCAACCGGTTGGCTGTTTGTGGAAGTGCCGAAGGGCTTCATCCCCGATCAGGACACCGATCAGATGACCGTGATCACCGAAGCGCAGGAAGGTACATCGTTCGCGCAGATGGTGGAGTTCCAGAATCAGATTGCCGACATCCTGCGGCAGGATCCGGCGGTGGATGCGCTGGTATCAAACGTGGGCGGATCGACGGCGACCACGCTGGGCGGCAACAATTACGGGCAGTTGGTGGTGCATCTCAAGCCGCGGCATGAACGCACGGAACTGGTGGACCGCGTAATTGAACGTGTGCGGCCGCAGTTGTCACAGTTCCCCGGCATGAAGGTGTATCCGCAGAATCCTCCGGTGGTGCGCATCGGTGGCCTGGTGTCGAAGAGCCAGTATCAATACACGTTGTACTCGCCGGACAAGACGACGCTCTATGAGACGGCAAGCAAGCTTACCGAAGAGCTCGACAAGCTGCCAATGCTCGTCGACGTGACGAACGACCTGATGATCCGCTCGCCGCAGGTAAAGGTGGAAGTGGACCGCGACAAGGCGGCCAGCATGCAGGTGAACGTGACCCAGATCGAGAATGCGCTGTTTGATGCCTATGGCCCGCGCTGGGCGTCGACGATCTACTCGCCGGTGAACGAATACAAAGTGTTGCTCGAGCTGATGCCCGAGTATCAGGCGGATCCGAAATTGTTGTCGATGCTCTACTTCAAGGGCACGAACAACAAGCTGATCCCGCTCGATGCGCTGGCAAAGGTGGAGCTCGATAGTGGCCCGTTGGCGATCAGCCACTACGGGCAGTTGAATGCGGTGACGGTATCGTTTGGCATCAAGCCGGGCGCTTCGCTGGGCACGGCGCTTGAAGGCGTAGCGAACGTCGCCAAGGATGTGCTGCCGGATACGGTAAGCGCGAACTTCCAGGGTGCGGCCTCGGCTTTCTACGGCTCGCTGGGCAATCTGTGGATTCTGCTCGGGGTGGCGATCGCGGTGGTTTACATCGTCCTCGGCATTCTGTATGAGAGCTTCATTCACCCGATCACGATTCTGTCGGGTCTGCCGAGCGCGGGCTTCGGCGCGTTGCTGACGCTGTATCTGTTCAAGATGGACTTGAGCATCTACGCGTTTGTCGGCCTGATCATGCTGATCGGCATCGTGAAGAAGAACGCCATCATGCAGATTGACTTTGCGCTTGAAGCCGAGCGCGAAGGCATGTCGCCGGTGGAGGCGATCTATCAGGGATGTCTGGTGCGATTCCGCCCGATCATGATGACGACGATGTGCGCGCTGCTGGGCGCGGTGCCGATCGCCATTGGTTATGGCGCTGGCGGGGAAGCCCGGCAGCCACTGGGCCTTGTGGTGGTGGGCGGCCTGCTGTTCTCGCAGTTGGTCACGCTATACCTGACGCCGGTTGTTTACACCTACCTCGCCAAGCTGACAAAGGTGAAGAAGGCGGCGACGCCCGAAGCCGGCCACAAGGCAGAGCCGCTGCCCGCCTGACGATTACCGCACGTAAACGATCACATCCGCCTGCGACGCGACGCCGTCCAGGCGGATTTTGATTTGGTGGGGCCCCGCAGTGGTGGATGCCGGCACGATCGCGTTGATCTGGAACAGCGTGGGCACACCGGGCGAGGGACCCGCGAAAGCCACCGCGATGGGAGCGCCATCGAGCTCAACAACGGGCGTGCCCGCGAAGCGGCCGTGGCCCGTGGCATAGAGCACGACCGGCAAGCCGGCAGGAGCGGGACGCGAGGCCGCGTTGAGCGAGCCATCGGCGTTCACTGGTGTCGGAAACAGACCGGGGTGAAGCGCGACGATGGGCACGGTAACGGCCCGGCTCTCCTTGCCACTTGCCGCAACCTGCAGCACAGCGCTTTCGCCCGGCGTAGTGTCCGGGGGGACGCGGAAGTTGATCTGCGAGGCGGACGTGAAGATCGTGTCGATGTTTGTCGAGCCCCAGCGCAGCGTGGCTCCAGCAGGGAACGAATCACCATACAAGGCAACATACTCACCCGGCGCGATCTCGCCAGCGGCGTTGCTGAAGGCGTTGGTCACACTGCTGCGTGAGAACCATGGCAAAGCAGGGAGGCCGTTGTCGAGGCGCAAGAGTTCGTTGCTGTCGCCCCCAGCACCACTGCCGCCAAAGAAGAACGTAGCGCCACGCTCCGGCACGTAAGCGGCCTGATGGCGGTAGAGGGCGGGCGCCGGCGCACCGGCGGGACTGACCGCTCGCCATGCATTGGTGGCGGCATCAAAGCTCCAGATATCGCGCAAGTTGCCCGCGCCGGTGCCGCCATAGACGAGCACGCGATCGGTACGGGAATCGAAGGCGAAGCCATAGTGCTCGCGGGCCGGGGGATTGGGTCCGTTTGATACCTGGGTCCACTGATTGCGCGTCAGGTCAAAGTACCACAGATCTCCCAGGGGGCAAGGGCCAAAGCCACTCGCACACCCCCCGAAGAGATACATGCGCTGACGTGTGGAATCGAGAACGGAGTGATGCAGGCATCGACGCAGTGGACGCGTGCCGGAGGGAGTGAGATTACGCCAGGTGTTGGTGGCAAACTCAAAGGCCCAGGTGTCATCGAAGCGGCCCGAGTTGGTAAAGCCATGCGAGATGATGAGGCGGTCCCCACGATCATCGTAGACGGCGGAATGGCCGTAGCGATTTGATGGACCAGCGGCATCAAATGCAAGTTGGCGCCATGCGTTGGTGGCGGGATCGAAGGCCCAGACGTCGCTAAAGAATCCGCGGGCCTGCCCACCGAACAGGATGATGCGATTGCGCCGCGTGTCGGTGACCAGCGTGTGGCCAAAGCGGGCGGGCGGCAGGGGACCCGTTGGGGAGAGTTGTTCCCAACGCTCGGTAGCGAGCGAGAAGCGCCACAAGTCGTTGAGCGCGCCAGAGCCGCTGCCGCCAAACAGAAAGAGGGAGAAGCGTTCGGCATCGTAGGTGATGGTGCCGTCGATGCGGGGGGAAGGGGCGGGACCGCTGGGGGCGACCCGGGTAAGCAGCCAATCCTGGGCAAACGTGGCCGTGGCGAAGACGAGTAGCGCAAGCAAAGGTCTCATGACCACCACTTGTCAGGCGAGGTGGAAAAAGTTTCCGGGTAAAAGCAAAACCGGCCGCCCTGACGGGCGGCCGGTTTAGAGGGAATCGCGATGCGAAGGCTTAAGCCTTGCGCTTGCGCCACCAGGCGAGAGCGCCGATGGCCGGGATCATGGTGAGGTAGGTGGAGGGCTCGGGAACGCCTGAGTCCTGACCGGGGATGCGGTCCACCAGAGCGAAAGCATGGTTGTCCGTTTCCAGAGCGTTCTGGGTTGAGATCAACACGACCTTGTTGAACTGCTCAGAGGTGTTCGAAGCGTAGATGTTGATGTAGAAGCCGAGCGACTGGTTGCCGTTGGCAGCGATGCCGGAGCGGGTGGCAATTTCGGTGCCGGTGAGGGTCAGAACCTTCGTTGCACCATTGAAGAACTCGAGCGAATTGTAGGCGTCAATGCTGCCAACGTAGAAGCCGAAGTAGTTCACCAGCGAAGCGAAAGTAGCAGTGACAGGCGAATTGCGGTTGGGGCCGACGCAAAGGTAGGCGGAGGAGTCGCTAGGAGGAGCAGCGCACTGGCCAGAGACGCTGCCGGTGGTGATGCTGCCAGCGCTCAGGCCCGTATAGGTAGCGCCGTCTTCCGTGTAGCTCGGGTTGGTGGGGGTGAGGTTAAACTCAACAGTCGTGGCGCCAAGTTCGCTGGTCTTCAAGCCTTCACCAGCAACAGAGGTTCCACCGACAGTGATAACAGACGCGGAGGCAGAAAAAGATAAAGCCGCCGTAAGTAGTGCACATCCCAGAATTTTGTTGATTTTCATGGTAGTTCGACGTTAACAGCGGGAGTTGTAAACAAACACCCGTACTGTGCCGGTTTCGTACCAGTATTCTGCGGATTTTGTACCAGAACTAGCGAAGAAAAATTGGGGCGAGGCCCTTCCAGCTCATGTGTAAACCCAAGTAACCAAAGACGATACTCATCGCAACCTGCAAGCGATGGCCTGGAATGCGCGTACCGAGCCAAGACCCCAGAATTGCCCCCGGAATGCCGCCAAGCAACATTTTGAAGACCAGCTCACGGTCGACCTGGCCAAAAATCACGTGGATTCCGCTCCCGATGGCGCTGAGAGCAGTGCCAAACAGGAGGTCGGTACCCACGATGGTAGCGGCCGGGAGCATTGTTTTGTACATCAGCAGCAGGCCACCGAGCGCACCCGCGCCAGCGGAGGAAAAGCCAACTTCCGCGCCAATGGGCAGGGTTGCCATCGGGATAAACCAGGGCTGAGCCGTGGTGGGGCGGGGGGCTTCTTTCACGCGGAACAGACGCATGAAGGCGAGGGCGGCAATTGTAACGCCGACCAGCGGCAGCACGTAGGGCTCAACGGTGGACTTGCTCAAATGCAGGAGGATCCAGGAGCCTAGCAGCAGCCCGGGAACGCCCCCCGCCAGCATGAGGCCGAGGATCTTCCAATCCACGCTGCCACGGAAGATATAGAGCGGCGAGGCGCAGAGTTTGGTGATGAAGATGAAGGCAAGTGAAGTGCCCACGCTTTCGGCGGCGCTACGATTGAGCACAAGCACCAGCAGGGGAACAGTGAGCGGCCCACCACCAGCACCCACCAGCCCCACCACCAGTGCGATGCCAAAGCCGAGAATCGTCTCCATAACAGCGAGCTACTCCTTGTTAAACGTGTGGATGCCGCACTCGAGTTTTTTGCCACCCCAACGGCCGCTGCGCAGATTGTCGTCAGAAGACGGCAAGGCGGTGCAGGGCTCGCAGCCGATGCTCGTGTAGCCCTGATCGTACAGCTCGAGGATGGGGATATTGTTCTCGCGGGCGTATTGCCAGACTTGCTTCCAGCTCCAGGCAGCCAGCGGGCTGACCTTGTCGATCACGCGACCGCTCTTGAGCGTGCTCTTCTCGAACACCTGGAGATTGGCGCGGGTAGGCGACTGTTCCCGCCGCAGACCGGTGAACCAGATGTCGTAATCTTCGAGAGCGGCAAACAGCGGCTCGACCTTGCGCAACTGGCAACATTGGGCCGGTGAGGCCTCATAGAGTTTGCCAAACTCGGCTTCCTGCTCGGCGACGCTGCGCTGGGCGGCGGCATTGATCAGGTTGAGATTCCACTCTTTGGTGAGCCGGTCACGATAGGCATAGGTAGCGGGGAAGTGATAACCGGTCTCAAGGAAAATCACTGGAATGTTGGGGTCGCGCTGGAGCAGCATGTGCAGCAGCGCAACGTCCTCCAACTGAAAGCTGCAGGTGTAGCAGGCTTTGCCGGTGAGTGCCTGATCAATGGTTGCTAGAACTTCGCTCATATGCCTTCTCCAGAGATGTAATCGTTTCGACGCATGAGGATGCCAGCGGATTCGAGAAACTCGATGGCGCCCTCGATGGGGACCTTCACACCGTGATCGGCGATCACGATCGCCCCGGCTTCTTCAAGGGACTTGGGGACTTCCCCGCCCTGCCAGCGCACCACAAGCGCGCCGTGCTCAAACAGGATGCGTTCGAGAAGGGCCGGGTCTTCGGCGGTGACAACAGCGGGCAGATGGCCGTAGCGCTCGACACGTTCGCCGGCGGTGACTGGGCCCAGCTCAAAGGCCAGCACCGAGGCTTCACGCACGGTCTTCTGGGCGCCACGCACGATCATGCCGGCGGCAATGGTGCGATTGGTGCGCGGGTGGATGAGGATGAGGCTGCCGGTTTCGCGGCAACGGGCATAGGGATCGAAGGCTAGCGGCTGGGTGGTCTCGATGGCCACGCGCAGAATGTCGTTGAGGCCAGCAGAATCGGCCTTGCGGTGCTCGCCCGTCTCGGGATCGAGCAACCATTCGATCTTGGCCACCTTGGCGCTCAACTCGCGAGTAGCCGAGCGCAGCAGGTAGGGCACGCCGGGCTCAAGCGGCTCTTCGGCCATCCACACGAGATCGGCTTCGAAGTGGCGGCTAAGCTCGGGGCGCGCGGTTTCGAGCGCAATGAGATCACCACGGCTGATGTCGACTTCATCCGTGAGCACGAGCGTGATGCTCTCGCCCTGATGGGCCTCGGCCCTGGGACCGTTGAAGAAGCTGATCTCCTTAACCGTGGAGCGGCGGCCACTGGGCAGCACCACGATCGCGTCGCCCGGCTTTACCGAACCACTCGCGATCTGGCCAGCGAAGCCACGGAAGCCATCCCCCGGGCGCACGACATATTGCACGGGCAGCCGGAATGGAGCGGCAGCGGGGCTGACCTCGAGCGTCTCGAGCAGATCGAGCAGGCTTGCGCCGCTATACCAGGTAACCTTCTGGCTGCGGTAGGCAACATTGTCACCGTCGAGCGCGCTGACAGGAAGAAAGTGGAGCCTCGCGCCGGGCCAGCGGCGGGCGTGTGTCTCAAGCTCGCCACGGATCGTATTGAAGACTGATTCCTGCCAGTCGACAGCGTCCATCTTGTTTACAGCGAAGATCAGGTGCTCAATGCCGAGCAGATGGGAGATTGTGGCGTGGCGCAACGTCTGGCGGCTGACGCCCTTGATGGCGTCGACCAGAATGATCGCGGCATCAGAAGTGGAGGCGCCGGTGGCCATGTTGCGCGTGTATTGTTCATGGCCGGGAGTATCCGCGATGCGGAAGCGGCGATTGGCCGTGGCAAAGAAGCGATAGGCGACGTCAATCGTGATGCCCTGCTCGCGCTCGGCACGGAGACCATCGGTAAGCAGCGAGAGATCCATCTCGCGGCCACTGCGATTGACCTTGCTCTTCTTGACCGCTTCGATCTGATCTTCGTAGGCGCCCTTGGTATCAAACAGCAGGCGGCCGATCAATGTGCTTTTGCCGTCGTCGACGCTGCCGGCCGTCGAGAAGCGTAATGTCGTTTGCACTAGAAATAACCCTCGCGCTTTTTCAGTTCCATTGAGCCGTCCTGATCGTGATCGATCACGCGATTCTCGCGTTCGCTGCGGCGGAAGCTGAACAATTCTTCAATGATCTTCGGGACGGTGTCGGCCTCGGACTCGATCGCCCCCGAGCACGGCGTGCAGCCGAGCGAGCGCATACGGCAGACGCGAATCTGCGCGGTCTCACCAGGCAGGGCTTGCACATTGTCCTTGACCGGAATCAGCGTGTTACCACGCACGTAGACTTCGCGCGGCTTGGCAAAGTACAGCGGCACGATGGGAATGTTCTCGCGCTCGATGTACTTCCAGACGTCAAACTCGGTCCAGTTGCTGAGCGGGAATACGCGCATGCTTTCGCCGGGATCGACCTTGGGGTTATAGAGATTCCAGAGCTCGGGGCGCTGGTCCTTCGGATCCCATTGGCCAAACTGGTTACGGAAGCTGAACACGCGTTCCTTGGCGCGCGAGCGCTCTTCGTCACGACGGGCGCCACCGATGGCGGCATCGGCGCCGAGCTTCTGCAGACCTTCGACCAGAGCGCGCGTGCGCAACAGGCCGCAGCACTTGGCTGTGCCAAGGGAGTAAGGGTTGGTGCCAGCAGCGATCGCCTCTTCGTTGACATGCACGATGAGCTGGGCGTCGATTTCCTTCACAAACCAGTCACGAAACTCAATGAGCTCGGGATACTCGTAGGTGGTGTCGATGTGCACCAGCGGAAAGGGGATCTTGCCGGGAAAGAAAGCCTTGCGCGCCAAATGCACGAGCACGCTGGAATCCTTGCCGACGGAGTACAAAATCACCGGTTGAGCGAAACTGGCAGCCACTTCGCGGAGGATATGGATCGACTCCGCTTCAAGGTGGTCCAGGTGGTCAGAAAGCATAATCTATAGTTGTCTATAGACTATACTACGATTCTCAAGAAAAGAAAACTTGATGTATAAACAATCACTAATGTAGATATACTGTGATACGTGAATCCCACCCGCTTGATGGCCGAATTGAAGCAAACCAAGCCGTTTGCTTTTGTCGAGGCAGAGGCGTTTGTGGCCCTGCTCAAGACCGTTGATCACGTTCGTCGTACAACTGCCGCCGTACTGCAACCTCATCAGCTGACCGAGCAGCAATACAATGTTCTCCGGATTCTGCGCGGGGCTGGAAAGTCTGGGCTGCCAACACTTTCGGTGGCGGAGCGGCTGATCGAACAGACGCCCGGGATTACTCGTCTGATCGACCGGCTCGAGGCGAAAATGCTGGTGCGGCGTGAGCGACCCGAGCAGGACCGGCGGCAGGTTTACTGCTTCATTACCGAGAACGGTCTCGAGTTGCTCGACAAGCTTGACCCGGAAATGGATGGGATGATCCGGCGGGTGATGAAAAACCTCGATTCTGGCCAGGTACAAGAGCTTTTAAATTTTTTGGAAAAAATCCGCGACGCGGAGTAAAAAAATTTATCCAATCAAGTGACTAGTCAATCATTGGCTAAACGATAAATATCAGGAGTAAAGAAAATGTCTACTGTTGCGGAACTGAACAAGAAGCTCGACACGATGGTGCTTTCGGGCAAGGCTCTCGAAGCGTTTGATGAGCTCTACGCCGACGACGTCGTGATGCAGGAAAACAATGACGCCCCGTTTGTGGGCAAGGAATTCAACCGTAAGCGCGAAGTCGAGTTCTTTGACTCGATCGCCGAGTTTCATGGCGCACAGGTGCTGGCGAGCGCGGCGAGCGACGATGTGTCGTTCTCGGAATGGCAGATGGATGTGACGTTCAAGAACGGCTTCCGTCTGAACCTGCAGCAGACGGCTGTACGCCGGTGGCGCGATGGCAAGATCGTCAATGAGCGTTTTTATTACAACAAAGGTTAATCCAATTCGGCACTTACTGCATCCAAGGATAATCTCATGATGAAATCACTTCTTTTTCTTTCTCTGAGCGCTGCCGCCCTGATGGCGCAGTCCTACGATATCGATACGGCCCACTCGGGGGCGAGCTTCAGCGTGAAGCACATGATGGTGACGAATGTTTCGGGTCGTTTCTCGAACATCAAGGGCAAGGTGGTATTCGATGAGAAGAACCTGGCCAAGTCGAGCATCGAAGCCACGGTGGACGTCAACACGATCAACACCAATGAGCCGAAGCGCGACGCGCATCTGAAGAGCCCCGACTTTTTTGACGTCGAGAAGTTTCCGACGATGACCTTCAAGTCGACCAAGGTTTACAAGGCTGGTGGCGTGACCAAGGTGGACGGCACGCTGACGCTGCACGGCGTATCCAAGCCGGTCACGTTGACGCTCGAAGAACTGAGCGGCGAAGTGAAGCACCCGATGGGTTCGATCGTGCGTGGCACGGTGGCCAAGACCAAGATCAACCGCAAGGAATTTGGCCTCGGCTGGAACAAGGCCCTCGACACGGGTGGCGTGATGGTGAGCGAGGAAGTGGCGATCACGCTCGAGATCGAGCTGAGCCGCAAGCCTGCTTAAGGCTTGAGAGTAATCTTCGTCAACCAGTAATCGTAGCCCTGAACATTCACGTCAGCGGTGATCTTCATGCCGGGTTTGAGTTTCTCAAACTCGGCTTTCTCTTTTACCGGAAAGCCCATGGTCATGGCATCCATCCAGCCCTTGATCTCTTCGTGCTTGATGGTGGCAACCGAGGTGGAAGCATCGAGCGAGACAATCTCGCCGGTGAGCTGGTAGACCTTGACGGGCTCTTTGCTGCTGGCTTCCTGGCGAGGCGTCTGGGTGCAGGCGGCGGTAAGCAGGGTAAGGGCCAGGAGAAGAATGCGCATAAGTCGATTATCGCGTCATGCGGGCGAGGCCGAGGGGATCGTCGGTCAGAATTCCATCTACGCCCATGGCGATCAGCTTGCGCCACTCGGCGGGGTCGCTTGTGGTGCCGGAGAAAACCTTGAGCCCGGCGTGATGGAGACGGCTAACGTCGGCCGGCTCAATGATGCGGAAGTTGATGAACTGGATTTGAGCCCCCAGGGCGCGCGCCGGGGCGACGTAATCAGGCAGGCGGGTTTTGGGGTTGAGCATGCAGAGGCGGACGGCGGGGTTGCGCGTCTTCATGGCGGCCAGTGTCCGGTGATCAAAGCTCTGCAGAATGATCTGGCTTGAGGCGTTGTAGCGGCGCAGAAGCGTGTCGATGTGGGTGACGATCGATTCAGGAGAAACCGCATCGGGCGCATCCGGGGCTGCCATCTTGGTCTCGAGCATGATCGTGATGTCCTTGCCGGCCACGAGTGCCAGCAGATCTTCGAGCGCGGGCCGGCCAAGGTCTTTGAAGTCGTTAAAGCGAATCGGGCCTCTGGCGGTGGCAAGATCGTGATTCAACACGACGCGATTGTCGCGAGTGAGCACGGCATCGGTCTCGAGCAGGCGAATGCCGGCGGCGATCGCCTGTCGAAAGGCTTCAATTGAGTTCTCGGGCCAATGCGCCGCCCCGCCCCGGTGGGCGATTACGAGCGGCTGGGCGGCGGCTACGGTTGTCGCGAGCAGCAGGAGCTTAGGCCAGTTCACTCAGGCCCTTGATCTCGCCGTTGGAATCCCCAATCGCATCAGCGCGCACGCCGAAATTGGCCAGCATGGCGAGGTAGAAATTCGTCATCGGCGTTTCCTTGTTGTAGACGATGTGGCGGCCGGGGGAGACCTTGCCATTCATGCGGCCGGCCACGAGCACGGGCAGCTCATGATGCAGATGCTTGTTGCCGTCGCTGATGCCGCTGCCGTAGACGATCGCGCTGTGATCGAGCAGTGTGCCGTCGCCATCGGCCGTGGTGGCCAGCTTGTGGATCCACTCGCTGAACAGTGAGAAGTGGAAGCAGTTGATCTGGGCAACCTTCTCCATCATCTCGGGGTTGTTGCGGTGGTGCGTAAGCGGATGGTGGCCATCGGGGACGTTGATCTCGCGATAGGGGCGCGCACTGCCCTCACGGGCCATCATGAACGTGGCAATGCGAGTGGAATTGGTGCGGAAGGCGGCCGTCATCAAGTCAAACATCAGCCGCACGTGCTCGGCAAACTCGGTGGGGATGCCTTCGGGCTGGCTGACGCCGAGATCTTTGGCGGCGTCGCCCTTGCCGGCGCGCTCGATGCGTTGTTCGATGTCGCGGATCGAATAGAGATACTCATCGAGCTTGCGCTGATCGGTGGAGCCGAGATCGGCGCGAAGGCTTTTGGCGTCGTCGAGCACGAAGTCGAGAATGCTGCGACGATTGCGCTCGCGGCGGGCCACCATCTCGGGCGACTCGCCCGCCGCGCCATTGCCAAACAGGCGCGCAAAGACGTTATGCGGATTGACCTCGGGCGGCATCGGGCTCGACTCGCTGCGCCAGGAGATGTTATTGGAATACGCGCACGAGTAGCCACTGTCGCAACTGCCCACCTGCCGGCCGTCCTCGATCCCAAGCTCCAGCGAGGCGAGGCGCGTTTGCTTGCCCACGCTGAGCGCGGCAATCTGGTCGACGCTGATGCCGTTTTTGATGTCGGCGCCGGCGGTCTTGCGCGGATGGGCGCCGGTGAGGTAACTGGCGGCGGCGCGGGCATGATCGCCCGGGCCATCGCCGAGAGCGCGGCCCCCATTGAGCGTAAGACCGGAGAGGATGGTGACCTGATCACGATGTGGCGCAATCGGCTCGAGGATGCGCGTGAGCTCATAGCCCTTGCCGGCGATCTTGGGCGTCCAGTGCTCCATGCTGATGCCATTGGGCACATAGACAAAGGCGAGGCGGGTGGGCGCGCCAGCGGCGGGCGCCTTGGTGGCGGCGGGCGTCATCGCATCGAGCAGTGGCAAGCCCATGCTGACGCCGAGGCCGCGCAACAGCGTGCGGCGGGGCAGATGTTTACCGGTGAGAATCATGACTT
>CAZBTA010000018.1:0-35916 GCA_964494515.1 uncultured Bryobacter sp.
GTCGTACACCACTTTGCCCGCGCGCACCGTCATCTCGGTGGTCAGCCGCTGGTCACCCATCACACGCTGCTTGCGGTTGTCGAGATAACCAAACTTACCCTTCTCCACCTTGAGCAACGCCACATCGGCTTCCGCGCCCACAGTCAACGTTCCCAGTTCCGTGCGGCGAATCGCCTTGGCGGCCTCAACTGTCGTCTTGCGGATGACTTCCTCGAGCGGCACCCCGTGGATGAGAAACTTCGACATCACATTGTTGATGTCCTTCATGCCTTCCATCCAACTGCGCAGGTGCAGGTCAGTCGAGATCACATCGGGGAGAAACTTCTCGGCAAACCCGGCCTTCGCCACCGTCCAGAAGAAGCTGCCATTGCCGTGGCCGAGGTCAAAGATAATGCCTCGCTTGCGGGCTTCCCACAGCACCGGGTTCATCTTGCCCGTCGGCAGTTGTTCGTAGCGCAATCCCGAGTAAAGATGCGTGTAAATATCGCCTGGCCGCAGCTTTTCCATCAGCAACGTTTCGATCGGTCGCGCCTGCCGGTGGTGCGTGCCAAAGTCGACCATCACCGGAATATTTGCGAGCTCGCCTGCCTTCACGCTGCGCTCAACGGCGATCCAGTCTGGCGCGCCATAGTGCGCGGTCTTCACGCCCACCACGATGTCTTTGTGCTTCTTCGCAATTGTCGCCAGCCCTTCAGAATCCATGTCGGCGGTGTTCTGTTCGTTCTTCGAGCCGCTCATGCCAAGGCCCGCGATGTTGATAAAGGCCAGCACCCGCGTCTTTGAGCGATCAATGATGCGCTTGCGAAAGTCTTCAAAGTTCTTCCAACCGCTCGTGCCCGCATCCACAATTGTCGTCACGCCTGTGCGCGGGGCGATGGCGTCCGGCACGAATGAAGTCTCGCCGGCGAGTTCTTTCTCAATGCCCGTATTCGCGTAAACGTGCGCGTGAATATCGATGAGCCCTGGTGTCACATAAAGCCCCATCGCGTCTACGATCCGGCAGTCGGCCGCCGCGGCAATGCGTGGCTCCACCTTCGCGATCTTGCCGTTCTGAATCGCGACATCCATGCGCCCATTTCTCTTGTTGGCGGGGTCAATCACATGACCATTGCGAATCACCATTTCGTATTCGCAGGCCCCCAACAATACCCCGGAAGCAACCCCCAACAATAAAAGAATTCTCATGAGCGCTAGCATATCCTTGATGGGCGATCAGACACCAGAGGATTTCACACAAACTGTCGTGGGCAGTTCAGTTACCAGCCGCACCTCTCCGACCGTAACCAGCGGCATGCCGCACACCACCCTCGAGGGTCGCTTTCTGCCCGGCACTTTGCTCAATGGTCGCTATCGCATCATTGCCTTGCTTGGCAAAGGCGGCATGGGTGAGGTCTATCGCGCCACCGACCTGACGCTCGGCCAATCCGTCGCACTCAAGTTTCTCCCCGCTCTCGCTTCGTCCGATCCCCGCTGGCTCGAACGCTTTCATTCCGAAGTCCGCATCGCCCGTCAGGTATCGCATCCCAACGTCTGCCGTGTCTATGACATTGGCGAGGCCGAAGGCCTGCCCTTCCTTTCGATGGAATACGTTGACGGCGAAGACCTCGCGACGCTGCTACGGCGCATCGGCCGTCTGCCGGTCGACAAGGCCCTCGAAATCTCGCGCAAGGCTTGCGCTGGCCTTGCCGCCGCACACAGCAAGGGCGTGATCCATCGTGATCTGAAGCCCCACAACATCATGCTCGACCGGCATGGCGAAGTCCTGATCTGCGACTTTGGCCTGGCCGCCGTCTCCACCGAGCTCAATGCCGCCGAGATCCGCCAGGGCACGCCCGCCTACATGGCGCCCGAGCAACTCAAAGGCACCGAGGTCACCCAGGCGAGCGATATCTATTCGCTCGGGCTCGTGCTCTACGAGTTGTTCACCGGCAAGCGCGCTTATTCGGCGCCCAACATCAACGAGATGCTCAACAAGCAGGAAGCGATGTCGCTCACCAGCATGAGCTCTCACGCGGGCGAGATCGAGCCAGCGATTGAGAACATCATCCGCAAGTGCCTCGATCCGCTGCCGGGCAATCGTCCCAGCACCGCGCTTTCCATCGCCGCCGCGCTTCCCGGTGGCGATCCGCTGGCGGCTGCTCTTGCGGCGGGCCAGACGCCCAGCCCCGAGATGGTTGCCGCCAGCGATTCCGCGGGTCTCAAAACACGTTTCAGCATGCCCATTCTCGCGGCCATCCTCGTGTTCCTCGTCAGTTACCCCTACCTTAAGGGCCACGTTGAGATGCTTGATTACACGCCACTCGATCTACCCAGCGCGGCCCTGATGACCAAGTCGCGCGAGATGGCGGCGCAATTCGGCTACCCGCAAAAGCCTCTCGACTGGAGTCAGGGCTTTGAAGCTCGCTCCAGCTATCTCAACGCGGTTCGCGAGAAGGGCCTCCGCAACTGGCGCGAGTTGTTCGCTCTCGACTCTCCCCTGCTCTACGTCTATCGCCAGAGTCCCTCCTACATGCCCGAGTATCCCGACGGTGAGGTCAACCTGAATCGCCCGGCGATGGATCAGCCCAACATGGTGCGCCTCAATCTCGACTCGGCCGGGCGACTGCGCGGCTTTGAAGCTGTGCCTCCTCGTCGCGAATCGGTAGCGCCATTCAGGTTTGACGAGGCCCTGATTTTTCAGGCCATGGGCTTCGACCGCTCGAGGTTCACGCCCGCCTCTCCGTTCCGCACGCCCCTCACTCCGTTTGACCAGCAGGTGGCATTCACCGGGCCACATCCCTCGTTGCCCAACTCGTCGATCACGCTGCAGTACGGCACCTACAAGGGACGTCTGACCTCCGTCTATGTGCTGGCCCCCTGGGCGCCTCCGATCACGGATGAAGCCCGACCCACCAGCACAGCGCAGCAGGTGCAGAACTTTGTCGGCATCGCGCTGCTGCTGGTCTTCTACTTCTTCAGCGTCACGCTGGCCCGGCGCAATTGGGTCAACAATCGTGCCGATCGCAAAGGCGCATTGCGCCTGTTCCTGTTCGTAGCCGGAATCGATCTTCTGGTTTGGGTGTTCCGCGCCCACTGGTTGCCCGATGTCCGCATGTTCACCTTCGCCACGTTTCGACTCGCCACCGCGATGTTCTCCGGTTATGTGGTCTGGCAACTTTATCTCGCCCTCGAGCCCTTTCTGCGGCAGCGTTGGCCGCAGTCGATTGTTACCTGGAATCGCCTCGTCAGTGGCCGCTGGAAAGATACACTCGTCGGGGCTCACCTGCTGATGGGCGTGGCTATGGGTTGCCTGATCGCGGTTGGCTTCAGCCTGCGCGACTGGTTTAACTTTGAGCGGCGTGGCGAACTGGCGCTTGCCTCCATCAACCGCGATAGCGCCAGCGCCTGGTTCGCCTCGATCTTTGGCTTTGTTGACGGGGCGCTGACCACGGGGCTTGTCGTCTTCTTCGCCATCTTTGGTCTCAAGGTCCTGTTCCGCCGCGAATTGCCGGCCATGCTTGTCGCCACAGCGTTGCTGTGCGCCACTAATGGTGAGATCTACCGCTCCACCAATCTGCCAGTCGATCTCAGCTTCTACAGCCTGATCTGTTTCCTCATCATCTTCGGCATCACCCGCTTTGGCGTCTTCGCGACAGTGGTCGCCGTCTTTACCGCAAACTGCCTCGGCACCATGGGCATCACCTCCGATCTCACCACATGGATCATGCCCTACAACATCGCCACGCTGCTCTTGCTGGCCGGGCTCTCTGTCTTCGGTTTCTGGCGCTCGCTTGGCACTCAAAAAATCATCGCGGAAACGCACCCATGATCCCGAACTTCAATCGCATTCTCGATCTCGAACAACCGCGCTTCGCGGGCATGCCTGTCCACCCGGCCCACAAGCCCGGCTACTTCTACGCGCTGCACCGCCGCCACTCTGACCCGACAGGCACCCCGCGCACCAGCGCCGCCGGCGTGCTCACGATGATGGAACATACCGGCACGCACATCGATGCGCTCTCCCATCAGGCCGCGCATGGCTGCCTGCATGGCGGCGTGCCCACCGGCACAGTCGAATCTCCCGCGGGCTTCTCGCAACATGGCGTCGAACAGATTCCCCCACTCGTGCGCCGCGCAGTCTTTGTCGACCTTTCGCCGCTTGACCCTCTTTACCAGTTCACGGCCGACGACCTCGAGCGCGCCCTTGGGGCCACGCGCCCCAACCCGGGCGATATCCTGCTCGTGCGCACCGGCTTTGATCAGCTCTGGCACGACGAGGCCGCTTACCTGAAGGCCGCCGGAGCGCACAAGTCCGCCACCATCTGGGCCGCCGATCATGGCGTGGCCGCCGTCGGCGCCGACAACATGGCTTGGGACGTCCCCGGCGTGATCGACGAGGATACGGGCGTCACCCTCTTTGCTCACTTCTACCTGCTCCCGCAGAAGGGCATCTACATCATCGAAAACCTCAACCTCAAGCCGCTCGCCGACGCCGGTGTTTCTGAATGTCTGTTCGTTTGCCTGCCGCTCAAGCTCAATGGCGCCACGGGTTCGCCGGTCCGCCCCATTGCCCTGCTGTAAACTGGTATTAATCCACGATGTTCCGCTTTGAAACCGCGGGCGAAAGCCACGGAGAATGCCTCGTAGCAACAATTACGGGCCTTCCGAGTGGTGTGCCCATTTCCCTCGAAAAGATCGATCGCGAACTATGGCGCCGCCAGCAAGGCTACGGCCGCGGTGGTCGTATGAAGATCGAAACAGATAAGGCCCACATTGTTTCGGGTGTGCGCCACTCCAAAACCATTGGCGCTCCCATCGCCATGATCCTGGCTAACAAGGATTGGAAGAACTGGACCGAATCACTTCCGGTCGAAGACTTCGAGGGTTCCGCGGAAAAATTCAAAGAGGTCAAACGTCCCCGCCCCGGCCACGCCGACCTGATCGGCTGCATCAAGTACGACTTTGATGATGCCCGCTACGTTCTCGAGCGCGCGAGCGCCCGTGAGACGACGGCACGCGTTGCCGTCGGCGCCATCGCCAAAGCTTACCTGGCCGAATTCGGTATCGAAGTGCTCAGTCACGTCGTCGGCGTCGGCTCGCAGTCGCTCGAGCGCGAAGCCACGTGGGATGAGATCAAGGCCCTCAGCCAGCGCGACGAAGTCCTGCTTGGCTGTGTGGACGCCGATACCGAAGCCCGCTTCAAAGAAGTGGTCGATGTCGCCTATCGCACCGGCGACACCGTTGGTGGCATCTTTGAGGTGCGCGCCCACGGCGTGCCGATCGGCCTCGGCTCACACATCACCTGGGACTCGCGCCTCGATGGCAAGCTCGCCCAGGCGATCGTCAGCATGCAGGCTGTCAAGGGTGTTGAGGTCGGCTACTCACTCGAAGGCGCCCAGAGCTTCGGCTCCAAGGTGCAGGACACGATTCACTACAACAAGGAAGAGCGCGAGTTCTTCCGCGGCGCCAATCGCGCCGGTGGTCTTGAAGGCGGCATCACCAATGGTCAGGACATCATCGTCCGCGGCCACCTGAAGCCCATCTCGACGCTGCGCCGTCCGCTTGAAAGCGTCGATCTGCCAACGCGTGACTCGGCTCTTGCCGCTTATGAGCGCTCTGACGTGGCCGTCATTCCGGCCGCCGGCGTCATCGGCGAAGCCATGGTTGCCCTCGTTCTCGCCCAAGCCATGCTTGAGAAGTTTGGCGGCGATTCTCTGCGCGAAGCCAAGCGCAACTTTGACAACTACCAGCAGCAGGTCCGGGAATTCTAATGATCTACAAGATTGTGAAATACGGCGACCCGGTGCTCGAAGTGAAGTGCGACCCCGTTGCGGACACTGAATTCGGCACCCCCGAGCTGAAGAAGCTCGTTGCCGACATGTGGGAAACCATGTACTCCGCCAAGGGCGTCGGCCTCGCTGCCCCGCAGATTGGCATCGCCAAGCGCATCACTGTCATCGACCCTTCGGCCGGTGAGCACCCCGACGAGCAGGTAGTTCTGATCAATCCCGAGATCACCGCCAAAGACGGCAAGATCACCGAGGAAGAAGGCTGCCTTTCGATCCCCGGCTTCCGCGAACCAGTCCAGCGCGCCAAGGTCACCACCGTCAAGGCGCAGGACGTTGACGGCAACTGGTTTGAGCTCACGGGCGAAGACCTGCTCAGCCGCGCGATTCAGCACGAAACCGATCACCTCGATGGCGTACTTTTCATCACCCGCCTCAGCCCCCTCAAGCGCGACCTCATCCGTCGCAAAATTCGCAAACTGCAGAAGGCAGGCGAGTGGGACTAAGAACCGTCTATCTCGGTACGCCCCAGTTCGCCGTACCCACGCTTGAGGCCATGGTGGCAGCCGGGCACGAAGTACTCTCCGTGTACACGCAACCCGACCGGCCCAAAGGTCGCGGCCAGTCTCTGGCGATGAGCCCGGTCAAGGAAGCCGCTCTCCGCCTCGGCCTTCCCGTCGAGCAGCCCGAGCGCATCCGCAAGGACAACTCCGCCGACCGGCTGCGCGAGATGGCGCCCGATGTCATGGTCGTAGTTGGTTACGGGCAAATCATTCCTCAGAACATAATCGACATTCCGCGTTTTGGCATCATCAACGTCCACGGCAGCCTGTTGCCCCGCTATCGTGGCGCGGGCCCCATCCAGTGGGCCATTGCCAATGGCGAAGCAGTGACCGGAGTCACCACCATGCGCATCGACGCCGGGCTCGACACCGGTGACATGCTGCTCAAGGCCGAAACGCCGATCGACCCTGATGAGAACGCCGTCGAGCTTGGCGAGCGCCTTTCTCATCTCGGGGCCACGCTGCTCGTGAAAACTCTCGAGACGCCCGACATGCCCGGCACGCCGCAAGACAATGCCCTCGCCACGCATGCCCCCATCCTCACGCGTCAGGATGGCGCGATCGACTGGAACTGGCCGGCCGCGCTGATTCACAATCGCACCCGCGGCTTCTATCCCTGGCCTGGCACCAGCACGATCTTTCGGGATCAACCGCTGCGCCTGTGGAAAACGCGCGTCGTCGCTGAAACCACATCCACCGAGCCGGGCCGCATCCTTGGCAACAAGGGCCCCGTGCTGGTCGCCTGCGGTCAGGGCACGGTCATTGAACTGATCGAAGTGCAGCAGGAAGGACGCAAGCGCGTCTCTGGCACAGACTTCCGCAATGGCTTGCGGATTGTCGAAAATGAAATTCTTGGAGCGTAAATGAGTCAAGAGCTGCCCCTGGGCTACCAGTACAACGCCGTCTATGCCGGCATTCGCAAGGCGAAGAAAGAAGACGTATCGATCATCGTGAGTGAGCCGGCGGCCAATGCTGCTGCGGTCTTCACGAAGAACCTCGTTGCCGCCGCTCCGGTTGTGATCTCGCGCGCCAATCTCAAGGCTTCGCGCGGTAAGGTCAAGGCCCTGCTCATCAATGCGGGCAACGCCAATTGCGCCACGCGCACCGGCATGAAGGTGGCCGAAACCACGGTCAAGGCCACGGCCAAGTTTGCCAAATGCACCCCGGCCGAAGTGCTGCCGAGTTCCACCGGCGTCATCGGTGTCGAGCTCGATCCGAAGAAGATCACCGGCGCTCTGCCGGAGCTCTTCGCCGGTCTCAAGGCCGATGGGTTTGATCAGGTGGCCAGCGCCATCATGACCACCGACCTCGTCCCCAAGACGGCTTTCGCCACCGTCAAGCTCGCCAAAGGTACCATCCGCATCGCCGGCATGACCAAGGGCTCCGGCATGATCCAGCCCAACATGGCCACCACGCTTGGCTATGTCATGACCGATGCGAGCATCAGCGCCAAAGACCTCAAGTCGATCCTCACTCGCGCTACCGAGCTCAGCTACAACCGCCTCACCGTGGACGGCGACACTTCGACCAACGACACCGTCGTGCTGCTGGCCAACGGTGCCAGTGGCGTCAAGCCCGCCGCGAAGGAATTGGCCCAGGTTGCTGAAGCCATCACTGGCGTACTCAAGAGCCTGGCCGCCCAGATCGCCCGCGATGGTGAAGGGGCCAAGAAACTGGTTCGCGTGCTTGTCTCCGGCGCGAAGTCCGAGGCGGACGCCAACCTCATCGGCCGCGCGATCGCCAACTCGCCGCTCGTCAAGACGGCCATCGCCGGTTCCGACCCCAACTGGGGCCGCATCATCTGCGCCGCCGGCTACTCAGGCGCAAAGTTCGACCCCGCCAAGGTCGACATCTACCTGCAGGGCAAGCGCGTCTGCAAGGCTGGCCTTGCCGCGCCGTTTGACGAAGACAAGCTCAAGGCCAAGCTCGATGAAAAGGACGTCGTCATCGACCTCCGCATCGCGGGCTCCGGCAAGGGCACGGCCGAATTCTGGACCTGCGATTTCACCGAAGGCTACATTCAAATCAATGGCAGCTATCGCACGTAGAACACTGTTAGCCTTGCTCTTCGCCCCGGCCGTCGCGGACGAGATCCGCGACGTGCTTGCCGGCATGGCCACCGATCTGAGCGCCGGCAACTTCGCGGGCTTCATCGCCGCCACCAGCAAGACGCTGCTCCGTCGCGAGCAGCTACGCCAGTGGCTTGCCGGCATGACGTCCACCTACGACGTCAACAACACAGTGCAAGTCGTTTCCTCGAGCGGTGATGACAAGCAGCACGAGGCCCAGGTGGATTGGTATCTCGCCGGGCGCTCCACGGTCGACAACGCGATCCGCGTGCAACGTCGCGCGACGCTCAAGGTCAACTTCGTTCGCGAAGGCAAGCGCTGGCGGGTGGCCGCGATTGACCCGCTGGAGTTCTTCAACCCTTCCGCGGAAAATTAGGGCTCGTCGCCACACCCTTCGGCCGCAGCCCCAGCCGCCCGTTCGCGATAAAGGGCTCCCCGCGCTGCTCAAAGTGCAGCAGCATCTTCTGACGCCACAGCCGGAGCTCGCTTCCCTTCTCCGGATACCCCGCCAAATCATTCAGCTCATTCGGATCGAGATGCAGGTCAAACAGTTGCTCGGCCCCGTCCTGCGCGTGGAAGATGTATTTCATGCGCCCGTCGGTCAGCGCGTTCCAGTTGTTTACCGGCGAATAGCAAACGTTGTGCTCAAGGTCGATCACCTCGCGCCAGCGCGCCTTCGGGTCGCGCACGAGCTTGAGCATGCTGTCGCCATCAAGCTGCCGCGAAGGCGACGCGCCGGCCGCATCGAGCAATGTCGGAAAGATGTCGCGCAGCTCAACTGGCTGGTTCAGCACCTGCCCCTTCCTGGCGCCAGGCATCCGCACTATCATCGGGATCCGCGCGCTTGCCTCATAGGCATAGGACTTGCGCCACAGATTGTGATCGCCCGTCATGTCGCCGTGGTCCGAAGTGAAAACGATCAAAGTCTCATCGAGCTTTTTCTGCTTCTCGAGCGTTTCCACAATGCGGCCGATCTGCTCATCAACATGCGTAATGCAGGCGTAGTAGCCGCGGCGAGAGTTGGCGATCGTCTCTGGCTTTAACTTGCCGTGCCAGATGTCGGGCCGGTCACTTGACGGCTTCTCAAACCGCTTGGCCCACGGAGCAACAACCGCCTTCGGCATTTCGCGATCGGCGTACATCTTCCAGAACCGCTCCGGCGGATCGTACGGGCTATGCGGGCGGATGAACGAGACCTTCAGGTAGAAGGGTCGTGGGTCCTTATAAGTCTCGAGATAGCGCACCGCCATGTCGCCCATCCAGGTCGTTGGATGCAGTCGCTCAGGGAGCGCAAACGGGCGCGCGGCATAGTCGTTCCATCCAAGGCCGGTCTCGTAGGGGTTGCGATTCGGCTCCTGCGAGTAGAACCAGGCTTCGTAATCCGTGCGCTCCTCGGTGGCGCGTCGTGCCATGGCTTCCTTCTCATGCACGAGGCCGCCCGCCGAGTGCTCATCGAGAAACATCTGCTCGTAGCCATGACTGTTGCGCCACGGGCTGAAGTGGTTCTTGCCGATTGACGTCGTGGAGTAGCCCAACTCACGCAGTGCCCGCGGCTTCTCATATTCGTAGCGTTGGGGGATTTCGTTATAGCCGAGCATGCCGTGGTTCCACGGCGACAGGCCCGTCAGTAGAGCGGCACGCGCGGGAGTACAAGTCGGGGTGCTCGAATAAGCCCGGCGGAAGCGCACGCCCTCTTTTGCCAACCGGTCCAGGTTTGGCGTCAGGATGGCTTTGTTTCCATCCGCGCCGAGGCAGTCGCCCCGCTGCTGGTCGGTCATGACAAACAGCAGGTTCATGCGGTCGCGCTTTTGCGCCACGGCGCGCTGCCATCCCACCGTCGGCGCGGCCAATCCAAATCCGACGAACGTCCGCCGCCGCATTACTTCCGTCCCGCCTCCACAAACTTGACGACGCCCCACTTCTCTGGCACGTGCATGTTGATCACCCCTTGCGGGCTCCACACCCAGTTGTCCTCCTTGAGGCCCTTGCGCTTGACGTACTTTCCGTCGACGACATCGGTCACCCATTCCACCCGCGAGAAGTTCACCTTCCATTCCTCACCGGGCTTCGGCGCCACGGCCGGTCGCGGCCCCCGGTTCAGCGTCTTCCACGGGATCGCAATCTCGAGCGTCCAGCCTTCATCCTTGTCCTTCGGGTTGTTGAGTGTACCCTTCAGGTGCACCGCCGTCTTGAGCCCCGGCATCTCCCAACCGTTGTCGGCTTTACCCTTAAACCGATAGGGCTTATCGAGATAGAGATCCCAGCCGGTATTGAGCGCGTTCATCTCGAATTCAAAGTAGTGCAGCGTGTCGGCATCCGGATCGAGGAACACCTCGAAATCGTTCTCATGGAAGATCACCATGTCGTGCTTGTCGTAGGTGGCCCAGATGTGCGGCTCCTCGAGCTCGGCGGCGATATAAAAATACTCGTCGTCCCACATCATTTTGGCGCGCGTCCGGAAGCGCGGTTTCGGCTTGGCCGACCCCTCAATGTCCTGAAACTCGCGGGTCCACGGTGCGGCGGCCCATTCGGCTTCATCTATCTTTCCGTCTATTTTCAAGGACTTGGCGGCCTTCGGGGCCGCGTAGCGCTCCATCGGGTCGGCTGCAAGCGCCATGCCCGCCATCAGCAGTGCGGAAAAAAATGCAGACTTCACACTCTGATCCTAACAGCAGCCCTAAAGCACTTAAGGTAAACCACCGATTTCATATCCAGAGCCGGAAATCTATTTTGGTTATAAGCCCTAATAGGGTAGTCCAGCTTTGGCGAACCATGACCTGCTTATACTGCGGCAAAAAGTTAGGCTTCTTCTCACGCTACAAAGACACGCCGTTTTGTAGTGAAGAGCACCTGCGTATCCACCAGGACGAGCTGGAGCGCGCTCTCATGGAGCGACTCGGGACGAAGACCGCCTCTCCGGCCAAATCACTCGGCGAGCTGGGCGCGAATCAGGCGACCCCGCTGCAGTCGATGATGGGCCTTGAGTCGGCCACCCGTCAGGACCTGCCGGTGGCGCCTCCGCCGCCCGTGCAGGAAACTCGCCCGCTGCGCGAAGTCCCCAGCTTTATTGAGCCGCCGCCCACCCTTGAGCTTTCCACCATCGACGAGATGCCCAAACCCGTCGAAAAGCCCGTGGAGAAGCCCGTGGAAAGGCCGGTTGAGAAACCAGTCGAAAAGCCCGCTCCGGCGCCGCTGCAAGAAGACTTCTTCTTCGAGATGCCGCAGGCCGCCCAGCTGCTCGACACCACCAAGCCGCTGATTCCGCCCTCGAGCTTTGCCATTATCGTTCAGACGGATTGCTGCACGCCCAACCTGAGCGACCTTGTCCTCGACCCGGCGTTGCCGTTTGAGGATACCGAGTTCACCTTCGATCCGACGGGTGTCGCAGTGCCGCCCGCCGAGCTTGAGCTCAAGACGATTGAAGCCTTTGACGCCGAATCATTTGGCGACCCGTGGGTGCAATTGCCCACCAAGACGGAGCTGGTCGTCGAGGCCGACGACATCGTTCCCACCGCTGACTTTATTGAGCTCGAATACACCGGCGGTCTTTCGCCGGTGGCACACACACCGCTCGGCAACCGCGAGGAGATCGACCCACGCATCCGCCTGCGTTATCCGTATGCGGCAAGCCAGGTCACCTCGACGTTCAATTCACTGCCGACCAGCGAAGAGACCTTCACCTTTACCGACAGCACCGAGTGGGCGCCGGTCGAGCCTCCCGCCGCCGCGGCACTGGCTCCGGTCGCTCATGTCGAAGACCATGCGAGCATCGAGCCGTTTACGGCGGTACCGCTCTCCGTCTCCGGGCTGCTCAACTTCAATCTGCTCGCCGCCGACACCGAAGAGTTTGGCGACACGCTGAATGTACTCGCCCGCAAACTGGACGCGACGCAGGGCCTTGCCACCGCGTGCGATGCCGGCGAATGGAAGAGCTCTGTATTCAAACCGGTCAACGCCAATCAGGTCGAACACAAAGTCGTGAGCTTTAAGCCCCGTCGCAGCCACCGCGTTCCGCCTGTGCCATTTCCGTCTCTGTTCCAACTGGGACCCGTGCTTCCGCCTCGCCCCGAGAGCGGAGTTAACTGAGGGGATTAACTGCCATGCCGAACGCTGCCCGCGCCCCGAAAATTATCGAAATGCCGCTGAAGCGGAGTGGTGAGCCACAGGAATCCTTCGTTCCGGCAAGCCTCCCCAGCGAATCACCGGCCGCCATTGCCGCGCGCAAGCTCGAAGCTCTGGCGCACTTCCATCTCGCCCTCGAAGAGTACGAGGAAGCGCTTGACGCCTTCCGTCGTCTACTCAAGCTTGTCCCCGTCCGCGCCGACCTTTTGGTGCAGACCGTGGCCTGCATGGAACGTTTGGAAAAATGGCAGGAAGGCGCCGAGTTGCTCCAGCCGGAAGTGGAACAGCATCCGGATTGGACCGAGGCCGCTCTCGCGCTGGGCATCTGCCGTCTGCATCTGAACCAACCACAGGAAGCTCTCGATGTTTTCCGCGGTGTCGAATCCCGCTCGCCGGGCAACCAGATGGCCAAGGAAGGCATTCGTGCCGCCCAGGCTCTGCTCGGTCCGCCGCAGCCGGACACCACGGCTCGCCCCGCCAACTGGGAACACCAACTGCATGATCTCGCCTCCTCGCTTGAGTGGGAGCGCCTGATCAAGACCTGCGAACCGCTGGTAGCCGAAGGTGAGCCCACCGCTCACTTCTTTACCGCCTACGCTCTTGAACAAATGGGAAATACCGACTTTGCCATCGCCGACTACGAAAAGTGTCTCGAGGCCTCGCCCAATCACCGCGAAGCCCGCTACAACCTCGCCTGCATCCTGATCGCCCGCGAGCAGTACGATTCGGCCGCAAAGCACCTTGCCTACCTCACCAGCATCGACTCTGAGAATTCAAACGCCTGGTGGAACTACATGCTCGCCGCCGAGACCTCTGGCCGCCATGAAGAAGCCATCGCCGCGGCCCAGCATCTGATCCGCCTCGACGGCTTTACACCGGAGTTGCGCTTCCGCCTCGGCCTCAACTGCCTCGGTGCGGGCCGCTATGAAGAAGCTGTGCGCCACTTCAACGAGTGCTGCGAAGAGAACGAATACTGGTCGGAAGCCCGCATCAATCTCGCCCTCGCCATGCAGGGGCTCGGCAACATGGATCAGGCCCGCGCGATCCTCGAGAACGCGCTGCGTGAACAGCCGGCCAGCCGTGAGGCGGCCGAAGCGCTGATCGGTCTTGAGATTGAACAGGGCAACATGGAAGACGCCGTGAGCCTGTTTGAGACCTTGCAGAACCGCGGCATTCCGCTTGCTCCGCTCAGCATGCGCATCGCGCGTGCATTTGAGGATCAGAATGAGATCCCGGCCGCGATGCACTACTACGAACGGGCGCTGCGTGCCGATCCAAGCCTCGGCGACGCCTTCCTTGCGCTTGCCGAACTGCTGGACCGCAGCGGCAAACACGAAGAAGCCTCGGCCTGCCGCAAGATGGCCGTTCGCGTTGACCCGTCGATTGCCAAAAACTACTTCGAGTAAAGCGCCATGATCAACAGCAGCCTTTCCGGAATTCTTCAGGACGCCATCGGTCGCGAGCAGTGCCGCCAGGTGCTACTGGTCAGCCGTGTGGGTACCGTTGTCGCCAGCGCTCATACCGAATCCCAGCACCTGCCGCCTTCGATCGGCCCGATCGTCGCCGCCACGCTGAGCACGGGCGGCGAACTTGGCCGCATGCTTGGAGTCGGCGAACACAACTTCCAGATGCAGCGCGGTCGCCGGCAGGACATGCTGCTCTGCCAGATGCCAAGCGGCATGATTCTGGTCGCCACCTTCCCGGTGCAGGTGGATGAAGAGAAGGCTCTCAACTTTGCCGACAGTCTGATTGACCAGGTAGAAGCGCTCACGCCTGCCTCGATGGCTTACGCGGACCGCCCCGCGCTGGCTCCCGAGTTGCGCGACGAAGCGGTGGCGCTGCTGGATCAGATCTTCGCTACCGCGGCCTAAGCCGCATTCTGAGATAAACTTCTTTCTGACCCATGTCCCAACTACGCGACAAGCTCCGCGGCGTATTCGGATTCCCTGTAACGCCTTTCAAACAAGATCTTTCCCTCGACCTCGCCGCTCTTGAAAAGAACGTCGATGAGATGACCCAGCATCCCTACTGCGCCATTGTGGCCGCCGGGGGCACGGGTGAAATCTATTCGATGACGGCTGAAGAAGCCGCCGAAGTGGTTTCGGTTGCCGTCAAGGCTACCCAGGGCCGCATGCCCGTGGTGGCTGGCGTGGGCTACAACACGGTGATCGGCGCCGATATGGCCCGCCGTATGGAAAAGGCTGGCGCCGACGCACTGCTCGTCATGCCGCCCTATTACATCAACGCCCCTGAAGCAGGCTGGATCGACTACTACAAGACCATCGCCAACGCGACAGGCCTGCCTCTCGCGCTCTATTCGCGCGATTGGGCCGCGTTCACTCCCGATCAGGTGGCGCGCCTGGCCGAGGCCGTGCCGACACTCGAGATCTGGAAGGATGGCCAGGGCAACATCCGGGCCTACCAGCGCATCATGGCCAAGCTCGGCGACCGTCTCGCCTGGGTGGGTGGCCTCGGTGACGATTGCGCCGGTGGCTACTGGTCAATCGGTGTGCAGGCTTACACCAGCTCGATCTCGAACGTCAGCGCCAAGATCTCGCTCGCCATTGCCGATGCCGGCCAGAAGCAGGATTTCACCAAACTCAACGAGATCCTCATCAAATACGTCCACCCGCTTTATGCGCTGCGCGACAAGATGCGCGGTTACGAGGTTACGGTGATGAAGGAAATGATGGAAATGATGGGCATCCCCGCCGGTCCGGCGCGTCCGCCGCTTTGTGCGGTGCGCGAGGACCATAAAGCGGAACTCGCCCGCATCGTTGAGCTCTACAAGTCGGCCTAAAACAGGCTCGCCAGCAAGTTCACCAAATCGACGCCGATCCCGATCCGGTAGGTATCCCGATTGCTTCCCAGCATGACGACCTGCACATCGGGGTCGGCGAAACTTTTGAGGCCGGTACATCCAGCCTCGCCCGCCGTCGTGCAAATGCGTTCCATGAACTGGGGCACTCGCTCGGCCCCGCGCGCCAGCCGCAGGTTCACCGTGCCAAACAGAAAGATGCTTTGCCAGCGGCCATCCTTGCTCGATACCGGTAGCGGGTAGAACACATCCATGCGCAGCGCGGCGCCATGAAAGCGCCCGCCGGAGATGCGCTGATCCTGCCCAAGCGTCACCATATACGTCCCGGGCGGCGCCAGGCGACGGCTGCGCTCAAAGGTGGACAGGCGGAACCCCGCGCCATAGCTCAGGTAGAACCGCTCGCGATCGGCCGGCACATAGGCGACATAGCGGTCACCCTGACGATATAGCGTCGCGGTGCTGAACGGCATCGTCATGCTCCCACTGCCGCCAAAGAAAGCCACCGCCTCGAGCAGCCGTACGCGTCCGCCCGTTTGAACAAACGAAGCCAATCTGGCGCCAACACCACTGACAAACTCGGCGCCCTGGGCCAACTCATTGATCTGGATTGACTTCAGATCTCGCGCGAGCGCCCCTCGCAATTGACCCACCGGAGCACTGATTTGCCGCGGGCTACTCGCCACCCGCACATTACCCCAAACGTTGAATGGCGCCTCGTACACCGCTCCACCCCGCCCCAGCCCGCGCACGATATAGAAATCGAGAAACGCATGCCGCGAGGATTCCGACGAGCTCGCACCTGCCTGGTGATAGCCCACGATCGCGCGAGCTTCCCATTCCGGAAATTCCGGCGGCGATTTTCGGATCCATTCATCACCCTTTAGCCCAAGAGAAGCATCGCCAGAGGCCCGGATTTTCTCTTCCTGCAGCGCGGCGAGATAATCAGCGCGCGCCCTTTCAAACGCCTGTCGTTTCGACTCGGCCGAGGCGGCGCACAGCACAGGCAGCGCCACCAATAAAACAGCTATAATTCGCATAAATTCTCCTCGAATTTCTACGCTATAGCTAACAGTTCAAAACGCACACTTCAGCCTGCCCGAGCTGCAACCTGCGGCGCAGCACACACAAAACAAGACACTTATCGCGTCTCAAGAAAATTGAAAATTGTTGGGAATGAGAAAAAACGAAGGAGGGAGTTCCAAATGGTCGGGCCGGCGAGATTTGAACTCGCGACCTCTTGCACCCCAAGCAAGCGCGCTACCAGGCTGCGCTACGGCCCGAACAAGAGAACCTTCCCAGTATAGCCTACTTCTTGGCGGCGGCGGTCAATTTCCGCATCAACTCGATTGTCGATTTCGGCGCCTCAAACTCCGCTTCCTCAAGCGGCGTCCGCCCAAAGCGATCCTTCACCGTCAGGCTCGCCCCTTTGGCCACCAGATACTCGACAATATCGTCCAGTCCAAACCGGATCGCCGCATGCAGCGCGCCGCCATCATTCAGACGGGTCTCGTTGACATCCACGCCAGACTCCACCAGAAACTTCACTGGCGCAAGCTTGCGAGCAAACACCGACAACTGCAGCGCGTTCACCCCATCAGGATTGCGGTCGCGCAGATTCGCCCCAAGCGCTAGCAGCGTCTTCATCATCTCGATATTGCCGGTCTGGGCGGCGGCCAAAAACGGCGTCAACCCACCGACGCGGAAAAATGCCGCGCGCCCGGACGTCTGTGCAGTGCGCGCGGTCAGGTCGGCGCCTTTGGCCACGAGTTGTTTGACGAGCTCGATCTTGCCTTGCTGTACGGCCTCGTGCAGCGGCGTACCGCCATTCTTGTCGCGCGCGTTCACATCCACGCCGTAATTTAACAGGAGCGACGCCACACGGTCATGGCCCCGTCCCAAGGCGATCAGAAAGGCATTGGCGCCATCGGGAGACGCATACTTTGTATCGGCCCGCGCGGCGATCAGGGCTTCGACGGTTGCCGGGTCTCCCGCCTGCGCGGCAAACAGCAGCGCCGTGTAGCCCTTTTTCGAAATCGTATTCACCGGCGCCCCGGCCGCCACCAGCGCCTTCACCATTGCAGCGCTGCCCTCGGAGGCCGCCCACATCAGCGCGGTTTGCCCCGAGCGTTCTTCGGCCACGTCAGCCTTGGCGCCGGCCGCCAGCAATCGCTCCAGCACTTGCGGATTCTTGCCACCAGTGGCCACCATGAGCGCGGTCTCCCCATTCCACCGGCGCGCATTCGGATTGGCCTTGGCCTTCAGCAGCGCCTCCACAATGGCGAGGTTGCCATTGGCGGCAGCAGCGATCAACGGAGTTTCCCCGTTTTCGTCGGCGGCATTCGGGTTAGCCCCAGCCTTCAGCAGCGCCGCCACCATCTCCACCTGTTCGCGACTTGCCGCCCAACCCAGTGCCGTCGATCCGTCCAGCCGCGCCTCGTTCACCTTCGCGCCCGCTCGCAGCAGCGACTCCACCCGTTTGAGGTCGCCTTTTTGCACCGCCTCAATCAGCTTGTTGCCTGTTACCTCGGCCATGGCCGTAATCGTCAGAATCAACAGGGGAAGAAATCGCATCGTAAAGATGATAATTTATAAATCAACGGGATTCTACGCTTGATCCGGCCGTTCCTTCTCATTACCACCGCCGTCACCGCTCTCGCCCAACAACCGGGCGCCGACGCGGTGCAGAAGACGTTGACGCGCACCTGCTTTGGCTGCCACAACGACAAGCTGAAGTCGGGCAGCATCTCGCTGCAATCGCTCAAGCTCAACGCGATCCCGCAGAATCTCGGCGAATGGGAAAAGATCCTCCGCAAAGTGCGCGCCGGCGAGATGCCTCCGCCCAACGGTCCCAAGCTGGCTGATGAGCCGCGCACCATGGTTGCTGACCACATCGAGAAGATCCTCGACGCCAACTATGCGGCCAAGCCCAACCCCGGTACCCCGACGCTGCACCGCCTGAATCGCGCCGAATACTCCAACGCCATTCGCGATCTGCTGGCCCTCGATCTCGATCATTCGGCAACCCTGCCCACCGACGACTCCGGCTACGGCTTTGACAACATCGGCTCCGTGCTCACCACCTCGCCCCTGCTGCTCGAGAAGTACATCAGCACCGCGCGCCGCGTTGCACGCCTGGCCGTGGGCACCGTAAAGGCAACACCCGCGCTTGAGCGCTACACGGCTCGCTCGCGAGAAGCCCTGAGTGTCGATGAGATGCCGCTCACCATGCGTGGCGGCCTGGCAATCAGACGCTACTTCCCACTCGATGCGGAATACTCGATTCTCGTCCGCATGCGGGGCACGCCAGACCCCGTGCTGCCCGTCAACCAACTGGACATCCGTGTCGACGGCTCTCGCGCCAAACTGCTCGCGGCCAATGTCGACCCGGCTGAAGAAAACCAGGTCACCCGCAATTTCGAAATCCGCGTGCCGCTCAAGGCGGGCATGCATGTCATCTCGGCTGGCTTGCTGGCCGAATCACTACGCAGCGAAGCCGGTGTGCAATCCCGTCGTCCGGGCGTGCCGCCGCCACCGCCGCTTGGCCTCGCGGTTGATTACATCACCATTGGTGGCCCCTTTGACGCCAAAGGCGCGGGCGATACCCCGAGCCGTCGCCGCATCTTCACCTGCCGGCCCACGACGCTTGCCGGCGAACCAGCATGCGCGCAGCAGATCCTGCTGCCGATCGCTCGCCGGGCCTGGCGCCGGCCGGTTACCACTGCCGAGCTTGCCCCGTTGATGAAGCTGTTCGCGGAAGGGCGCAAGGACGGCAAGTCCTTCGATGCCGGTATTGAATCCGCCTTGCGCGCCATTCTGGTCTCGCCCAACTTTCTCTTCCGCGTGGAGCAAACACCCGCCGGTATTGTCGCTGGTGCTTCACACAAAGTGAGCGACCTCGAACTGGCCTCGCGCCTTTCGTTCTTTCTGTGGTCGAGCATCCCGGATGACGAGCTTCTCCGCCTTGCTGCTGTCCGGCAGTTGCGCCCGCAATTGGCCGCCCAGATCCGCCGCATGCTGGCCGACCCCAAGTCCAAAGCCCTCGTCGACAACTTCGCCGGCCAGTGGCTGCAGTTGCGCAACATCGCTGGCTGGAAGCCCGATCCCGACAAGTATCCGCAGTTTGACGAATCGCTCCGCGCGGCCTTTCAGAAGGAGAGCGAACTCTTCTTCGCGCACATCATCGAGCAGGACCGCAGCGTCGTTGATCTACTCAGTTCCGACTACACGTTCCTCAACGATCGGCTCGCCCGCCACTATGGCATCGAAGGTGTGAAGGGTAGCTACTTCCGTCGCGTCGCGGTCAACCCGGCCGAGCGCGGCGGCATTCTGAGCCAGGGCGGCGTGCTTACTGTAACTTCCTACCCCACGCGCACTTCACCGGTGCTGCGGGGCAAGTGGATTCTCGAGAACGTGCTCGGCTCTCCGCCCCCGCCTCCGCCGCCGGACGTGCCGGATCTTGAAGATCATGCCAATAATTCGCCCAAGGATCTGCGTGCGGCTCTCGAGAAGCACCGCGCCAGCCCGGCCTGCGCTTCATGCCACTCGCGGCTCGATCCGCTCGGGTTCTCACTTGAGAACTACGACGCCATCGGCAAGTTCCGCAAGACGGAAGGCGGCGCTCCGATTGATTCGAGCGGCGCACTGCCGAACGGCCGTTTGCTCGAAGGCCCCTCCGGCCTCAAACAGGTTTTGATGTCCCGCCAGGATGAGTTTGTGGATTGTCTGGCGGAGAAGTTGTTGATCTACGCGCTTGGCCGCGGGCTCGAACCCGCCGATATGCCGATTGTGCGTCAGATCCGTCGCGATGCCGCGAAGGGGAACTACCGCTTCTCGGCCCTAGTAGAATCCATAGTGAACAGCGTGCCATTTCAGATGAGGAGAAGCCCACAGTCATGATCGTCACTCGCAAAGCATTGGGTCGTCGCACCTTCCTGCGCGGCATCGGAACAGCCCTCGCCCTGCCGATGCTCGACGCCATGTCGCCCGCCCTTGCCGCCCCGGCACGCAGCGCCGTTACGCAGCCCACACGCATGGCTTTCCTCTATGTGCCGAATGGCATCATCATGAAGGATTGGACGCCAGCCACCGACGGCCGCGGCTTTGAGTTCCCGCGCACGCTGAAGCCCCTCGAGCCCTATCGCGAATACGTCAATGTCCTCTCGGGCCTCGATCACAAACAGGGTGAAGCGCTTGGCGATGGCGCCGGCGATCACGCTCGCGCCGGGGCCACCTGGCTCACCGGTGTGCACCCGCGCAAGACCGAGCGTGACATTCAGGCCGGCACCTCACTCGACCAGATTGCCGCCAAAGAGCTCGGCTCACGCACCTTGATTCCCTCGCTCGAGCTCGGGCTCGATGAAAATCGCATGGTGGGTGGATGTGACTCGGGCTACAGCTGCGCGTACTCGAACACGCTTTGCTGGAGCTCGCCCACGACTCCCCTTCCCCTCGAAACCAATCCACGTGCCGTCTTTGAGCGCCTGTTTGGCGATGGCGACACCACCGATCCGGCGGCTCGCGCCATGATGTCGCGGCAGAATCGCAGCCTGCTTGATTTCGTCCGCGCCGACGCGCAAAAGCTGGGCGCCACGCTCGGCACCACCGACCGGCGCAAGCTTGATGAATATCTCGAGTCGATCCGCGAAGTAGAGCGCCGCATCCAGAAGGCCGAAGAGCGCGCCGCCACCGGAGCGCCGATCCCCGCCATTGATCAGCCCGGCGGCATTCCGCCGACTTTTGAAGAGCACGTGGATCTGATGTTCGACCTGATGACGATCGCCTTCCAGGCCGACATCACCCGCGTTATCACGCTTATGATCGGCCGCGAGGGCGGTAATCGCACCTACCGTTCAATCGGCGTACCCGATGCCCACCATGGCCTCTCGCACCACTTCAACGACCCGGCCAAGATCGAGCGCCTGCAGAAGATCGACCAGCACCACGTCGATATGTTCAGCCGCTTGCTCGCCAAGCTCAAGCGCACGCAGGACGGCGACGGCAACCTGCTCGATCGCTCAATGCTGCTTTACGGCTGCAGTATTTCGGACTCGAACAAGCACGAACACCACAACTTGCCCACTGTTCTCGTCGGTGGTGGCAACGGTCGTTTGCCCGGCGGGCGCCACCTGCGCTACAAGCGTGGCACCCCAATGACCAACCTGCACCTGAGCATGCTCGACGTGCTGGGTGTGCCGCAGGAAAAGTTTGGCGACTCCACCGGTCGCATCGAACATCTGACTGAACTTTAATTGAGCCGTTTTGTCCCAGGAATTCCGCGTGAGTTCCTGAGCATGAAAATCCCTGTTGGCGGCCTCGCTCTTGTCCTGCTCGCTCCTCTTTGCGCGAGCGAGCTCGAGAACCTGGGCCGCCAATTGTTTTTTGACAAACGGCTCTCTGTCGATGGCACGGTCAGTTGCGCCTCCTGCCACCGGCCAGACCGCGCTTTCTCCGACCCCAACCCTGTCTCAACCGGCGTTCGCGGCGCGCGGGGCCAGTTCAATGCGCCTTCGGTGCTCAACCTCCAGTCGGCGCGCCTGTTCTTTTGGGATGGCCGCGCCCGCTCTCTTGAACAACAGGCCGAGGGCCCTCTCCTCAGCCCGATCGAGATGGGCAACACGCGCGAAGAGCTTGAGCGCCGGATCGCTGAGATCTCCGAGTACCGCCAGCGCTTCCGCCTCTCGTTCGGCTCTGAGGCCGTGACACTTGAGCGCATCACCAGGGCCATCGCAGCCTACGAGCGCACACTGACTTCCCCGCCCTCGCTTTACGACGACTTCCGCCGTGGCCGGCGCGAGCGCTGGACCAACGAGCATGAGCTCGGCCGCCAGCTCTTCTTCGGCAAGGCCGAGTGTTCCCGCTGCCACAGCGGCCCGCAGTTCACCAATCAACAACTCGAGCCCAACGATTTCGGCCAAATGTTCAAGACGCCCCCCCTGCGCGAAGCCATGCGCACCGCCCCTTACATGCACGATGGCGCGGTTGGCTCGCTCGCCCAGGTGCTGCACATGCACAAGCGCGCCGTGTTTCTCGATCACCTCGAACGACAGGCATTGCTGCGCTTTCTCGAGTCGCTCTCCTCCTACCTGCCTCCTTACTAAAATAGGGAGCACCTTGAGTTATCACTTCGATTTCACCGGCCAGGTTGTACTCGTCACCGGCGGCACCAGCGGCATTGGCGCGGGCATCGCGGCGGCCTTTCGCCATGCGGGCGCCACGGTGCACGCCCTCGGCATTGAGACCGGCCTCGACGTAGCCGACCCAGCGAGCATCGCCACCGCAGTGGCCCCGCTTACCCGCCTCGATGTACTGGTAAACGCCGCTGGCGTCATCCGCCGGCTTGAAGAGCATGACCCCGATGTCTTCGCCCGCGTCATCGACATCAACCTCAACGGCGCCATGCGCATGGCGTCGGCCACCAAGCCATTGCTCGAGCAAACACACGGCTCGGTGATCAACATCGCGAGCGTGCTCACGTTTCAGGGCAGTGGCCCCGCCCCCGCCTACAGCGCGAGCAAAGGCGGCATCGCCCAGCTCACCAAGAGCCTTGCCATCTCGTGGGCGCCCGCTGGTATCCGCGTCAACGCAATCGCGCCCGGCTGGATCGAGACCCCGCTCACCCAACCTCTGCGCGAGGACGCCGAGAGGTCAAACGCCATCCTCAAGCGCACCCCGATGGGCCGCTGGGGCAAGCCGGAAGACATCACAGGGCCGGCGTTGTTTCTGGCGTCTCCCGCGGCGGCATTCGTCACCGGGGTGGTGCTTCCCGTCGATGGCGGCTACCTGATAACGTAATCTCCATGCTGCTCAATCCCGCCGAAATGGCGCGCGACATCGTCGTCAATGGCGTCCTGCCTGATGACGAACGTGTCTGGGTGCCCCAGGCCGAAAACGTCTGGTTCCGCCCGCTCTGCTTGTCGACTCGCCAGGGCTACTGGGTCAATCTTTTGCGCGTGCGCAAGTCGGGTATTCTGAGCCGCCACCGCCACCCCGCCCCCGTGCATGGATACGTGATCGAGGGCAAATGGAAGTATCTCGAACACGACTGGACGGCCGTTGCCGGCAGCTACGTGTTTGAGCCGCCAGGTGAGACGCACACGCTTACCGTGCCCGCCGACGTACCGCAGATGATCACGCTGTTCCACATCACAGGCGCAATGATCTACGTTGATGAGGCAGGCAAGGTGGTCAATTACGAAGACGTCTTCTCCAAAATCGAAATGTGCCGCAAGCACTACATCGCCTGCGGCCTTGGCGCCGACTTCGTCGATCAGTTCATTCGCTAGCCTGTTACACTTGCGTCAAGTGCAGCGCGCTCTCCACATCTTCATGATCGCGGCAACGCTAATGGCTTTTGCCAAAGCGCCGTTCGCTCATGTACATGATGCCGACAGCGATCATGCCCGCGCGCACGATCACGATCACTCGCACTTCACCGTGCATGAGGATCATGATCATCCTGTGTGGGAGGCGGCGGAAGAATCCGACGAGGCTCGTTGGATGGAATGGCTGGCTGGTGATGGCACCACCGCTGATCCGTTATGGATCCATCTGCCTGCCTCGCCTCATGCGCATTCGCTTGAGCAGTCCGCGCACGCAATCGCCGCGCCCCAACCCTGCAATCACGATCCCCCGCGAATCGCCCAGCTTCCCTCTCGCGCCCCACCTTCGCTTACCCACCTCTAACCGCCCGTCCGGGTGGACCCTCCCCTATTGCCTGACAACCTGATCTCCCCTGAGGTGGCTTATGCTTTTGCCCCTTGTGCTTCTGGCCACAAGCCTCGAAGCCCAATCATGGACCGAGGAATCCATCACTGCTCTCTTCCTCAATCAGAACCCGCTGCTGCGGGAATCGCGAGCTCGTGCCGCGCAAACCGCGGCTGACTATCGCGGTCGCACGCTGCTTGCCAATCCGGTCCTCAGCATCTCGCGTGAAGCCGCCGGGCGCACCGAGTTCTACCAGGCTTCGCAGAGCTTGCCGATTTCAGGCCGCCGGGCGATTCTCGAGCAGGCATCGGTTTCCGCAACAGCAGCGGTGGAGGCCGATGTCGCCGGCTCGCTGTGGTCGGCGCGCTCGGCCTTGCGGATGGCGTTCTACCGTACGCTTGCCGCCGAGCAACGCGAGCAGGCCTTTGCCACAACCATCGGCGAGTTTGACAAGTTCATCGCCTGGCTCAAAGCGCGCGAGCGTGAGGGCGAATCCTCATCGCTCGATCGCTTGCGCACCGAGCAGGAACGAGCTGAATTCCTAACGCAGCTTGCCGCCACTCAGGCCACTGCCGCCTTAGAGCGCGGCGAGTTGTTGACATGGTTGCCGGTGGGCACAACCCTCGGCCCACTGAGCGGCACATTGCTGCCCGCATCGCGTCCCATCACGTTGCCCGCCCTGCGCGAGCTTGCCCTCACCGCGCGTCAGGAGGTAGCCGCCGAGCGCAAGCGCATGGAGCAATTCCGCTTTGAGGAACGCGCGGCCCAGCGCCTGCGCATCCCCGAGCCCTCCGTAATTGCCGGACTCAAGCGCGCCGAGCTCAATGCCCCGATCATCGCCAATGGCCCGGTGGTGGGCGTCTCTGTCGCCATCCCGCTCTTCAACCAGGGCAAGACCGAAGTGGCTCGTCACAATGCGGAACAGGATCGCATCGCCGCCCGGCTCGATCTGCTTACCCGCCGCATCACCGCACAACTCGATGCGGCGGCCAACCATCTCACGCTGCGGCGTGCGGCTCTCGATGGTTATACCGACAACACCGAACAGCTCGTCAACATCGCCACGGTCGCGTATACCGAAGGCGAGATCCCGCTGCTGCAGTTGCTCGATGCCTGGCGCCTGCGACACCAATCACGATTGCGCCGCCTCGACCTCGAATCCGAAGTACGCATGGCCCAGATCCATCTCGAATCCGTCCTCGGTCAGGAGCTAACCAAGTGAACCCGCGTCTGCTCATTCTTCCCTGCCTCATGATGCTGGCGTGTCAGCGTCCCGCCCCCGCGCCACAGGCCACCAGCGAGCCTGAAGAAGCCGCCGTGAGCGCCACGCGCTGGAGTCGCGCCACCGAACTCTTTGTGGAATACCCGGTACTGGCCCAGGGCAAGCCCAGCCGCTTTGCGATCCACCTTACGCGGCTCGATACGTTTAAGGCGATTCGGGCGGGGCGTGTCGAAGTCCACCTAGCCGCGCCGGGCCAGACGCCTGCCGTGTTTGCCGCTGATGCGCCTTCGCGACCGGGCATCTTTGGCGTTACCGTTACGCCACCGCGCGTGGGGCCGGTTGAGCTCAGCATCCACTTCCATGGCGAAGGCATTGATGACACGCATTCACTGGGCAAGGTAGAAGTCGTCACAACGCGCCCACCAGCAAAGGAGGAAGCGCCTGGCGAGGAGATCAGCTTTCTCAAAGAACAGCAATGGACGCTCGACTTTGCCACCGCACTGGTCGAATCACGCGCCCTCCGCCAATCGCTGCGCATCCCCGCCGAGGTGACGGCTCGGGCCAGTGGAGAGGCCGCCGTCGATGCGCCATTCGATGGCCGGCTGGTGCTGGAGCCACGCCTGGCGCCGGGTGTTGCGGTAACGGCTGGCCAGCCACTGGCCAATCTCGTCCTGCCTGCACCCACGTTGCAAGATCCCGCATCGCTTGAGCTCGCGCGCACCGAGGCCAACAACCATCTCGAGTATGCCCGCCGCGATCGCGCACGCGCCGAGCGGCTCGTGCAATCCGGCGCTGCACCGGCCAAGCGTCTCGATGAGGCTCGCGTCTTTGAGGCAAATGCCGCCGCACGGTTGGCCGCCGCTGAAGCCCGACTCAAGCAGTACGAATCCTCACGCAACGCCGCCCAGGATGATGCCACACGGCGCTTTGTCATCCGCGCCCCCATTGCGGGCGTGATCCAGTCTGTCAAGACCAGCACAGGGTCCACCGTCAAGGCGGGTGATCTGCTGTTTGAGATTGTGGATCTCGACAACGTCTATGTCTCGGCAATCGTGCCCGAATCCGAGTTCCCCCGCATGCGGCAGCTCTCGGGAGCAGAGCTCGAGATTCCCGGCGTGGATCAGCCCCGGCCCCTGCCGCGCTTGATTACGGTGGGGCGCGTGGTCGATTCAGCGTCACGCACGTTTCCCGTCATCTACGCGTTTGACAACCGTGCCCGCTTGATCGCGATCAATCAAACGGTGTACACGAGGCTTCTGTTTGCCGCGAGCGAACGGCGCCCCGTCGTTCCCGAGTCCGCGCTGGTCGATGACAACGGCAACCCCATTCTCTATGTCCAGCTGGAAGGCGAGGCGTTCGCGAGGCGCCCGCTCAAGCTCGGCCAGCGCGAAGGTGGCATGGTGGAGATCCTCGAAGGCGTGAGCGAAGGCGAGCGCATTGTCACGCGCGGCGCTCATCTGATCCGCCTTTCCACGCTTTCTTCCCAAGCCCCAGCGCACGGGCATGTCCACTAGGAGCCAAGCCCGATGTTTGAACGTCTGATTGCCTTGTCCCTTCGCCACCGGCTGGTCGTGCTGTTCGCCGCCGTGGCTTTGCTTGTCTGGGGCGCCTGGACCGCGCTGCGCATTCCTCTCGATGTCTTGCCAGACCTCACGGCGCCGACAGTGACGATCCTTGTCGAGGCGCCCGGCATGGTGCCCGTCGAAATGGAATCACTGGTCACGTTCCCCATTGAGTCTTCGATCAACGGTGCGCCCGGCGTGCGCCGGGTGCGTAGCGCCACGGCAGTTGGCGTTGCCGTCATTTGGGTCGAGTTCGATTGGGGCCGCAACATTCTTGAGGCCCGCCAAACCGTCAACGAAAAGCTCGCCCTCGCTGCTGGCTCACTGCCGCCGGGCGTCAAGCCCCCGTATCTCGCCCCCGTGTCGTCGATCATGGGCGAGATTGTCTTTCTTACGCTCGAGTCGGATCGCCACTCGGCGATGGACGTGCGCACCACGGCCGACACCGTCATCCGGCGCCGGTTACTATCAGTGCCTGGTGTCGCGCAGGTGATCCCGACGGGTGGCGATCAAAAGCAGTATCAGGTGCTCGCTTCGCCTGAGCTGCTGCGCGAGTACGCCGTATCGATCAATGAACTTGAGGCCGCCTTGCGCGCGGGCAGCATTAATACTTCAGCGGGCTTTCGCACCAGTGGGGGCCAAGAGTATCTGATCCAGGGCGTTGGCCGTGCCGCCACCGTCGATGATATCGGCGCCATCGCCATCACCTCGCGCAACGGCCGACCGATTCTCGTCCGTGATGTTGCTGATGTTGCCATCGGTCCCGCCATCAAGCGTGGCGAGGGTTCACACAATGCCCGCCCCGCCGTGGTGATCGGCATTCAGAAACAGCCGGGAGCCAATACGCTCGAACTCACCGCCCGCCTGGATCAAACGATCGACGAGATCCAGGCCAACTTGCCCACCGGCATGAAGATCGATCGCAATGTGTTTCGCCAGGCGGATTTCATCTCACGCGCACTCGACAACCTGGCGCTCGCGATTCGTGATGGCTCGTTGCTTGTCGTGCTGGTGGTGATCGTGTTCCTGATGAACTTCCGCGCCGCCGTGACCACGCTCATCGCGCTGCCGCTATCTGTGGTGACGGCCGTGATCGCGCTCGACTGGTTGGGCCTTACGATCAACACGATGACGCTCGGCGGCTTGACCATCGCGATGGGCGAGCTGGTCGACGATGCGATTATCGACGTTGAAAACATCATGCGCCGGCTCCGCGAGAATGCGGGTCGCGAGCCAGTCATCGATGTCATCTATCGGGCCAGTTGCGAGATCCGTGGCTCGGTCGTCTTCGCGACGCTCATCGTCGGCCTCGTGTTCTTGCCGCTGTTTGCACTGACAAGTGTGGAGGGCCGGCTGCTGGCGCCGCTTGCCTTTGCCTATGTCATCAGCCTCGCCGCCTCTTTGCTGGTGGCGCTCACAATCACGCCCGCGTTGTGTTCCTATCTCTTGCCCAACCAGCCCACCGAGCCGCGGCTGATCGACGTTTTGAAGCGTCTCTACCGGCCCCTGCTGCGTGCCGCTCTTGCGCATCCCCGGCTGATCGCACTCGCGTCTTCACTGCTCGTCATCGTTGCTGGCATCGATCTCGCGCAAACCGGACGAGCGTTTCTGCCGGATTTCAACGAAGGCACGCTAACCCTCAGCGCAGTCACCATCCCCGGCACCAGCCTCGCCGATAGCGACAGCCTCGGGCGGGGCCTGGAGCGTATTCTGCTCGAAGTGCCTGAAGTGGTTTCGACCGCGCGCCGCACCGGGCGCGCCGAGCTCGATGAGCATGTGCAGGGTGTGGAGTCTGCCGAGGTCGACGTCAACCTTCGCATGAAGGATCGGCCCAAAGCAGTCGTGCTCGAAGAGATCCGTCAGCGCTTGACGCTGCTTCCCGGCACCAATGTCACCATTGGTCAGCCGATCTCCCATCGCATTGATCACATGCTCTCCGGCACACGCGCCAACATCGCGCTCAAGATCTTTGGCGATGATCTGACCCAGCTTTCACGCCTCGCCCGCAGCGTGCGCGGGGCGATCGAGCCGGTGGCGGGGGTTGTGGATCTCACGATTGAACAGCAGAGCGCCATCCCGCTGCTGCGCGTCCGGGCGGATGCGCAGGCGGCAAGCCGCTACGGGCTTAAACCGGGCGAAGTGGCGTCGCATATTCAAACCGCCTTTGTGGGCACCGAGGTCAATCGTATTCTTGAAGGCCAGCTCAGCTTTCCACTTGTGCTGCGCTATCCGCAATCCGGCTTTGCTCAGGTGCTGATCGATTCGCCCTCCGGCGCCAAGGTTCCCCTCAGCTCGGTGACCCGCATTACGGAAGATCGCGGCCCGAACTTCATCAGCCGCGAGGGCGTGCAACGCAAGATTGTCGTGCAGTGCAATGTGGCGGGGCGGGCGCTGGTCGATGTGGTCAACGAGATCCGCGCCGCGGTGGGGCGCGAGGTGAAGTTCCCGCGCGGCTACCGCATTGAGTACGGCGGCCAGTTCGAAAGTGAAGCGCAGGCATCAAGCCGTCTGCTTGTTCTCGGCGCTGGTGTGATCTGCGCGATCTTTCTCATTCTTGCGACGGCCTTTGGCTCATCGCTCGAGGCCGCGCTGATCATGCTCAATCTGCCGCTGGCTCTCGTGGGCGGCGTGCTGGGCGTGCATCTGTCGGGCGGCGTCTTGTCGGTAGCTTCGTTGATCGGCTTCATCACCTTGTTTGGCATCGCCACGCGCAATGGCATCATGCTGGTCTCGCACATCCGCCACCTGCGTGTCGCTGAAGGCGTGGATGATTTGCGCGAAGCCGTGGAGCGCGGGGCGCTCGAGCGGTTGGCGCCGATTCTCATGACGGCGCTCGCCGCCGGCCTGGCGCTGGTGCCGATTGCGCTGGGTGCCGGTCAACCGGGCAGCGAGATTCAGGCGCCGATGGCGATGGTGATTCTGTTCGGACTTTTTACGTCCACCGCCCTCAACATGCTCGTCGTCCCAACGCTCTATCTCGCCCTGCATCGCAAAAAAGGCTAAATCCAGTTGCGCGGGTACTTCGTAGACACATCTGAAAGGAGTACCCCGCAACTCACATGCGTACCGTTCAATCCGTCATTGCCGCGGGGCTGGCGCTCGTTTTGGGCCTTCCCCCGAATCTATCCGCCGCCAACCACCGCGAGGCCCCCATCACGGCACTCGATCACAAGGCTGACATCACTGATTTCTTCGCCTTCGTCAGCTACAACTCTTCGCAGGCCGCCAATCAGCGCCCGAGCAAGGTCACTTTCATCCTCTGTGTCGACCCGCTGCTCGAGCCCGCCAACGGCCCCAACTACTTCCCCTTTGATTCAGGCATCCTCTACGAGATCAAGATTGACAACAATCATGACGCCGTCGAAGATGTCATCTTCCAGGTGCAGTTCGACAACGAACAGCGCCTGCCCAGCCTGTTCACCACCATGGCCGGCGCGGGCAATGGCATTGTGACGCCCGCCAATTCCCCGGCTCCCATCGCGCCCGGCACGATGATCGTGCCGCCGCAGATCAAGGATTTCGACAGCCCCGGCCTCGGCCAGCGTCAGCCTTATCGCGTCACGATGATCCGCAACGGCAACGCCACAACGTTCACCAACATCGGTGGCAAGCCGCTGTACGCTGTGCCGGCCAATGCTGGCCCCCGCACGATGGACTACTCGTCGCTCTACAAGGCCGGCACGTATTCGCTGCCGAACGGCGTCAACGTCTTCGCCGGCACTGTCGATGATCCGTTCTGGATCGATCTCGGTGGCGCCTTCGATACGTTGAATCTGCGCACGCTCGGCTCTGGTGTTCCCGCCGTGTTGACCAGTGACGAAGACAAGGCCGCCATGAACTTTGCCGCTGACACCGTCTCCGGCTACGCCGTGAACGCCATCGCGATTGAAGTACCAATCGAGATGATCACGTCCACCGGCCGCGTGGAAGCAGCAACCGCCCCCGCCGCCACCATTGGCGCCTGGGGCACCACCTCACGGCCGCGCCTTACCGTGCGCCGCTCGCCCAATCCGCTTACCTCCATCGGTGATCTGCGTCAGGTGCAGCGCATGGGTCAGCCGCTCTTCAACGAGTTGCTGATCGGCACCGGCTCAAAGGACAAGTTCTCGATGTCCCAGCCGAAGGACGACGCGCAGTTCGCCAGCTTTGCGCTCGACCCCGTGCTGGCGCGCATCGTCAACGCCGCCTACAACGGCGCCGTTGCCATTCCGCCCGCTCCGCGCACTGACCTGTTACCACTGGTCACTTATGCGCCGCCCATCGCCGCGCAGGGCACACCTGCCGGCCCGGTGGCCGATCTGTTGCGGCTCAACACCGGCGTCCCCGCCACCCCTCCCGCTCAGGCCAATCGTCTCGGCGTGCTCGGTGGTGATCCCGCTGGGTATCCCAATGGCCGCCGTCTGATGGATGACGTCACCGACATCGCCTTGCGCGTCGTCGTGGGCGGTGTGCTGGTGCAGGGCTTCAACAAGGCCCCGAACAACATCCTCGGCGATGGCGTCAATGTCAACGATGCGCCCTACAAGACGGAGTTCCCGTATCTGGCGGAATGTCCTTCGGGTCGCGATCGTCGTCACATCGATCCGGGCGAACCCGGCGGTGGTCCGGTCAAGTAGGCCCGCCATGATACCGGTCCTGCTACTTCTCCTCCTTGGCGCTGCCCCTGTGGATAGCGCCAGGGAGCAGGCCCGGCTTGCCCTCTCAAGCGGCAAGCCAGCCGTCGCGCTAGCCATCGTCGCCCCCCTTGCCAGGCGGGTACCCGATGATGTGGAACTACAGTTTCTCTATGCCCGCGCTCTGCGCCTTACCGGCAATTTCGCCGAGGCGGAAAAGGCCACGCAGTGGTTGCTCGATTTGCGCCCGGATTATCTTGGCGGCCTCCACGAAGCCGCGCTCCTGCGGGAACAATTTGGCGATCTGTTTGGCGCCACTGACCTGTTGAGCACCGTCTACCGCGCCACGCCCACCAGCAAGCCAGGCGATCGCGCCGCCATCCTCGAAGACCTCGCCCGCATCTTCGACAAACAACAACAACCCGCGCAGGCCACTCAAATGCGCACCGAAGCAACCCGCTTGAAAGGAATCGCCAATGCCAACCAAACTCCTGCTCCTGATCGCCGCTAGCCTCCAGGCTCATGACCTCTACCTGATGCCGCAAACATTCACCCCTGCGCCCGGCGCTCGCATTCTGCTCTCGGCGCACACCGGCGACAGCTTCCCCGTGTCAGAACAAGCCGTGGATCCCGCCCGCCTCAAGTCGTGGCCCGAGGGCGACTGGCGCATGCTGGGCCGCGCCACGCACACCACGTTCGACGTCAAACCTGGCGGCCAGTTCTTCGCGGTATCCACCGCGCCACGCCTGCTCGAGATGGAGCCCGCCAAGTTTGCCGCTTACCTCAAGGAAGAAGGCCTCGCCATCACGCCTCACGCGAATCGGCCCAACCGCGAGATGTATGCAAAGTTTGCCAAGACGTGGATTGTCGCCGGCAAGCCCACACCCAACTTCAGCACGCCGCTTGGCCTCCGCATCGAGATCGTGCCACTTGCGGATCCGTCTCAGGTAGCCATTGGCGAATCCCTGCCCATCCAGTTGCTCTTCGATGGCAAGCCCTGCGCGGGCGTGCAGCTTGAAATCGCCACCGCCGCGGGCCATAAGGTCGTCGGCCGCACCGATGCCATGGGCAAGCTCAGCGTCCCCATCACCTCCGCTGCCAGGACGCGTCTCCATGCCGTGCATATGATCCCCGCCAGCGTCACAACCCATGAATGGGAATCCTTCTGGGCCAGCTTTACCTTCGAGCCCCAAAGCGCGCGCACCCCGGAATCCTCTAACCTGACTAACAGGTGATTGCATTTCTCGCAGCTCTGTTTCTGGTGCCCGGCACGCATGAAGTCGCAACGCCCGGCGTGGTCAATCTGCCATTGCCGGGCAACGATTACATCCATCTCCGCTGGAAGTCCGTCCGCCACGAAGGCTACTGGAAGCCCCCCACACTCAAGCTCCCTTTCGCCGGCACCTACTGGGTCAGCGCCGCAACAAAGTCGGTTGTCCGCACCATCCCCGCCGACACCTTCAACAAGCAGATCCGCGATGAAGGCCTCACTACCGTCGAAGATTACCGGCGCAAGAACAGGCTCACCGCACAACCGGGCCGCATCGTTTCCTCTGAATACGCCAAAACAATGATCACTGTCGGCCCGCCTGAGCCAATCCAGCCGATCATCCTCAACCTGCCGATTGAATTTGTCCTGCTATATCCGCAACTCGTCCAACTCAACTATCGCGGCTATCCGATCGAAGGCGTGCTGGTCAGCTTGAACGGCAAGCCGCTCGGCCGCACCAATGGGGCCGGACAGCTACCGCTCCCCGTCCTGAGCTTCGCCTCACGGCTCACCGCCACGGTTCCGCGCGTGTATCCCGACCCATCCACCGCTCCGTGGGAATTCTTCAGCGCTTCGCTCACCTTGCCCCCGCTAAACCAGCGTCAAGCCACCATCGACCACCGTCAATTGCCCGGTAACGAATTGCGTGGCCGTCAGGTAGTACACCACGGCGTCCGCAATTTCATCCCCCGTGCCAAAGCGGCCCGCCGGCGTCTTCTCGAGCAACGCCTGTAAGGGGGGCGTGCCTGCTTCTTCAAACGGCACGGCGCCCGGCGCCACCGAGTTCACACTGATCTTTGGCGCCCAGGCCCGGGCGAGCGCCCGCGTCATATGGATCACGCCCGCCTTCGAGGCGCAATAATGCACATACTCCGGCCAGGCCTGAATGCCACCGATCGATGAGATGTTCACGATGCGACCGCCTTCTTCACGCTGCATCATGCGCCGCGCGGCCTGCTGCGCGCAGAAGAAGTAAGCCTTCAGATTCGTTGAGTGGATAAAGTCCCAATCCGCTTCCGTCACCAGCAACGGGTCAATCTTGGTAAACCGGGCCGCGTTGTTCACCAGCGCATCGAGTTCTCCCACTTCTTCAAACAGCCGCTCGATTTCGCTCACGCGCGAAAGATCAGCGGCATAGATGGGAGCCCCGCCACACAGTGCACTCACTTCTTCAGCCTCGGCGCGCGAGTTGCCATAGTGGATCCGCACATCGGCGCCCTCGGCGTGGAGACGCGTCACAATTGCCTTGCCAATGCGCCGCGCGGCGCCGGTCACCAAAACTTTTTTGCCCCGGAGGGACGTAAATGCCATTAGCCCATCAATACCACGCAGCAGCGCGAACTTGATCCACAACCGGCCTTAAAAATTCCTGCCGGTCCACCGTCGGCGACATCAATTTCGCGGTACCACCAGCGCGAATGAACTCCACATCCTTCACCCCGAGAAATCCCAGAAAGGTGCGAAGTTGGGGCTCGATCGAATCCATCGCCGCCATCGGCGTTCCAGGCGCGTACACACCGCCACTGGCCACCAGTACGGTCGCCTTCTTGCCCTGCAGCAAGCCCTGCGGTCCGGCTGAGCTATAGGAAAAGGTGCGCCCGGGGCGTGCCACCTGATCCACCCACAGCTTCAGAACGGCCGGAATGCTGAAGTTGTGCATCGCCACCCCAAACACATATTCGTCCGCCTGCTCAAGCTCATTCACCAGCTCTTCGCTGAAGGCCAGCGTTGCCTTCTGCTCGGGAGTCAACGTGGCGGGATCGGAATTGCTCGCCCCAATCCATTCCCCATCGATCGGAGCCGGCGGCTTCGCGTTCAGATCACGATGAATAACTTCACCGCCAGGGTTCTTCTCGCGCCATGCCGTGGCAAACTCACGCGTCAACTGCCGGGTCACCGAGTGTGCCGACGGGCTTGAATCGATTTGCAACAACTTTCGCATTTCTTTCTCCTCTTTTTCCGACTTTTGCTGTCTATCCAACATCTGTCGCTTTATAGGACGACATATGTCGTCCAAAGGATTCAGGCAAAGTTGATACTTTGTTAAGAGCTTCATGTCGACGGCTTCACCCACGCTCGATCCCCGCATCCGCCGCACGCGTCAGGCTTTGCAGGACGCCCTGCGGCAATTGCTTACCGAGAAGTCGTTTGAAGACATCCTCGTCGCCGACGTCACGCAGGCCGCCGCCGTCAACCGCGCTACGTTCTACGACCACTACGCCGACAAGCACGCCCTTTTCAACGCGCTCGTCGCCGGTGACTTCGAACAGTTGTTGGCCCACCGTCAAATCGAGTTCACCGACGCCTGCACGGCCGCCATGGCCGCCATAATGCTGGCCACCTATGACTTCCTCGCCCGCCTTCATGGTGAGAACAGCGGCTGCAGCCGTCAGGTCTCCGGCGGCGCCTTGATCGACGCCGCCATGACGCTCGCAATCCGCGACATCCTGTTCGCCGGCATGCCTAAGCCCCCCCAACGCCTGCCGCGCGAAGTTGTGGCTGCCGCTCTCGCCGGGGCGGCTTACGGCGCCATCAAGGAATGGTTCTTCACCCGCCACCGCCAACCCACTCGCGCCGAGTTGCAACACCTCGTCGAACTGGTCCACCCCAAAACCTCCGCCTGAACCACTACGATAGAGGCATGACTCGCCGCTCGCTCTTCAGTCTTGCCGCCGCGCCTCTGTTCGCCCAGCAGCAGCAAAACCAGCACACTGCCACCGAACACGCGGGCCACGGCTGCACGCCGCCGCCCTCGGTTGGCGCCCCCTCACTTCCGGCGCGCCTGTTAGGCGGCATGGGTCAGATCAACTTCCCCATCACGATTGGCCAGCATCTCGGCCTGCTCTACTTCCAGCAGGGTGTCGCGCAGCTCCATTCCTTCTGGGCCCGCGAGGCCGAACGCAGCTTCCGCATGGCCGCCAGCATTGATCCCACCAGCCCCATGCCGTGGTGGGGCGTCGCCATGGCCGCCGCCGGCGACTATCGCCCCAAATTCCAGCAGGAAAGCATGGACGAGATCTTCGGTCGCCAACCGCGCACCACCACCCGCGCCTGGGAGGCCGCTCGCCATGCCCGCGAGCTCGCCTCGCGCCGCAAAGACCTGCCCGCCATCGAGCGCCTTTACATTGAATCCATCCAGGGCAAGTGCGACCCGGCCAACCCCAACCCCGATGTTGTGTAAATATATATATTTTTTTGCTTATGAGTAC